>DATLIG010000025.1:0-13740 GCA_035539555.1 Nocardioides sp. | reverse complement strand
GATGACCACCGAGCCCGCCGCGCCGGCCGACCGTGCACGGATGCCGCTCCTGGCCCTCATCACCCAGGAGTCGCTGGACCGCGACTACCAGGTCGCGGCGTCGCGGCGCGGGCCGGAGGAGCACGCGGGGCGGGCCCTGCGGGCGGGGGTCGTCGGTGTCGTGGCCGCCTTCGCGCTGCTGGTGACCGTGGCCGCCGTACAGACCTCGGAGAACGCCGACGTCGACCAGGAGAGCCGCAGCGCGTTGATCAGCCGCATCGAGACCCGGCGCGCGTCGGTCGCGGACCTGCAGGACGAGGCCGCCGCGCTGCGCAGCGACAACCTCGTGGCCGAGGACGCGTTGCGCTCGGTCGGTTCGCGGTACGCCGACGTCCAGGCCGAGCACGCGACGCTCGGCGCCGTCACGGGCTTCGAGGCGGTGCGCGGTGACGGCGTGCGGCTGACGGTGGACAACTCGCCCTACGCCTCCGCGAACGAGTCGGTGCGCAGCATCGACCTCGCCACGATCGCCAACGCGCTGTGGTCCGCCGGTGCCGAGGCGGTCTCGATCAACGGCCAGCGGCTGACGGGGACCGGTGCGATCAGCACCTCGGGCGACGCGATCGAGGTCAACCTGGTCGGTGTCGCGCCGCCGTACACGATCCTCGCCATCGGCGACCAGGGCACGCTGTCGTCGCGTTTCGTCGACACGTCGAGCGCGTTGCAGTTCGTGGCGACTGCCAACCAGTTCGGCTTCTCGTGGAAGATGGACAACGAGGACGACCTGCGGCTGCCGGCCGCACCGGCCTCGATGCGGACCCTCCGGTTCGCGGAGCCGAAGAGGAATCCCAAGGTCGATGGAGGTGGCCCGCCGTGATCGCGGTGCTCGGACTGCTGGTCGGTGTGGTGCTCGGCCTGGTCTTCCAGCCCGATGTGCCGGCGGGTCTGGAGGTCTACCTGCCGATCGCCGTGGTGGCGGCCCTCGACGCCGTCTTCGGTGCCCTGCGCGCCTACCTCGACGGGATCTTCGACGACAAGGTCTTCGTCGTCTCCTTCCTCAGCAACGTGGTGATCGCCGCCGGCATCGTCTACCTCGGTGACCGGCTCGGCGTCGGTGGCCAGCTCTCGACCGGCGTCATCGTCGTGCTCGGGATCCGGATCTTCACCAACGTGGCCGCCATCCGGAGGCACGTGTTCCATGCCTGACGAACCCCTCGAACGACTCCGGCGGGCGCTGCTGCGGCCCTCCCGGCGTCAGCTCGTGGCGGGCGTGCTGATGGCGGTGGTGGGCTTCGCGGCGGTGACGCAGATCCGGGTGACCGACACCGACGCGACCTACTCCGGCCTGCGCCAGCAGGAGCTCATCGACCTGCTCGACGGACTCGGCGGCGCGCGTCAGCGCGCGGAGGCGGAGATCGACCGGCTCGAGGGCGTCGCGACCGACCTGCGCGACGACACCACGAAGCGGCAGACCGCGCTCGACCAGGCCGAGGCCGAGGTCGACACGCTCAACATCCTCGCCGGCATGGTGCCCGTCACCGGGCCCGGCGTGCGGATCACGATCACCGAGGACGAGGGCCGGGTGCGCCTCGGCTCGTTGCTCGACACCATCCAGGCACTGCGCACCGTCGGGGCCGAGGCGATCGCGATCAACGGCACCGTCCGCGTCGTCGCCCAGACCTCGCTCGAGGAGACCGAGGGCGGCTTCACCGTCGACGGGGAGCGGATCGAGGCGCCGTACGTCATCGACGCCATCGGGGAGCCCGGCGTCCTCGCCGACTCGCTCACGTTCGCGCTGGGGCCGAAGAAGCAGGTCGAGAACGACGGCGGCTCGATGGAGGTGAGCGAGCTCAAGGCGGTCGACATCGAAGCGGTCACGACTCGCCAAGAGCCTCGGTACGCCCTGCCGGAGCAAGGGCAGTAGCCTCATCCCCATGACGAACCCCGCGGACCTGAAGTACACCGTCGAGCACGAGTGGCTGCGCCAGCCGGGCGACGCGGCGGGCTCGGTCCGGGTGGGCATCACCGACTACGCCCAGGACGCCCTCGGCGACATCGTCTACGTCTCGCTCCCCGAGGTCGGTGCGACCGTCGCCGCCGGTGACGCGTGCGGCGAGCTGGAGTCGACGAAGTCCGTCAGCGACGTGTACGCCCCGGTCTCCGGCGAGATCGTCGCCGTCAACGAGGCGCTCGACGCCACGCCCGAGCTGGTCAACAACGACCCGTACGGCGCCGGCTGGCTCTTCGAGGTCGTCCCCGCCGCGGCGACGGAGCTCGACGGACTTCTCGACGCGGCCGGCTACGAGGCCCAGCTCGACGGCTGATCCGGTACGTTCGTACTAGCCGTTCCGGACCCAAGGAGTTCCAGATGCCGTTCTGCACCGCCTGTGGCCGGCAGAACCCTGACGACGCCCGCTTCTGCTCGCAGTGCGGCACCCGTCTCGTCGAGGCGGACGCGACCGCGCCCGTGCCGACGGACTCGACCGCGACGATCCAGGCGGTGTTCCCCGCGGACCGCGTGGAGACCTCGGACCGCGCGCTCAGCGCCGTCGACGCCGCCGCCGTGGACGCGCTGCCGGTCGGTCACGCCCTGCTCGTCGTGCAGAAGGGCCCTGGCGCGGGCAGCCGCTTCCTGCTCGACGCCGACGAGGTGAGCGCAGGGCGCCACCCGGAGAGCGGCATCTTCCTCGACGACGTGACGGTGTCGCGCCGCCACGCGGTGTTCCGGCGCTCGGGCGACTCGTTCACCGTGGAGGACGCGGGCAGCCTCAACGGCACCTACGTCAACCGCGACCGCATCGAGAAGGCGCAGCTCAAGGACAGCGACGAGGTCCAGGTCGGCAAGTACCGCCTGGTGTTCTTCGCAGGTCACGAGAGCCACTGACCGTGGTCGCCGGCGTCGCTGGACGCGCCACCAACGGCGAGCGGGAGCCGCTGCTCAACATCGGCCAGGTGCTCGACCGGCTGCGCACGGACTTCGAGGACATCAGCATCCCGAAGATCCGCTTCCTCGAGTCCGAGGGGCTCATCAAGCCCGAACGGACGGCCGCGGGCTACCGCAAGTTCTCCGAGGCCGACATCGCGCGGCTGCGCTACATCCTGCGGATGCAGCGCGACCACTACCTGCCGCTGAAGGTGATCGGCGACCACCTCGACGCGATGGACCGCGGCCTCGAGCCGCCCGCGCCCGAGCCGGTCGTGCCGACCGTTCCGACGGTCGCCATCGGCTCCGACGGCATGCCCGCTCCGGAGTCCTTCCGTCGCAGTGACAAGCTGCGACTCTCCCGCAAGGAGCTCATCAAGGTGGCCGAGATCGACGAGGCCCTCCTCGCGCAGCTCGAGGAGTTCGCCCTCATCACCCCGTCGGCGACCGGGCACTACGACACGGACGCGCTGGTCATCGCCCAGACCGCCAGCGCGCTCGCCGACTTCGGGATCGAGCCGCGCCACCTGCGTGGCTTCCGGGCCGCCGCCGACCGCGAGGTCGGGCTCATCCAGCAGGTCGCGACCGCGGCGAGGAGGCCGTGAGCGAGATTGCCGCGCTGTCCGTGCGCCTGCACGCCACCCTCGTCAAGACCGGCCTGCGCAAGATCTGAGCGCGCGCACCGAGCGCCTCTGCGGCGCCATCCGCGCGCGGGTAGTGTTGAGGCATGCGCGAGGTGGATGTCCTGGGAGTCCGGGTGGAGATGCCGTCCAACCAGCCCATCGTGTTGCTGCGCGAGACCGTCGGCGACCGTTACGTCCCGATCTGGATCGGGGCCGTCGAGGCCACCGCGATCGCCTTCGCCCAGCAGGGCGTCGTACCTCCCCGTCCGCTGACGCACGACCTGATGAAGGACCTGCTCGCCGCCACCGGGGGAGAGCTGTCGGAGGTCCGGATCACCGACGTCAAGGACGGCGTCTTCTTCGCGACCCTCGTCCTCGCCTCGGGCGCCGAGATCAGCGCGCGACCGTCGGACTCGATCGCGCTCGCGCTCCGCACGGGTACGACGATCTACTGCTCCGAGGAGGTCCTCGCCGAGGCCGGGATCTCCGCGCCGGCGGAGGAGGAGGACGAGGTCGAGGCATTCCGGGAGTTCCTCGACCACGTCTCGCCGGAGGACTTCGAAGCCGGCCAGTGAGGAATTCCCTCAGTCTCAAGTTGAGCCTGAGGGTTTTTGACGACACGCCCGGTGACGTCTTTGACCGGCACCTCACCCGCGCCGTACCTTGAAGAGTCGAATGACAGCCGTGCAATGCCTGTGCGAGCACCCCCTTGATCGAACCCCTGCGGAGGACCCCGTGAACGAGCACCAGCCCGAGAAGGTCGGTCAGGACACGGCCGCGGCGACCGCTGCCGCGGAAGAGCAGGGCTTGCTGTTCACCGATGACGTCTCCCCGCTGCCCAGCGACCTGGGCTACCGCGGCCCGACGGCGTGCAACGCCGCCGGGATCACCTACCGCCAGCTGGACTACTGGGCCCGCACCGGCCTGATCGAGCCCAGCGTTCGTGGCGCGAAGGGCTCCGGGTCGCAGCGGCTCTACAGCTTCCGCGACATCCTGATCCTCAAGATCATCAAGCGGCTGCTCGACGCGGGCATCTCGCTCCAGCAGATCCGCACGGCGGTCGGGCACCTTCGCGAGCGCGGCACCGACGACCTGACCCAGGTCACGCTGATGAGCGACGGCGCCTCGGTCTACGAGTGCACCAGCAACGACGAGGTCATCGACCTCCTCCAGGGCGGTCAAGGCGTCTTCGGCATCGCGATCGGCGGCGTGTGGCGCGAGATCGAGGGCACGCTCGCGCAGCTCCCGAGCGAGAGCGCGACCGACACCGAGCAGGCGGAGGACGTCGCCGGCGACGAGCTCGCCGCCCGCCGCGCCGCCCGCACTGCGATCTGACGGCGCGAGGGCGTCTTCGACGCGATGACGCGGGCGGCACGCTGCCGTCGCGCGTCTCCCGCCACGCTGCCGCGCTTGTCGGCTGACGCGCCTGAGCGTTGTAACCTGTAGGTGCTGTTCATCCCGCACGGGAGAGTCAGGACGCGTCAGTGACGTGGGCCTGCGCCGAAGGGGCAATTCCTCCCCGGAACCTCTCAGGCGCCCGGACCGTGCGGAGCAGGCAACTCTGAAGGCGCAGCGACGCGCCGACAGAGGGGGAGGGCTCGATATTTTTCGATCCCCGAGGAAGCCCCTGCTGATGAGTGCCCCCTTCGTCAACCGCCACATCGGTCCCGACCGCGACCAGGTCGCGTCCATGCTCGACCGTCTCGGCTTCGCCTCGCTCGACGCCCTCATGGACGCGGCGGTCCCGAAGTCGATCCGCTCCGCTGACGCGCTCGAGCTGCCGACCGCCGCCGACGAGGAGACCGCCGCCGCCGAGCTGCGCGCGCTCGCCGCGGCGAACGTCCCCGGCGAGCCGATGATCGGCCTGGGCTACCACGCCACCGTCACGCCCGCGGTGATCCGGCGCAACGTGCTCGAGGACCCCAGCTGGTACACCGCCTACACGCCGTACCAGCCGGAGATCTCGCAGGGCCGGCTCGAGGCGCTCATCAACTTCCAGACGATGGTCTCCGACCTCACCGGGCTGACCACGTCGGGCTCGTCGCTGCTCGACGAGGGCACGGCGGCGGCCGAGGCCGTCGCGCTCGCCTTCCGCGCCAATCGCAAGGCCTCGGGCCCGTTCGTCATCGATGCCGACGCACTGCCGCAGACGATCGACGTCGTGCGCACCCGAGCCGAGGGCATCGGCGTCGAGATCCTGGTCGCCGACCTCGCCGACGGGCTGCCCGACGGCGAGGTGGCGGGTGTCCTCATCCAGTACCCCGGCGCGTCCGGGCGGATCGCGGACATCAAGCCGGTCATCGACGCCGTCCACGAGCGGGGCGGCCTCGCCGTCGTCGCGGCGGACCTGCTCGCCCTGACGCTGCTGGAGGCGCCCGGCACCCTCGGTGCCGACGTCGTGGTCGGCTCGACCCAGCGCTTCGGCGTCCCGCTGTTCTACGGCGGCCCGCACGCCGGCTTCATCAGCGTCCGCGAAGGCCTCGAGCGGCAGCTGCCCGGGCGCCTGGTCGGGGTCTCGGTCGACGCGGAGGGACGTCCGGCGTACCGGCTGGCGCTGCAGACCCGCGAGCAGCACATCCGCCGCGACAAGGCGACCTCCAACATCTGCACCGCGCAGGTGCTGCTCGCCGTGACCGCCGGCATGTACGCCGTCTACCACGGGCCGCAGGGCCTGAAGGAGATCGCGTCCGACATCCACGGGTTCGCCCGCCGGGCGGCCGCGTCGCTCGAGGCGGCCGGCATCGAGGTCGTCAACGACACCTTCTTCGACACCCTCAACGTCCGGGTCGCCGGCCGCGCGGCCGAGGTCGTCGCCGCGGCCCGCACCACGGACCTGCACCTGCGACTCGTCGACGCCGACACCGTCGGCATCTCCTTCGGGGAGACCGCCGGCGAGGCCACCCTGGCCGGCGTGCTGGCCGCCTTCGGTGTCACGGAGGTGTCGGCCGAGGGCTCCGCCGGGTTGCCCGAGGACCTCGAGCGGACCACCGACTTCCTGACTCACCCGGTCTTCAACAGCCACCACAACGAGACCTCGATGCTGCGCTATCTCGCGCGGCTGGCCAATCGCGACTACGCGCTCGACCGCGGCATGATCCCGCTCGGCTCCTGCACGATGAAGCTCAACGCAACCACCGAGATGGAGCCCATCTCGCTTGCCGGCTTCGCCAACCTGCACCCGTTCGTGGCGGCCGAGGACGCCGACGGCTACCGCCAGATGATCGAGCAGCTCGAGGGCTGGCTGGCCGTGGTCACCGGCTACGACCGGGTCTCGATCCAGCCGAACGCGGGTGCGCAGGGCGAGTTCGCCGGCATGCTCGCGATCCGCAACTACCACCGCGCCAACGGCCAGGAGCAGCGCGACGTCTGCCTCATCCCGTCGTCGGCGCACGGCACCAACCCGGCCTCGGCCGTGATGGTCGGCATGAAGGTCGTCGTCGTGAAGGCGACCGAGGACGGCACCGTCGACCTCGACGACCTGCGGGTCAAGTGCGAGCAGTACTCCGACACGCTCGCCGCGATCATGGTGACCTACCCGTCGACGCACGGCGTCTACGAGGAGACCATCACCGACCTGTGCGACATCGTCCACGAGCACGGTGGCCAGGTGTACGTCGACGGCGCGAACTTCAACGCCCTGCTGGGCTACGCCCAGCCGGGCAAGTTCGGCGGCGACGTCTCGCACCTCAACCTGCACAAGACCTTCTGCATCCCGCACGGCGGTGGCGGCCCCGGCGTGGGTCCGGTCGCGGTGCGGGCGCACCTGGCGCCGTACCTCCCGACGCACCCGCTGCACCCCGACGCCGAGCGTCGTGAGGGCACCGGTGCGATCAGCGCGGCCCCGTTCGGGTCCGCGGGCATCCTGCCGATCTCGTGGGCCTACATCCGGATGATGGGCGCCGAGGGCCTCACCCGCGCGACGGCCGTCGCGGTGCTGTCCGCGAACTACGTCGCGGCCCGCCTCGGCGAGCACTACCCGGTGCTCTACCGCGGTGAGTCCGGGCTGGTCGCCCACGAGTGCATCCTCGACCTGCGCGGCATCTCCGCGGCCACGGGCGTCTCCGTCGACGACGTCGCGAAGCGGCTCATCGACTACGGCTTCCACGCCCCGACGATGTCCTTCCCGGTCGCCGGCACGCTGATGGTCGAGCCCACCGAGTCCGAGGACCTCACCGAGCTGGACCGCTTCTGCGACGCGATGATCGCGATCAAGGGGGAGATCGACCGCGTCGCGGCGGGGGAGTGGGACGTCGACGCGTCGCCGCTGCACCACGCGCCGCACACGGCCCGTGCACTGGTCGGCGAGTGGGACCGTGCCTACTCCCGCGAGGTCGCGGTCTTCCCGGCCGGGCTCGCGGGGGCGGCCGACAAGTACTGGCCGCCGGTCGCCCGGATCGACCAGGCGTACGGCGACCGCAACCTCGTGTGCGCATGCCCGCCGATGGACGCCTACGCCGAATGACCGTGTACGACGACCGGCTGGCCGCGCTCCAGGGCGCCGGCCGGCTGCCGTCGGTCGCGGCGGGGGTGGCGCGCGACGGAGCGCCGGTCTGGGCCGGTTGCTCCTCCGTCCTGCCGGGGGTGGGCGTCGACTCCGCCTACCGGATCGGCTCGATCACGAAGACCATGACCGCGGTCCTCGTCCTGCAGCTGCGGGACGAGGGGCTGCTCGACCTGGCCGACCCGGTGGGCAAGGCGCTGCCGGAGTGCGGCTACCCGGAGGCCACGCTGCGTGAGCTGCTGGCCCACACCGGTGGACTGCAGAGCGAGCCGGTGGGTCCGTGGTGGGAGCGCGTCGACGGGGGCGGTGTCGCCGACCTGCTGTCCGCCAACGACGGCTCCGGCCGGGTCGCCGCCCCGGGGGAGCACTACCACTACTCCAACCTCGGGTTCGCGTTGCTCGGCGAGGTCGTGGCCCGGCTGCGCGGACAGACCTGGTGGGAGGCCGTCCAGCAGCGGTTGCTCGGGCCGCTCGGGATGGGCGCGACGTCGTACCACCCTCCGGCGGAGCACGCACCCGGCCGCAGCGTCGACCACTTCGCGCACACGCTGACGACCGAGCCGCACACCGACACGGCGGCGATGGCGGCGGCGGGCCAGCTCTGGAGCACCGTCGGCGACCTGCTGCGGTGGGCGGACTTCCTCGCCACCGGGCACCCGGACGTGCTGTCCGCGGCCACGCTCGCGGAGATGGCAACGCCCGTGGCGCCGGCCGACGCCTACGGGCTCGGCCTGCGAGTGCTACGCGTCGGCGAGCGCACGATGGTCGGGCACACCGGTTCGATGCCGGGCTTCCAGGCGTCGCTCTTCGTCGACCGGGACACCCGCGACGCGGTCGTGGCGCTCACCAACGCGACGACCGGACTGAGTCCGGAGCGGGTGCCGGCGAGCCTGCTGGGCGACCTGGCCCTTCCGCCGGCCGCGCCGTGGTTCCCGTCGCAGCTCCCGCTGCCGGCCGAGGTCAGCGAGCTGTTGGGACTGTGGTTCTGGGGCAACACCGGCTTCGCGTTCGAGTGGACGGGTGGCGAGCTGGTCGCGCGCGACCTGCGCACCGCTGAGCTCCACGAGCGCTTCGTCGACGTCGACGGCGCCTTCCTCGGCGCCGAGGGCTATCACCGCGGCGAGCGGCTGCTGGTCCACCGCGACACCGACAGCGGCGTCGTCCGCAGCCTGGAGTGCGCGACGTTCGTCTACACCCGCACGCCGTACGACCCGGCGGTCACGATCCCCGGCGGCCATCCGGCATGATGGGCCCGTGACCGAAAACGAGAACGTGTTCCAGTTTGCCTGGTTCCGGGACGAGGACGACGCGCTCGTCCCGCTGCCGCTCGCGCAGAGCCTGTGGCGCGCGGACCAGATGCACGGGGTCGCGGTCAGCGGGCTCCTGGCACGTGCCCTCGAGAAGGCGGTCGACGCCGCGGGGCGCAGCGACCTGGTGCCGGCGCGCTACCACGTGGACCTGTTCCGGCCGGCCCGGATGATGCCGACGACCGCTCGCGCGAGCGTCGTCAAGGAAGGTCCCCGGCTGCTGCTGGCTGACGCGGTCGTCGAGCAGGAGGGCGAGGTCGTCGCACGGGCCAGTGGCACGTTCCTCCAGCCGTCGGCGTCCCCGGACGGTGCGGTGTGGACCTCGCCCGAGGAGCGCCCGACGCCGCCGTCGCTCGACCTGGCTCCGCTGGACGTCCAGCACCACGTCCCGATCTTCGCCAGTGACGCCCCGTGGTCGGACGACTTCGGCGACCACCAGAACGGCGGCCGCCACCAGACCTGGCACATCGCCGTCCCGATCGTGTACGGCGAGGCGTGCACCCCGTTCCAGGCCGTGGCGTCGGTCGCCGACGCCACCAGCATGGTCACCAACTGGGGTGCGGGCGGGGTGGAGTACATCAACACCGACATCGACCTCGCGCTGTCCCGTCGGCCCACCGGAATCTCGATCGGGCTGCGCGCCACCGACCACGTCGCCCATGCGGGCATCGCCGCCGGCACCGCGGAGGTCTTCGACCGCGACGGCTCCCTCGGGACCGCGACGGTCACCTCACTGGCCAACACCCGCCGGACCGTCGACCTGTCCGGCGGGGTCAGCCTCGAGGGCAGCGCCTGATCGTCGGCGCCGGCCTCAGTCGCTCGTGACCACGACGTAGAACCGCTTGCGGGCACCGGGCTGGGTGACGGTCCCGTCGCTGTTGCGCGGGCTCACCACGAAGTGCCCGGTGTTGTTGGTGCCGGCGGGCGCGCAGGCCACGACGCCGGCCAGGCCGCACACGCTCGCGGAGATCTCGCCGGAGAACTCGGGGTTGGCGTCCGCCGCCCCGGCGCGCCCGTTGGTGACGCCGTCACCGTTCTGGTCGACCTGGTTCTGCAGCGCGATGGTCACCGTGATGCCGTTGTCGCCGAGGTCCTCCCCGGCGTCGATGTAGACGTTGCCGGCCGCCCGGAGCGAGTTGTCGCCGGTCGTCGCGGTGTTCGCGAGGGTCGGGTACGCCGCCGCGATCGTGAAGCCGCCCGACTGGGCCTCGATCTGGCCGTTCGCGTTGACGAGGAGCCACCGCTCCTGGCCCGGCCGGCCTTGCTCGGAAGGGTCCCCCTGAGCCATGGCCCAGGAGGTGCCGCCCACGGTCAGGGCAAGGACGGAGAGGCCGACGACGAGGGCGGGGCTGGACGGGATGGTGCGCATGTGGTTCCTCCGGAGCTCGAGTGACACAGGTCACTCATGCTTCGGAACCGACACCGTTGCGGATGGTAAAGCTTCGTCAGCCGGCCTGCGCGTCGTCGACGACCTCACCGTCGGCGACGTCGAAGTCGAACGTCAGCTCCTCGCGGTCGAGGTCGGCGATCGCCGCGAACTCGCCGCTGGTGAGCGCGCGGGGGACGTCCTCGACCTCCTTGGGCGCCGGGATGGTGGCGACCGGGTCGGCGGCGTTGAGCTTGCGGGCGGCCGGCAGGACGGAGCGCTCGAGGGAGCCGGTGAAGGCGTTGTAGTCCTTGACGCTGCGCTGCAGCGAGCGGCCGAGCTTGTCGACGTGCTCGGCGAGCTTGAGGATGCGGCGGTAGAGCACCTGGCCGAGCTCGAAGAGCACCTGGGCGTCCTCGGTCAGGGCCTCTTGCTTCCAGGTGAACGCGATCGTCTTGAGCAGTCCCCACAGGTTGGTCGGGGTGGCGAGCACGACGCCCTGCTGGAAGGCGTGCTCCATCAGCGACGGGTCGACGTCGAGGGCGGCGTTGAGCAGCTGCTCGTTGGGGATGAAGGCGACGGTGAACTCAGGACTCGTCGTGAGGCCGGTCCAGTAGCCCTTGCGCGAGAGCGTGTCGACGTGTCCGCGCACCTTGCGCGCATGGTCCTCGAGGAGGCGCTGGCGGTGCTCCGGCTCGATCCCCTCGCGATGGGCGTCCATGAACGAGTTGTAGGGCACCTTCGCGTCGACCGCCATCTGCTTGCCGCCGGGCAGGTTGATGACCATGTCGGGCCGACGGGCGCCGGAGTCGGCCTCCATGGCGTGCTGCAGCTCGAAGTCGACGCGGTTGAGCAGGCCGGCCGTCTCGACGAGCGTGCGCAGCTGGGTTTCGCCCCAGGCTCCGCGGACGGCATTGTTCTTCAGCACCGATGCGAGCGTGTCGGCAGCCTTGCGGGAGTCCTCGACCGAGCGCTGGGTCGCCTTGATCTGGGTGGCGAGCTCGGTGTGCTGGCTCACCCGCGCCTTCTCCAGGTCGTCGACCTTGCGCTGCATCGAGCGCAGGTGCTCCACGACGGGGGTCAGCGTCTTGAGGACCTGGGTCTGGCCGTTCTCCGCGCGCTCGCGCTCCTGCTGGGACTGGCGCTGCTGCTCCTGCAGGCTGCGCACCTGTTGGCGCGTCGCCTCGAGCGCCTCGCGCAGCTGGTCGACCGTGGCCGATGCGGCGGTGAGGTCGGCACGGACCTCGGCGCGGACCTCGGACTCGGCGGCACGCACCTCCTCCACCGCGGCGCGGTGCTGCAGCTCCGCGCGGTCGAGCTCGTGACGCAGGTCGGCCAGGGCCGCCTCGTGGCGGGCCGTGGCGCGCTCCACCTCGAGCTCGTGGTCGCGGGCCAACTGCTCGACCTCGGCGTGGTGCCGGGCCTCGAGGACCTCGACGGGCTCGCCGCCCCGGCCGATCGTCTGGCGCAGCAGCCAGCCGACCCCCACACCGAGCAGGAGACCGACGAGCAGAGCGAGCAGAACGACCATGGGAACAGTCAAACAGCGGGGCCCGACTCAAACCCGCGGGGCGCGCCGTGGAGGGGCGACCCGGCCTCAGCCCAGCACCGCAACCCGGCGCTCGAGCTCGTCGACGGCGTCGGCCAGCCGGCGTCGTACGGCGCCCGGAAGCTCCGTGCGCAGCGCCGCCCGCCCCGCCGCGACGGTCGCGGTGTCGAGGTGCGTGATCGGGAAGTAGGCCGTCACGACGGTGCCCTGCACCCAGCCCTGGTGGGCCGCGACGATGGCGTCCAGGTCGGCGAAGTAGGCGTCGGCGTACGGCTGGGTCAGTGCCCGCTGGTCCACGCGCCACATCGCCCGCCCGGCGGCGTCGATCTCGTAGTTGGGCACCGACACCTCGCCGGTCGCGCGCGCCCAGGCGAAGTCCTTGCCCTCGACGGTCGGCAGTGAGGCGACGGCGCCGGCGTGGCTGACCGTCGCGGCGCTGCTGGGCTCGTCGGCGAGTGCGGTGTCGAGCGCGGCCCGGTCGGTGGCGCCGATCTCGGCGAGCCGGGTGAGCGCTCGCCAGCGGAGGTCGGTGTCGAGCACGATGCCGTCGGGAAGGGCGTCGCCGCCCGCCCACCGGGCGATCCGGTCGGCGTCGCCGGACGAGAGCAGGACGTGCCGGAAGGCCGAGAGCTGGATCTCGGAGCCGGGCGCCGCCCGGTCGAGTGCGTCGAGGACGGCCAGGTGGTAGCGCTCGACGGTGCCGTCGGGTGCGAGTGGCAGGGCGGTCGAGCCGACCCAGGACAGCAGCCCGCGGGCGCTGCTGGCGGTGTCCTCGACCGGGGGTGCGGCCACCAGCAGGTCGGCCACCTGCCCGGGTGTGAGGGCCCCGTCGAAGAGTGCGAGCCGGACGCTGTTCCACATCGTCGCGCGCAGCCGCGGGTCCTCCATCGCCGGCGCGAGGTGGGGGAGCGCGGCCATGGTCACCGCATCCGGCGGGCAGATCGCCCACGTGGTCTCGTTCGCGTCGAGCAGCACCGGGGCCTCGCCGACCGCGAGCGGAGTGGCGGCGGCGTCGAGCCGGAGCGGAGCGACCTCCCACCGGCCGTCGCGGTGGACGGCGACGTCGAGCAGGTGCGTGCGCTCGGCCGGGTACGACGGCGGCGAGCTCCGCAGCACGGCACCCGCCGTGCGGTCGACGCTCAGCTGGTCGGCGCCCGGCGTCAGCAGCCAGTCGTGCACGAAGCCGCCCAGGTCGGCTCCGCCGGCGGCCCGCTCCCAGCTCGCGAACAGGTCGTGCATGGTCGCGTTGCCGAAGCGGTGCAGCTCGAAGTGGTCCCGCACGCCGCCGAGGAAGGCGTCGTCGCCGAGCCGGACGGCCAGCTGGCGCAGCACGTTGGAGCCCCGGGCGTAGGAGATGCCGTCGAAGTTCTGCAGGGCCGACAGCGCGTCCTCGGCGGGGTTGCCCGCCACCGGGTGCGTCGTGGGCCGGGAGTCCGCGGTGATGCCCCAGCAACGGCGGGCGTAGGAGTCGTGCAGCGGCCCGTCGTCGTAC
>DATLIG010000024.1:0-2734 GCA_035539555.1 Nocardioides sp. | reverse complement strand
AGTCGAGAGTGCCAAGCCAGCGCCATCACGGAGTTCATCGATGCCCACCTACCAGTACCGCTGCAGCGAGTGCGGCCACGCGTTCGAGCAGGTCCAGAGCTTCAGCGACGACGCGCTGACCGTCTGCCCCGAGTGCAACGGTGTGCTGCGCAAGGTGTTCAACTCCGTCGGCGTGGTCTTCAAGGGCTCGGGCTTCTACAAGACCGACAGCCGCTCCTCGACCACGTCGTCCACGCCGGCCGCGTCGACCGCGTCCGACAGCTCGTCGTCGACCGCCTCCACGTCGTCCTCCGACACGTCGAGCAGCTCGAGCAGCTCCTCGGGCAGCTCCTCCGGCAGCTCCTCGTCGAGCTCGAACGGCGCGGCGGCCTCCCCCGCCTGATCCCCGGCCCGCGAGGGCCTGTGGATGAGCGCTGCAAGCGGTCGGCGGACGACCTAGCGTCGCGGGCATGGACCCGTCCGCACCGTCCCGGCCCCTGCGGCACCGCCTCGCCGACACCCTGACCCGGGTACGACGCCGCGTGCTCCGCCGGCGCCGCCCGCTCGCGGTCCTGCTGGCCGCCGGTGCGGTCGCCGCCGGCCTGCACACCGTCGCGCCGCCGCCACCGGCGAGCACCGCCGTGCGGGTCGCCGCCCGCGACCTGCCTGCCGGCCACGTCCTCACCGACGGGGACCTCGCCGACGTGGACGTGCCGCCCGGCGTCGTACCTGAGGGGGTGGTGGACGCCCCCGAGGGCCGGGTCCTGGCGGCTCCGTTGCGGGCCGGCGAGCCGGTGACCGACGTGCGCCTGGTCGGTGCCGGGCTCGCGTCCGCCCAGCCGCCGGGCACGGTCGCACTGCCCGTGCGGCTGTCCGACGCGGGGCAGGCCGCGCTGCTCACGGTCGGCGACCGGATCACGCTGGTGGCGACCGATCCGCAGGCCGGGACGGCCGAGGCACTGGCCGACGACGCGCTGGTGCTGGCGATTCCCGACGCGCGCCACGCCGGGGACGGTGCCCTGCCGGGACGCCTGGTCGTGGTCGGCTTGGCCCAGGAGGACGTGTACGAGGTCACGTCCGCGTCCGTTGCTGCCTACGTGACTTATACGTGGCGTCGCAGTTAGGTTGCTTCGCAGTCGTAGCACGCCACCTACGAGAAATCTCGGAAAGAGGAGAGATCACATGGACGGTTTCAAGAAGTTCCTTCTCCGCGGCAACCTGGTCGACATGGCCGTTGCCTTCATCATGGCCGCCTCGTTCGCCGCGGTCGTCAAGACCTTCACCGACGTGCTGATGGGCTTCGTGTCGCGCATCTTCGGCGGCAACCCCAACTTCGACAGCGTCGTCATCTGGAAGAACGACGACGGCGTCGGCATCCCGATCGGCACCTTCATCACGGCAGTGATCGCCTTCGTGATCCTGGCGGCGATCGTCTACTTCTTCGTGGTGATGCCCTACACGAAGGCCAAGGAGCGGTTCTTCCCCGACCAGCCCGAGGCCGAGGCCCCGGACATCGTCCTTCTCACCCAGATCCGCGACTCACTCGCCGCTCGCTGAGCCCAGCGCCGCAACCGGTGCCGTCCCGCCCTCCCGGGTGGGGCGGCACCGTCACTTTTCCGGGCGGGACGACTACTGCCCGTGGTGGGGCGGCACCTGGTCCTTGAGCCACTTCTCCGACGCGGACTCGCGGCCGGCAGCCGGCGGGGCGTCGTCCTTCTCGTCGGAGGTCACCGACGGCTCGACGTCACCGAAGATCGCGGCGAGGCGGCGCTTGCGCTTCCACTCCGGCTCGTCCGGGTCGCGGGGGTCGGCCATGGGACCAGGCTCCTCAGCAGAGCCCGGCGGCGGCGCGACCCTCGTCGGAGAGCCCGGCCGAGCCGTTCGTCGTACCGTCGGTCGCGGTGTCGGTCGCCCCGTCGGAGGCGTCACCGGAGGCACCACTGCTCGCGGACCCGCTGGCCTCGTCGGTGGCCGCGTTGCCCGCCGAGCCCGAGCTGCCGGCCGAGGGGGTGCCGTCGGGGTTGTCACCGGCGCTGAGCGCGTCCTTGAGGAACTCCGAGGTCAGCGGCTTGTCCTTGCGGACCAGGCGCCAGAGCTTGTCGACCTCGGGGGTCCACTCGATGCCGGCGCTGACCTTGTCGGAGTAGACCCACGGCGTGGTGACGAACTTGATGTTGTCGGCGCCGATGCCCTTGGCGGTGAGCGCGATGTCGGCCATCTCGGCGATGCCGTCGAAGTCGGTCTGCAGCGAGGAGGTCGCGGCGTTCATGAACCGGATCAGGCGGTCCGGGCGGGCCAGCATGCCGGCGGTGAGCGCCTTGTTGATCATCGAGCCGATGAAGGCCTGCTGGCGGCGGGTGCGGTTGGGGTCGGTGCCGTCGCCGATGCGGTAGCGGGCGCGGACGTAGGTCAGCGCCTCCTTGCCCTTGATCTCGCGGGTGCCCGCCTCGAGGTGGACGTCGTGGTTCGGGTCGTCGATGTCCTGCGGGATGCAGACCTCGACGCCGTCGAGGGCGTTGACCATGTCCTTGAACTGGTTGAAGTCGACGACGACGTAGTTGTCGATGCGCACGCGCGAGATCTGCTCGAACTGCTGGATCGTGCAGGCCGGGCCGCCCGAGGCGTAGGCCTCGTTCCACTTCACGTAGCTGCCGCTGCCGGCGATCTCGTTGCCGTCGGCGTCGTAGCAGGTCGGCCGGATCACGGCGCTGTCGCGCGGGATCGAGATGCCGTAGGCGAAGGTGCGGTCGGCCGA
>DATLIG010000023.1:0-4986 GCA_035539555.1 Nocardioides sp. | reverse complement strand
CGTCGTGCTCGACGCCGACGGCTCGGTCGTCTACACCGAGCTCGTGCCGCAGATCGCGCAGGAGCCCGACTACGACGCGGCCATCGCCGCGCTCGCCTGACCCGAGCCTCACTCCCCCGTCGCCGGGTCCCAGAAGGCCCGGGGCATGTCGAGGCCGCCGCTCGCCCGGAGCGGCGTGCCCTCGGCGAGGTAGTTCTCCCGTGCCCGGTCGCCGTGGCTGTCGGGGAGCGTGCCGTCGGCGCGCACCACCCGCCACCACGGCACCGGCGCGCCGTACCGGGCCATCACCGAGCCGATCTGCCGCGGTCCACCACCGGCGACGGCCGCGAGCGCGCCGTACGTCGTCACCCGGCCCTCCGGCACCTGCTCGACCAGCACGAGCACCGACTCGACGTACCCCTCGTCCACGCCGACCATCCAACACCCCGTCGGCGACACCCGGACGACGCTCCCCGAAGACGCTCCCCGAAGACGCCGAGAGCCCCGTCCGCGGGACGGGGCTCTCAGGTGCTCCCTCGGTGCGGCAAACGCCTGTGAAAACCGGTTCGCAACGGCCCGGGGACACCGGGGCCGCGATGCCCTGACCAACGACCACGGCGCGTCGCGGTTACGCGCGGGACGGGTGGGACGACCGGGCCGCGGCCCGGCTCCTTCAGATTTGTGCAGGACCCTTGCGGAGACCGGCGATTTTCGTGTGAGGTACGTCGCGGACACACGTTCGTCCAGCGAAACGATCCCTCTCGGAGGTCCCCTTGAAGAAACTGGCATCCGGTCTCGTGGCCGGCGCCGCGGCGCTCGCCCTCGGCAGTGCCTTCGCCCAGCCGGCCCGGGCCGACTCGTCCGCCGACGGCCCTGCGAAGCAGGCTTCGGCCCACAGCAAGAAGCACGACCGCCCCGGCCCCAAGACCCTGGAGCAGCGCCGCAAGATGCGCAAGGCCCGGGAGATGCTCGCCAACGGCAGCGCCGACCTCCAGCGTCAGCGTGACGGAGGTGCCGTGGTCGAGCTCGCCGACGGCGAGTACGTCGAGTTCCCGGTCGACCGCACCGACAAGGTGCTGACCATGCTCGGCGAGTTCGGGACCACCGGCTCGGGGAAGTACGGCCGCACGCCGGGGCCCCAGCACAACGAGATCCCGCAGCCGGACCCGGCGCAGGACAACTCGACGTACTGGGTCGACGACTTCGACAGGGCCCACTACGACGAGATGTTCAACGGCGACGGTGAGTCGTTCAGCAACTACTACAAGGAGATCTCCAGCGGTCGCTACAGCGTCAGCGTGACCACCGAGGACTGGGTGAGCGTCCCCGGCAACGCGTCGAGCTACGGCGACAACAAGATCGAGGACAACGGCGGCTCGTGGGCGTTCATCGCCGACACCGCCGACGCCTGGTACGACGCGCAGGTCGCGGCCGGCAAGACGCCCGCCGAGATCGACGCCTACCTGGCGCAGTTCGACGTCTGGGACCGCTACGACTTCGACGGCGACAGCGACTTCAACGAGGCCGACGGCTACATCGACCACTTCCAGGCCGTGCACGCCGGTGGTGGCGAGGAGGGCGGCGGCGGCGAGGACGCCATCTGGTCGCACCGCTGGTACGTCAACGGCAACCTCTACGGCCAGACCGGCCCGTCGGTCGGCGGCACGCAGAACCTGTACGGCGGCACGCAGGTCGGCCAGTCGAAGTACTTCATCGGCGACTACACCGTCGAGCCCGAGAACGGCGGCCTCGGCGTCTTCGCGCACGAGTACGGCCACGACCTCGAGCTCCCCGACTTCTACGACACCGCGGGCGGCGAGAACGGCACCGGGTTCTGGACCCTGATGTCGTCCGGCTCGTGGCTCAACCACGCGCAGGGCAACATCGGCACGACGCCCGGCCTGATGGGCCCCGAGGAGAAGTACTTCCTCGGCTGGCTCGACTACAGCGAGGTGGACGCGGGCCAGAGCGGCACGTTCACGCTGTCGCCGTCGCAGGAGACCGCGACCGGCCAGGACCAGGCGGTCAAGGTCAACCTGCCCGACAAGACCACGACGAACACGTACACGACCCCCGCTTCGGGCGCGAAGGCGTGGTACTCCGGGCGCGGCGACAACCTGGTCAACACGCTGACCCGCGAGGTACCGGCCTCGCGGCGGGTGTCGGTCTCGGCCGACGTCTGGCAGCAGATCGAGGAAGGCTACGACTACCTCTACGTCGAGTACTCCCTCGACGGCGGGAAGACCTGGACCCAGCTCGACGCGCTCTCCGGCAACGCCGACTGGTCGTCGCACAAGTGGGCCTACGGCGCGAAGAGCGCCGCGTCGCTCCTCCGCTTCCGCTACAACACCGACGGCGGCGTCAACGAGGCCGGAGCGTTCCTCGACGACATCGCGATCACGACGGGAACGGGCACGTTCACCGACGGCGCCGAGAGCGGCGACAACGGCTGGACGGTCGACGGCTTCAAGGCCTCCACGGGCACGGAGACCAAGACCACGCCGCGCTACTACCTGATCGAGAACCGTCAGTACGTCGGCTACGACGCGACCCTGGAGGTCGGGCCGTACCAGTTCTCCGAGGGGATCACCCGGCCCGACTGGGTCGAGCAGTTCCCGTACCAGAACGGCATGCTGGTCTGGTACGTCGACCTGGCGTACGCCGACAACAACACCAGCGCCCACCCGGGCGGCGGCTACGCGCTGCCGGTCGACGCCCGTCCCGACTCGCTGACCTACCCCGACGGCACCAGCCCGTCGAACCGTCGCGAGCCCTTCGACGCCACCTTCGGGCTGGCGGCGACCGACGAGGTGTGCCTGCACAAGCAGGTCGCCACGACCAGCGGGTACGACACGCTGGCGGCGTGCGCGCCGTCCGTGGCGGGCATCGCGACGTTCGACGACACCGACGCCGACGCGTACTGGACGGCTGCCAACGAGCAGAACTCCGTCAAGGTCGCGGGGGTCGGGGTGACGGCCACCGTCACCGCGGAGAACGCCGACAGCTCCATCACCGTCGAGGTCGCCAACCCGTGACCTCCGACTGACCGGGGAACCGACAGGCCCCGCGATCCGGGAGGATCGCGGGGCCTGTTGCGTTCGGGCCGTCCGTCAGTACGACGGCTGGCTCGGGTCGATCTGGTTGACCCAGGCCACCACGCCGCCACCGACGTGCACCGCGTCGTCGTACCCGGCGCCCTTGACGATCGCCAGGCACTCCGCCGAGCGGACGCCGCTCTTGCAGTGCAGGACGACCTGCTTGCCGGAGTCGACCGGCGGGAGCTGCGCGAGCGCCGTGCCGTTGAGGAAGTCGCCCTTGGGGATCAGGACCGCGCCCGGGATGTGGTTGATCTCGGCCTCGGCGGGCTCGCGCACGTCGACCAGGACGAAGTCGCGGCTGCCCTCCTCCTTCTCCTTGATCATCGAGGCGAGCTGGGTGACCGAGATGGTGGCGTCGACGGCGGCGTCGGCGGCCTCCTCGGAGATCGCACCGCAGAAGGTCTCGTAGTCGATCAGGCCGGTGACGGTGGGGTTCTCGCCGCACAGCGCGCAGTTGGGGTCCTTGCGGACCTTCAGCTTGCGCCACTCGAGCTCGAGTGCGTCGTAGATGACCAGCTTGCCGATGGCCGGCTCGCCGGCGCCGATCAGCAGCTTGATGGCCTCGTTGACCTGGATCGAGCCGATGGACGCGCACAGCACGCCCAGCACGCCGCCCTCGGCGCAGGACGGGACCATGCCCGGCGGCGGCGGCTCGGGGTAGAGGCAGCGGTAGCACGGCGCGTCGTCGGCCATCGTGGGCGCGAAGACCGAGGCCTGGCCGTCGAAGCGGTAGATCGAGCCCCACACGTAGGGGATGCCCAGGAAGTACGCCGCGTCGTTGACCATGTAGCGCGTCGCGAAGTTGTCGGTGCCGTCGACGATGAGGTCGTAGCCCTTGAACACGTCGAACACGTTGTCGTTGTCGAGGCGCTCCTCGTGGAGCACGACGTTGACCAGCGGGTTGATCTCGAGGATCGACTCCTTGGCCGAGAGGCCCTTCGACTTGCCCAGGTCGGACATGCCGTGGATGACCTGGCGCTGCAGGTTGGACTCGTCGACCTCGTCGAACTCGGCGATGCCGAGCGTGCCGACACCGGCCGCCGCCAGGTAGAGCAGCGCGGGGCTGCCGAGTCCGCCGGCGCCGATGACCAGCACCTTGGCGTTCTTCAGGCGCTTCTGGCCGTCCATCGCGACGTCGGGGATGATCAGGTGCCGGCTGTAGCGGCGGACCTCGTCGATGGTCAGCTCGGCGGCCGGCTCCACCAGCGCGGGAAAGCTCACGGGACAGCTCCTCGGTTGCACAGTTCGTAGATGGGGGGTCGTCCCGGTCCCAACGCTGCGGCGGGCCCGGGTGTTCCCTGCCCTCCATGGTCCCTGCCCGTTCCAAGGACCGGACACCGCGTCCCACCGTCTGGACCGGACCGCAGCGAGGCGCTCGCGGGAGGGGTACCTCTCCGATCGGAGGGCTACCAGCGAGTAGGCTCGGGTCCGTGGTGATGGAGCAGTTCGACCTCGACGAGTCCCGGCCCCGCGGCGTCCGCCTCCCCCGGCGGGAGCGGCGCGCCCAGCTGCTGGCCGCCGCCCTCGAGGTCTTCGTGGCCCACGGCTACCACGCAGCCGCGATGGACGACATCGCCGAGCGCGCCGGCGTCTCCAAGCCGGTGCTCTACCAGCACTTCCCCGGCAAGCTCGACCTGTACCTGGCGCTGCTGGACCAGGCGGTCGACAAGGTGATCACCGGCACCCGCGACGCGCTCGAGTCCACCGACGACAACAAGCAGCGCGTCGCCGCGACCATGCATGCCTTCTTCTCTTACGTCGCCAGCGAGCAGGGCGAGTTCCGGCTGGTCTTCGAGTCGGACCTGACCAACGACCCCGCCGTCCGCGAGCGCATCGACCGGGTCACCCGGGAGTGCTCGGACCTGATCGCGCACGTGATCCACGACGACACCGGGCTGCCCGACGAGGC
>DATLIG010000022.1:0-20739 GCA_035539555.1 Nocardioides sp. | reverse complement strand
TGCGCACCCTGGCCGCCGGCCTGGCCGCCCGGCTGGACTTCACCATGGACGACATCGAGGACCTGCGGATCGCAGTGTCCGAGGCGTCGGCCTCGTCGAGCACCATCGCCGCCGCGCAGTCGCCGGAGGCGCCGGACTACGAGAGCTTCGGCTGGCAGGTGCTCGCGACCCTCGCCGACGAGGCCGCGATCGACGCCGTCGCCGGACGCTACTCCGTCCGCCTCCTCGTGCGGTCGTCGCTGGCGTCATGACCACCGACCTGTCTCGGGGTGGCGGCGGACGCGGGCCGACCAACATCGAGCTGACCCGCCAGCGCAGCGCGGAGCTGTTCGTCGTGCTCCGCGACCAGGACGCCTCCCAGGCCGAGCGCGACGTCGCCCGCGACTCCCTCGTCCACCTGCACCTCCCTCTCGTCGAGCACTGCGCCCGCCGCTTCCGCAACCGCGGCGAGCCCTACGAGGACCTCGTCCAGGTCGGCACGATCGGGCTGATCAAGTCCGTCGACCGGTTCGACACCGAGCGGGGCGTGGAGTTCTCGACCTACGCGACACCGACGATCATCGGCGAGATCAAGCGCTACTTCCGCGACAAGGGCTGGGCGATTCGGGTGCCCCGGCGGCTGCAGGAGCTGCGCATGCAGATCAGCGCCTCCACCGCCGAGCTCACCCAGCGGCTCGGCCGCTCCCCCACCCCGCGCGAGCTGGCGGAGGCCATCGGCTGCTCGGTCGAGGAGATCGTCGAGGGCATGGAGTCGAGCAACGCCTACTCCACGCTGTCCCTCGACGCGACCGACGACGACTCCGACGGCGGCGCGGGCCAGAGCATGCTGGACGCGATGGGCGTCGACGACGAGGCGCTCGAGCACGTCGAGATCCGCGAGTCGGTCAAGCCGCTGCTGGAGAACCTCCCCGCCCGCGAGAAGAAGATCCTGCTCCTTCGCTTCTTCAAGAACATGACCCAGTCGCAGATCGCCGAGGAGATCGGCGTCTCGCAGATGCACGTCTCCCGGCTGCTCAGCCGCACGCTGGAGCAGCTGCGGCAGTCGCTCGAGTCCGAGGGCTGAGGCTCCCGGTCCCGGCGCTGGAGCCCGGGCTCAGTCGTCCTCGTCGTCCGCGGTGGGGTCGCGGTCGAGGGCCGCGAGCGTGGCGGGGTGCAGCATGCCCGCGAGCACGATGCCGGCGCACAGTGCGAGCCCGATCGCGATGACGACGTGGCTGCGGATGTTCCAGGCCAGGCCCAGCATGATCAGCTGCGTGATCAGGACCGGTCCGCGCGCCCAGGTCGCGCGCCGTTGGAGGCCCCACGCGGCGGCGACCAGGACGACCCCGTACGCCGCGAAGAACACCGTCACCGACAGGCCCATCGAGCGCCGCTCGTCGGCCAGGTTGGCCGTCTCGAGGACGGCCAGGACGAGCAGGACGACCGCCTGAACGCCCACCAGCGAGGCCGCAGCAGTCAGCGGCGGCGGGTTGCCCGCCGGCGCTCCGGACGGTTCCTGGGGCCCCTCGGTCACGGTCCCGAACCCTATCGTCCGCGCCCCGTGCGCCCGCGTCACGGGTTTCGACGCGCCCGTCGCGACCTCGCTCCCCGGTCGCCGGGCCCGCTCACCCCGGCCGGACAACGGCGCCGCTCACAGCTCGCGTCCGCCGGCTCGTCACATTTTGTGACCCATCAGACCATCCGAATTGCTTGATTCGTGAACGAATCCTTGGAACTCTTGCCGAAGCGATCGTGAAGCCGTTCACTTTTGCGGTTTTACGTGTGCCCTCTCACCGGGCCTTCCGAACGTATGGAAAGTGAGCATCTCCACCCATGGATTGGCGACACCGTTCCGCATGCCTCGACGAGGATCCGGAGCTGTTCTTCCCGATCGGCAATACCGGCCCGGCCATCCTCCAGATCGAGGAGGCCAAGGCGGTCTGCCGGCGCTGCGACGTGCGCGAGCAGTGTCTCGCGTGGGCGCTCGAGGCGGGACAGGACCACGGTGTCTGGGGTGGTCTCAGCGAGGACGAGCGCCGCGCGCTGAAGCGCCGCAACGCCCGCGCCAGGGTCCGCCAGCCCGTGTGAGCCGGCCTGCGCGGGCGCCGCTCCTCCGCAGGGCAGGAGGCAGGCCGCCCACGTCGGCTCCTGCCGACGGCCCGCTCACTCCACCGGGAGCGTGAAGCCGGCCCGCGTGCCGCCGTCCGGCGTGTGGCCCAAGGTGAGATGACCACCCAGCTCGGACTCCACGAGCGTGCGCACGATGGACAGCCCGAGGCTGGTCGCCGCATCCAGGTCGAAGTCCGCGGGCAGTCCTCGGCCGTCGTCCTCGACGGCGACCTCGAGGACCGCACCATGGCGCTCGGCCCGGAGCACGATCTGCCCCTGGGCTCCGCTCTCGTAGCCGTGCTCGGCCGCGTTCTGCATCAGCTCCATGACGACCATCGCCAGCGGCGTGGCGATCTCGGACGTCAGCACCCCGAAGCTGCCCTCGCGGCGCACCCGCACCTGCGCGGTGGTCGAGCCGACGTCGGTGACCAGGCGGGCCAGCCGGTCGGCGATGTCGTCGAACGCGACCGTCTCCTCGACCGCCTGGCTGAGGATCTCGTGGACGATGGCGATCGACCCGACCCGGCGTACCGCCTCCTCGAGGGCCGACACCGCCTCCGCGGACCCGATCCGGCGGGCCTGGAGGCGGAGCAGCGCAGCGACGGTCTGCAGGTTGTTCTTCACCCGGTGGTGGATCTCGCGGATCGTGGCGTCCTTGGTGACCAGCTCGCGGTCGCGCCGGCGCAGGTCGGTGACGTCGCGGAGCAGGATCATCGCGCCGATGTGCTCCCCCTTCGGGCGCAGCGGGATCGCGCGGGCGATGACCGACACGCCGTCCCCCGGCCCGCCCGCCGAGCCGAGCTCGGTGTCGCGATGGGCCCGCCCGCCCAGCACGGCGCTCAGCGTCTCCTCGTCGGGCCGCTTCTTCGGCGGCACCAGCTCGCGGGTCAGGTCGGTCAGTCGGTGGCCGGTGAGGTCGCCGGTGAGGCCGAGCTTGCGGAAGACGGAGAGCCCGTTGGGGCTGGCGTAGACGACCCGGCCCTCGGCATCGACGCGCAGGAAGCCGTCACCGACCCGTGGCGAGTCGGCGTGGTCGCTGCGCTGGCCGGCGCTCGGGAAGAGGCCGGTGGAGATCATGTGCGCGAGGTCGGACGCCGCCTGCAGGTAGTTGATCTCGAGCAGGCTGGGGGTCCGTACGCCGAGCAGGTTGGTGTTGCGGCTGACGACCGCGATCACGCGGCCCTCGTGGCGCACCGGGATCGCCTCGATCCGCACCGGCACGTCGTCGAGCCACTCGGGGTCACCCTCGCGCGCGATCCGGCCCAGCTCGTAGGCGGCATCGACGAGGGTGCGGCGGCCGATGGGCAGGAAGGTGCCGACGATGTCGTCGACGTACGCCGTCGGCCCGGTCGTGGGGCGCATCTGGTCGCCCGCCCAGAAGCCCGTCCCGTCGCGGTCCGGGAGCCACAGGACGAGGTCGGCGAAGGACAGGTCGGCGATGACCTGCCAGTCCGCCTGGAGCAGCTGGAGCCACGCGACGTCGCCCGGCGCGAGGTCGGTGTGGCGCCGGGCGATGGCGGACAGGGAAGGCACGATCGCAAACGTAACGGACCGGACTCCCACTCGCTTCACGGCGTTTGGCAGAATGCTCCCGGAGCCTGTCTCCAGGTATCCGTGGGGGGATTCAGGTCGGGCTGGTCCGTGAGGGGTTTTTCTTGATGGCGTCGGTGGATTGGTCACGCCTGCAGCAGGGACTCCGCAACGGTGAGCGGACTCCCCCTGCAGAGCACCCCCTCTCGGATCTCACGGCCGACCTGACCCGGATGCTCGGCGACCCCGACCCGCACGTCCGCGACGGGCTGGCCTACCCGTTCCTGGCCACCTGGACCGAGCACGGCGTGTACGACGACCTGCTGGCCGGCCTCGGCGACGGGATGTGCGCCGGGCTGGACGTGGGCATCGGCGAACGCGACACCGACACCGTCTTCCGGCGCAGCTTCTCCGCGCTGGTGCTCGCCGAGTGCATCGACCGCGACACCCGGGTCCGCCGGCAGCCGCCCAGCCGGATCATGCAGTGGGGCGACCGGCTGATGGCCTGGTACGTCCGCGAGCGCGACCTGCGCGGGTTCGTGCCGGGCAAGGGCTGGGCGCACGCCGCCGCCAACGGGGCCGACGCGCTGGGTGCGCTCGCCCGGTCGCCGTACTTCGGGGCCACCGAGCTGACCGTCGTCCTCGACGTGATCGCCGACCGGGTGCTCGACCGGGGCACGCCCGTCCTGGTCCACGGCGAGCCGGACCGGATCGCCCATGCCGTCATGGAGGTGCTGCGTCGTGACCGGGTGCCGCTCAACGTGGTCGAGCCCTGGGTGCGCCGGCTGGAGGCGGGCGCGCGCGAGCGGGTGCTGACCGGGGCGGACCCCTACCTGGTCAACGGCAACGCGCAGGCGGTGCTGCGGGCGCTGTACCTGCAGCTGACCATCTCGCCGCGCCACCCGGCCATCCGGCCGGACCTGCTGCTGACGCTCGTCGCGTCGCTGCGGCGGGTGCACCCCGCGTTCCTCGGCTGAGCTCCTCCCCTTCGTCGCTCCCGCTGGCTAGGGTGCGGACGTGACCACCACCTCCCCGGACGACAGCTCAGCCCCGGCCGACGCCACGGCCATCCCCGGCACCGAACGCCACGGCCACGCCGGCGAGCTCGCGGTCGCCGTCGCGCAGGCGCACGGGGTCGAGACGATGTTCACCCTCTCGGGCGCGCACGTCTTCCCGATGTACGACGGCGCGGTCAAGAGCCAGGAGGAGGGCAACGGGCCGCCGGTGCGCCTCGTCGACGTCCGCCACGAGCAGACGGCGGCCTTCGCGGCGGAGGCCACCGGCAAGCTGACCCGGGTGCCGGGGCTCGCGGTGCTGACGGCGGGACCGGGTGTCACCAACGGGGTCAGTGCGATGGCGCAGGCGACCTTCGCCGGCTCCCCCATGGTCGTCGTCGGCGGCCGCGCCCCCAACAACCGGTGGGGCACCGGGGCGCTGCAGGAGATCGACCACCTGCCGATCGTCGCGCCCGTCACCAAGCACGCAGCGACCCTGATGAGGGCCGACGACGTGGCGGCCGGCTTCGACACCGCGTTCACCCTGGCCCGCTCGTCGCACCGCGGCCCGACCTACGTCGACGTGCCGATGGACGAGTTCTTCAACGTCGGCACCGGGCAGGTGCCCGTCGTCGGCGAGCTGCGCGGGGCCGCGCCCGACACCGACGCGATCGCCCGGATCGCAGGGCTCCTGGCCCGCGCCGAGCGGCCGGTGCTGGTGCTGGGCACCGACGTGTGGGCCGACCACGCCGAGGACGCCGCGCTGCGCCTCGTCGAGGAGATGCGGCTGCCCGCGATCACCAACGGGATGGGCCGCGGGGTCGTCCCCGGTGGGCACCCGCTGCTCGTGACCAAGGCCCGCGGCGCCGCGCTCGGTGGGGCCGACCTGGTGGTCGTGGTCGGTACGCCGCTGGACTTCCGGCTCGGCTACGGCGTGTTCGGCGGCAAGGACGGGGCGCAGCCCGCTGGCGTCGTACACATTGCGGACTCGGCGGGCCAGCTCTCGCAGCACGCGGCCCTGGCCGGCTCGGTGGCCGGTGACCTGACCGCGGTGCTCGACGGGCTCCTCGAGGCGCTCGCGGGCGCCGCGCAACCCAACCGCACGGACTGGATCACGTCCCTGCAGGACACCGTTGCCGCGGCGGCGGCGCGTGACGCGGAGCTGTTGGGCGCGGAGGCCGACCCGGTCCACCCGGCACGGATCTACGGCGAGCTCGTGCCCCGGCTGGCCGACGACGCCGTCGTGATCGGTGACGGCGGGGACTTCGTCTCCTTCGCGGGCAAGTTCGTGGAGCCGAAGCGGCCCGGCTGCTGGCTCGACCCCGGCCCCTACGGCTGCCTCGGCGCCGGGCTGGGCGCGGCGATCGGCGCGCGGATCGCCCGCCCCTCCTCGCAGGTCGTGCTGCTGCTGGGCGACGGTGCGGCCGGCTTCTCCCTGATGGACGTCGACACCCTCGTCCGGCACGGCCTGCCCGTCGTGATGGTGATGGGCAACAACTCCGCCTGGGGGCTGGAGAAGGGCCCGATGCAGCTGCTCTACGGGTACGACGTCGCGGCCGACCTCGCGCCCCGCACGGCCTACGACCAGGTCGTCTCGGCGCTCGGCGGAGCCGGTGAGACGGTCACCGACCCGCGGCAGATCGGTGCCGCGCTGGACCGGGCCTTCGCCGCGGACGCGCCGTACCTGGTCAACGTGATCACCGACGTCGACGCGCCCTACCCGCGCAACACCTTCGGCATCTGACGATGGCCGACAGCGCGACGCTGACCTTCACCGTCACCACAGCGGACACGGCGCTCGCCGTCGGCTCCGGCAGCCTGCCCGTCCTCGGCACGCCCCGCCTGCTGGCGTGGTGCGAGGCCGCCACCTGCGCCGCCGTCGAGGCCGACCTCGGCGAGGGCGAGACCAGTGTCGGCACACGGATCGAGCTCGAGCACCTCGCAGCGACCCCGGTCGGCGGGACCGTCGAGGTGACCGCCCGTCAGGTGTACGCCGACGGCCGGCTCCGCCGCTTCGCCGTCTCCGCCCGCAACGTCGGTGCGGACGGCCGGCCCGGCAGGCTCGCCGGGTCCGGGGAGGTCACCCGGGTGGTCGTGGACGCCGAGCGCTTCCTCAGCCGCCTGCCCACGTGACCCCTGCCCGGGTGACCCCCTCTCCTCGGACTCTCAGCCGAGCTTCTTGACGACCACCGTCGACGACGGCTGCCAGCGCGTGCTGCCGGCGTAGGCGATCTTCACCGAAGGCACGAGCAGCAGGATCTGGGTGATCCCGATCAGCGTCGGCTTGCAGCGGGCCACGCCGTTGGCGTCGGTGGTGGCGGTGCAGAGCAGCGGGTCGCCGAGCATCGCGTTGGTGCCGCGGAACGTGACCGTCGCGCCGGCGACCGGGGTGCCGGGGAAGCCACCCGTCAGCACCGCGGTCAGCTCGCCCCCGACCAGCACGTTGCCGAGGATGACGACCGGTCCGCCGACCAGCGACGTGGCGCCCCTGGCGACCGTGATCGACAGCTGGCGGGTGTCGCTCGTCGCGGGGGTGCCGCCGTCGGTCACCTTCACCGTGAAGGTCGAGGTCCCCGGGTCGCCCGTCGGGCTGCCCGAGATGCGGCCGTCCGCGGACAGCTGCAGGCCCGCCGGGAGCGAGCCCGACGCCAGCGAGAAGGTGTACGGCGCATCGCCGCCGGCGACCCCGACGGTGACGTCGTAGGCGGTGCCCACCGCGGCGTCCGGGAGGGACGTCGTGGTGATCGCGACCGGCGGGACGACCACCAGGGTCACCTGGAGGCTCGCGTCCGTGCCGATGCCGTTGGCCGCGCGGACCGTCACGGTGCGCTCGCCGAGCGCGGTGGTCGTGCCCGACAGGGTCGCCGTGCCGTCGCCGTTGTCGACGAAGGAGAGGCCAGCGGGGAGGCTGCCGGTCAGCGAGAGCGCGGCGACCGGGAAGCCGCCGGCCGCGTAGGTGAACGAGCCGGCGCGGCCGGACACGAAGCGCACCGCCGCCGGGCCGTCCACCGAGGCGGCCTCCTCGACGGTCAGGGACGTGGTCGCCGTCGCGTCGTCGCCGACCCCGTTGGTCGCCGTCAGGGTGACGTCGTGGACGCCGCCCGTCCCGGCGGCCGGCGTGCCGGTGATCGCGTCGCCGTCGATCGCGAGCCCGGCCGGCAGGCCCTCGGCCGAGACCTCCGGGTGCGGGAAGCCCGCGACCGTGAGGTCGATCCCGGTCGTCGTACCGACGCGGGCGGTGGTGGCCGCCGCCACGTCGAGGGACGGAGCCTCGTTGACGGTCAGCGCGAACGGCCAGGTGGCGTCCGGACCGGTGCCGTTGCTGCCCTCGATGGTGAGGTCGTACTCCCCGCCGGTGGCGGCCTCGGGCGTGCCCGCGAGGGTGCCGGTGCCGTCGCCGTTGTCGGTGAGGCCGACGCCGCCCGGCAGGTCGCTGTCCGTCGAGATCGTCGCGACCGGGTGCCCGCCCGTCTGCTCGAAGACGTCCGGGCCGCCCGGCTCCCCGACCGTGTACGTCGACGCGGTCGGCCCGCTGAGCTTCGGGGCCTCGGCGATCTCGACCTCGATGTCGGCGTCGGCGGAGCCCGCCTCGTTGGTGGCGCTCACCGTGACCGTGTGGACACCGCCGGTGCCGGCCGCCGGCGTGCCCGAGAGCCTGCCGGTGCCGTCGCCGTTGTCGGTGAAGGTGAGCCCGGCCGGGACGCCGGTCGCGGACAGCGAGGGCTCCGGGGAGCCGGTGGTGGTGACCGTCGCTGCCGGGTCGGCCGGGCTGCCGACCACCAGGTCGACATGGCCGGGTCCCTCGACGGTCGGGGCGACCTGCTCGCGCTCGACGGCGCCGATGTCGCACTTCGCCCCCTGGGGGCGGGCGGTGCCGCGCTGGTCCGCGCCGGCGCCACAGGCGAGCCGGTCGAGCAGCGGGCTCGAGGCGGACGGGAGCCGGGTCGGCGTCGGACCGCCGTTGTCGGCCAGCGGGCCGAGCTCCGGGTCGGCCGAGGTGGCCACGCCGCAGCCGGTGTCGCCGGGACCGGCGTGGTTGCCGCCGTTGTTGACGACCGGGCCCGAGCACGCCTTCGGACTGTTGCCCGAGAAGACCGTGTTGCTCACCCCGCCGCCCGCGGGGGCGCCGGTGGCCAGGCCGCCTGCGCCTCCGGCCGCGGCGGAGTTGCCCGTGATGGTGCTGTCGGTGATGGTCACCGCGCGGCCGACCTGCTCGATGGCGCCGTACTGCGAGGTGCTGGCGTTGCCGTCGATCGTGCTGCGGGCGATCGACGCGGTGTTCGTGGCACCCGAGCCGGTCGAGTAGACGACGACCGCCGAGCCGCCGTACGCCTGGTTGGCCGACAGCGTGCTGGCGTCGACCTGCAGGCTCGTCGCCGCGTTGGCCGTGCTCGATCCGCTGTAGATCGCGCCGCCGATGCCGCTGGAGCCCAGCGCCTTGTTGGTGGCGAGCAGGCTGCGGACCACGGACAGGGTGCCGGCATTGAAGACGCCACCGCCGCCGAGCGAGGTCGCGGTGTTGCCCGAGACGGTGGCCCGCGTCAGCGTCGCGGTGGAGGCGTCGCCCACGACGATGCCGCCGCCACCGGCGGCCGCGTCGAGGGCAACTCGGCCGCCGGTGACGGCGAGGGTCGCGCGGGTGAGGTTCTGCAGGCCGCCGCCCGCGACCGCGGCCGAGTTGCCGGTCACGACGGTGTCGACGACGGTGGCGGAGGGACTGTCCGCGACCACGGTCGAGCCGTTGGTGAGGCCACCGCCCTGGAAGGACGCCGCATTGTCGGTGATCGCGGAGTCGCGCACGGTGAGCGTGCCGGCGTTGAAGATGCCGCCGCCGCTCTGCGAGCTGTTGCCGTCGACCACGCCGTCGCGGATCGTCGTGGTGACGTTGGCGGTCGCGTAGAGGGCGCCGCCGGCGGTCGGTGCGGTGTTGCCGGTGAGGTCGACGTCGCTCAACGACAGGCTCGTCGGCGCCGACGCGGTGGCCGGCGCGTAGATCGCGCCGCCGTAGTTGGTGGTGGCGGTGTTGCCGGTCATCGAGCCGCCGGTCTGCGTGTAGCTCGCGGTCGGGTAGACCGCGCCCGCCGCGAGGGCGGAGTTGGCGTCGAAGTCGAGGTTCGTGGCGGTCACCGGCTGGGCGGTGGCCAGGGCGCCACCGATCGCCGACTTGTTCGCGACGAAGTCGTCGTCGGCCAGGACCAGGCTGGCGCCGTTGTGGTAGATGGCGCCGCCGAAGCTCGTGCCGTTGGGTCCCGTGGACTCGTTGCCGCGCAGCGTGGCGTTGCGGACCGTGGTGTTGCCGAGGTTGAGGATCGCGCCGCCGAGGCCGTAGGCCTTCCCGGCGCCGTCGGCGACGTTGTCGCGGACGCTGGTCCCGTCGAGGGTCAGCGACGTCCCGGCGCCGACGTAGAAGGCGCCGCCCCAGCCGAGGTTGGCTCCCGTCGCCGTCGCGCGGTTGCCACTCACCTCTCCCCCGGTCATGGCGAGCGTCGCGCTGCCCGCCCAGAGGTAGGCGCCGCCGCCCGCGGTCGACTTGCTGCCGGTGATCGACACGTTCGTCGTCCGCACGTTGCCGGAGACGATCGGCAGCGCACCGCCGGCCTGGTAGTTGCCGCCGGTCAGGGTGACGTTCTGCAGCTCCACCGTCGCGGTGCCGGCGTTGACCGCCAGCGCCCAGCCGGCCGTCGTACTGGCACTCCCGGTGAAGGTCGCACCGCTTCCGCCGCCGACGACCTTGACGGCCTTGGTGACGAGCGGGCGGTCGGCGTAGCTGCCGGCGGCGACGTTGACGGTGTCACCTGCCTGGAAGCCCGGCTTGGCGAGCACCCCGGTCAGGTTGGCGCACGGGGTCGCAGGGCTGAGGCAGGTGGCGCCGTTGGCGCCGTTCGGGGCGACGTACCACGGTCCGGCCGCGCGGGCCGGTGACGCCGCCAGCACACTGCCGAGCGAGGTGCTGAACGCCAGGGCGGTCACCGCGAGGAGCGCGGTACGCCGCCTCCGCGGCGACGCCTGGCGCTCGAGGCGGTGGCGGGGAGCAGCGGAGCGCGCAGCGCGCGCGGAACGGACCGGCATGGTGGGCCTCGGTGGGTTCGTCCCGAGAGGGGGAGCAGACGCGCGGACACTAGCACCGGGGTGAGGCCCGTCACAGGAGAATCGGAGAACCCTCCGAACACCGGGCGCTCGGGCCGATTCACACGTCGGCCCGCGCACCTGAGACACTGGGGCGATCGACTCTAGGAGGAACCATGGGCAAGACCGGCCGCAAGCGCCGCGCGCGCCGCAAGAAGGGCGCGAACCACGGCAAGCGCCCGAACAGCTGAGTCCGCTCGGCGTTCGCTCGAATCCCCCGGACCCATGGTCCCGGGGATTCGCTGCTTTTCACCGGCCCGTGCGGCTGCGAGGAACGAGCAGGCGCACGGACCAGCCGGGGAGGTCGAGTAGCGCCGCGGCCGAGGGACGAGGCCGCGACGCGCGTATCGAGACCCGGGGAGCTGGCGTTGCGCGAGGGGTCTCGATACACCCTCTCCCAGGGCTCGGGCCGCCGAACGAGCGCTACTCCGGGCGCGGGAACTGGGTGCGCATCGCCAGGTCCCAGCCCCGGTCGCCGAGCACCTTGCGGGCGGCCATCGCGGCCGGCGCGGAGATGGTGACCGTGTAGCGCGGCTTCGGGCTGGCCTTCGTGAGCGCCTTCTCGATCACCTTGGCCACCGCCTCGGGCGGGCCGCCGAAGCGAGCCATCGGGCCGTCGTACGCCTCGGTCGTGGCGGCCTGGACCTGCTCGTTGAAGGCGGCGTAGGGGCCCTCGCCCGTCGGCATGCCGGCGGCGACGGCCGCCTCGAAGTTCGTGGTGATCAGGCCGGGCTCGATGAGCACGACCTTGATGCCGAAGCCGGCGACCTCGAAGCGCAGGGCGTCGGAGAGGGCCTCCACGGCGTACTTGCTGGCGTGGTAGGCACCGCCACCCGGGAAGGTGAGCTTGCCGCCCATGGAGCCGATGTTCACGATCCGGCCCGAGCGCTGCTCGCGCATCGCCGGCAGGACGAGCTGGGTCAGGCGCAGCAGACCGAAGACGTTGGTCTCGAACTGGCGGCGTACGTCGGCGACGTCGAGCGACTCCAGGGCGCCGGACTGGGAGTAGCCGGCGTTGTTGACGAGCGCGTCCAGCCGGCCGGAGCCGTCGAGGACGGCGTCGACGGCCGTGGCCATCGAGCCCTCGTCGGTCACGTCGAGGGCGACGGTGCGGCAGCCGGCCGACGCGAGGTCGGCGAGGGTCTCGGGACGGCGAGCACTGGCCCACACCTCCCAGCCGCTGGCGAGGAGACGCGATGCCGTGGCGGCGCCGATACCGGAGGAGCAGCCGGTGATGAGGACGGTCTTCGTCATCCCGCGATCATGGCAGGTCACGTCGGGCTAGTCTCACTCTGATTTCCGTGCATCGAGGGGGACCTTCATGAAGACAACCGGCACTTTCCAGGGCCTGGCTGCCCTGGGGTGGCTCGGAATAGCCGGCCTGCAGCACGTCTACCTGGGCAAACCCGTCAAGGGTTTGGTCTGGTTCTTCACCTTCGGGCTCTTCTTCATCGGCACGATCTACGACCACGCCACAGCCGCGGCTCAGGTCGTGCAGGCCAACCCGCAACGCATGCCCGCTACCCCCACGTGGACGGGACCGCAGGTGCCGCCGACGCACCCCAACGCATCACCGCATCTCCGCGTGCCGCCGCCCCCACCGACCCGAGAGGTCGTGGTCAACGTCGTCAACGATCACGGCGCCGTGACCGCCGAGCAGATCAAGGCGATTGCCGGGGGCAGCCTTGCAGCATCGCTGCGCGAGCTCGACAAGCTGCGCTACGACCGCCTCATCGACGACGCGGAGTTCGCGACACTCAAGTCGAAGTTGTTGCGGGACTACTCGTAGGACGCCCTTCGTTTCCTGTGAACCATCGCGTGGTTCCCGGTCGGTGCCGGCGGCTCCCGAAGCGCCGGCGACCGCCCCAAACTCTGCGAACGGGCAGAACGGGCGTCGTTGCCGACGCGACTGTCGAGCATCGGCCGAGTTCCGAACAGCCGCGCGCGATACGACCCGGGTGGGAGTGACGCTCACGTCAGAAGGGTGCCCCCCCATCAGGAAGGCTGCGTCAGCCCTCGCTGATCCGGACCTGGATCTGCTGGATCTGGATGCGCACCTTCGCCCGCAGCTCCTCGGGCGCGGTCTCACCGCAGGAGCGGGCGACGACGGCCTTCACGGTGCGCTGCAGGTCGTAGCGCTCCAGACAGGGGCTGCACGAGTCGATGTGCGCGCGGACGACCGCGCAGTCACCCGCCTCGAGCTCGTTGTCGATCAGCCGGACGATGCGCTCGAGGAAGTCGGCACAGTCGGCGTTGCTGGGGTCGTCGTGCAGGTGGACGTGGCCCTCGTGACCGTCGGCGTGCCCGTCAGTGGAAAGGGACATCACTTGCCTCCCTCGAGGGGCGCGTCGCCGCCGGTGCGGACGTAGTCGGAGAGCATGTCGCGCAGCTGGCGGCGACCGCGGTGGAGGCGGGACATCACGGTCCCGATCGGGGTGTCCATGATCTCGGCGATCTCCTTGTAGGCGAATCCCTCGACGTCGGCGAGGTAGACCGCGAGCCGGAACTCCTCGGGCAGCCGCTGCAGGGCGTCCTTCACCTGGCTGTCGGGCAGGTGCTCGAGCGCCTCCATCTCGGCGGACTTCAGTCCTGTCGAGGTGTGCGACTCCGCACGCGCGAGCTGCCAGTCCTCCACGTCGCCGGTGTCGCCGGCGAGGGACTGCTGCGGCTGGCGCTGCTTCTTCCGGTAGTTGTTGATGAAGGTGTTGGTCAGGATCCGGTACAGCCAGGCCTTCAGGTTGGTGCCGGGCTTGAACTGGTGGAACGCCGAGAACGCCTTGGCGAAGGTCTCCTGGACCAGGTCCTCCGCGTCGGCGGGGTTGCGGGTCATCCGCATGGCCGCGCCGTAGAGCTGGTCGAGGAACGGCAGCGCGTCGCGCTCGAAGCGGGCCGCGCGCTCCTCGGGGGTCTCGGTGGCGACATCGATCGCCTCGGGCTCCTCCACGGAGGAGTCGAGGTCGGAGAGGTCGGAGATCTCGGTCATCGCGTCCCAGCGTACGGCGTCCGCCGTGCCCGGGCGTTCCAGCGTCGCGATCATGGAAGCCAGAACGCCGGGTCAGGCACTCCCATTCCCCACGACCTCACGAATGATCCACTCCAGCGTCGACTCCACCACGATCGCCATCGCCTCGTCCTCGGTGACCGGGCCGCGCTTCGGGACGGCGAGGCCGTGGTCGGCACCTGGTACGACGGCCAGGTCGGTGCGGCCCGGCAGCGGGTCGGGGAACTCCTCGGGCCGGCCGAACGGGTCCCGCTCCCCCTGGACCACCAGCGTCGGCACGCCGGCGCCCGCGAGCTCGTCGAGCCGTGACCTCTCCGGCTTCCCCGGAGGGTGCAGCGGGAAGGACAGTGCCAGGCAGCCGCGGGCGCCGAGCTCGCGGGCACTGCGGGCAGCCGAGCGGGCGCCGGCCGAGCGGCCGCCGACCACCAACGGCGTACGCACGCGCAGCGCGTCGGCCGCGGCGCGCAGGCCCACGTCCAGCGTCGCCGGCGGCGAGGCGACCTTGCGACCGGCCCGGCGCCAGGGCTGCTCGAAGAGGGCGACGTTGACGCCCTGGCCCGGAAGACCTGCGGCGAGGGCGCCCAGGTCCCGCGCCTCGATGCCTCCACCCGCGCCGTGGCTCAGCAGGAGGGTCACCACGGGACGGCGCGCCCGGCGCATGACGAGCCGGCCCTCGCCGTACGCGGTGGGGATGAGGCGCTCCTCGCTCACAGCAGCGTCCCCTGACCGTCGTCGGGCTCGTCCAGCTCGGCCGGGTCGCCGGACAGCGGCAACGGCTCGACCAGCTGCGGTCCGTTGTTGGCGACGTTGCCCACCGCCGTGGAGACCGGGTACGCCCTCAGGCCGGCCTGCTGCGCGGGCGTGAGCAGCGCGGACAGGTCGGCGATGGTGTGCCGCGGGTCGAGCCACTGCTGGCGGCTGGCGCGGTCGACGAGCAGCGGCATCCGGTCGTGGATGCGGCCCAGGTGGTCGGTGGCCTCGGTCGTGAGCACGGTGCAGGTCCACCGGAAGGCGCCGTCGGCGTCCTCGGGGACCGACGTGTCGCGCCAGATCTCGTACAGCCCGGCCATCGCGAGGATCGAGCCGTCCCCGGGCGTGATGAAGAAGGGCTGCTTGCGACGCTTGCCCTTGGCGTCCTTGTGATCGGTCTCGTACCACTCGAAGTAGCCGTCGGCCGGCACGATGCAGCGCCGCGAGGCGAACGCCTTGCGGAAGGCCGGCTTCTCGGCGACCGTCTCGACCCGCGCGTTGATCATCCGGCTGCCGATCTTCTCGTCCTTCGCCCACGAGGGCACCAGTCCCCAGCGCACGGCGCGCAGCTGGCGCACCGGGTCGCCCTCGCGCTCGCCGGTGTCGTTGCGTGGCTGGCGCTCCATGACGGCGTACACCTCGTCGGTGGGCGCGACGTTCCACGACGGCGGGATCGCCCGCTCGAGGCGGGGGTCGAGGACCTCGAACTCCTCGACGATGTCCTCGGGGCTCCGGCTCGAGGCGTAGCGACCGCACATGCGAGTCAATGTATCGGTGTGCGCCGACGGGGCCCGGGTACCGCAGGGCCATGGCTCTGAGCAGACTCCTCGCCCGTCCCCTCCTGGCGTCGTACTTCCTCGCCAACGGGGTGCAGGACCTCAAGGACGCCCCCGCGCGTGCCAAGGAGGTCGCCCCGGTGGCCGAGGCGGTCGGCCCCGTCATCGACAACGCGACGCCCGACTCCGTCCACGTGCCGCAGGACCCCACGACGTGGGTCCGGGTCAGTGGTGCGCTCCAGCTCGCGGCCGGACTCGCGCTGGCCACCGGCAAGGCACCCCGGCTGTCCGCCGCGGTGCTCGGCGCGACGCTGCTGCCGTCGACGGCCGCGCACCACCGCTTCTGGGAGGCCGCCACCCCGGAGGAGAGGAAGGCCCAGCTCGTGCACTTCACGAAGAACGCCTCCCTGGCCGGCGGCCTGCTGATCGCGTCGCTCGACACCGCGGGCAAGCCGGGCCTGGCCTGGCGGGCCTCGCACGCCGCGCACGACGCCCGCCGGGAGGCAGCGCTCCTGGGCACCAAGGTCAAGGCGCGCGTGCACTGAGTCCTCACTAGACTCACGCGGGAGATGAGCACTCCTGCACCCGCCGACCCCTGGCCCGCGCCCTCCGTCATCGCACCCGTCGACGCCACCGTGAGCCTCCCGGGCAGCAAGTCGCTCACCAACCGGGCGCTGGTTCTCGCTGCGATCGCCGACGGTCCGTCCGTCGTACGACGGGCGCTGCGCTCGCGCGACACCCTCCTCATGGCCCAGGCGCTCACGGCGCTCGGCGCCGCGGTCGACACGACGGGCGACGACTGGGCGGTCACGCCGCTCGACGGCTCCGTGCCGGGCGGCCGGGCCGAGGTCGACTGCGGCCTTGCGGGGACGGTGATGCGCTTCGTGCCGCCGATCACCGGACTGGTCGCGGGCGAGGTCCACTTCGACGGCGACGAGCACATGCGCAAGCGGCCGGTCGGCGAGATCCTCGCCGCGCTGCGCGGACTGGGCGTGCCGGTCTCCGACGCCGATGCCCTCCCCTTCACCATCGCCGGCACCGGCACGGTCGCGGGCGGCACGGTGGTCATCGACGCGTCGGCGTCCTCGCAGTTCGTGTCCGCCCTGCTGCTGGCCGGTGCGCGCTTCGACGCGGGCATCGACGTACGCCACGCCGGAGAGCCGATCCCCTCGCTCCCCCACATCGAGATGACGATCGCGATGCTCCGCGACCGGGGCGTCGCCGTCGACGACAGCGAGGCCGACCGGTGGGCGGTCGCGCCCGGCCCGGTCGCCGCGCACGACGAGGCGATCGAGCCGGACCTCTCGAACGCCGCGCCCTTCCTGGCCCTGGCGGCCGTGTCGGGGGGATCGGTCACCGTGCGCGACTGGCCGGACTCGACGACCCAGGCCGGCGACGCGCTCCGCGACCTGCTGGCGCGGATGGGCTGCACGGTCGCGCGGGTGCCCGACGGGCTGCGGGTCACCGGACCGGCGGACGGCTGGCGCGGGCTGCAGGGCCTGCAGGCCGACCTCCACGACGTCGGTGAGCTGGCGCCCGCGATCGCCGCGCTGTGCGCGCTCGCACAGACCCCGTCGCACCTCACCGGCATCGCTCACATCCGTGGCCACGAGACCGACCGGCTGGCTGCGCTGGCGGCCGAGCTGGGGGCGCTCGGCGCGGACGTCGACGAGCACCCCGACGGGCTCACCCTGCGGCCCGCCCCACTCTCGTCCGGGGTGTTCCGCACCTACGCCGACCACCGGATGGCCCACGCCGGGGTGATCATCGGCGCCGCGGTGCCCGGCGTGCTGGTGGAGAACGTCGCCACCACGAGCAAGACCTTCCCCGACTTCGCGGGCTTCTGGTCCGGGCTGTTCTGATGGGCCGGGTCTGATGGGGCGCTACGACGAGCACGACGTCGAGCACTACGAGCGTCCCCGTCGTCGTACCCGCCCCCGGACGAAGGACCGCCCCAGCCACGACGACGCCGTCGAGGGACTCGTCGTCACCGTCGACCGCGGCCGGTTCACCGTGCTCATCGACGGCCGCACCGTGATGGCCATGAAGGCCCGGCCGCTCGGCCGCAAGGGCGTGGTCGTGGGCGACCGCGTGCGCGTCGTGGGCGACGTGTCCGGTGCCGACGGCTCGCTGGCGCGGATCGTGGAGGTCCTCGAGCGCACCAGCACCCTGCGTCGTACCGCCGACGACGACGACCCGATCGAGCGGGTGATCGTCGCCAACGTGACCCAGCTCGTCATCGTCACCGCCCTCGCCGACCCCGAGCCGCGGCCGCGGTGGATCGACCGGGCCCTGGTGGCGGCGTACGACGGCGGGATGACCCCGTTGCTCTGCCTCACCAAGGCCGACCTCGAGGACCCCGAGACGCTGCTGTCGACGTACCGCTCCCTCGGCGTGCCGTGGGAGGTCACCCGCCGCGAGCCGGACCGGACCGTCGTCGGCCTCGACGCGCTGCACGACCGGCTGCGCGGTGAGGTCAGCGTGCTGATCGGGCACAGCGGGGTCGGGAAGTCGACGCTCGTCAACGCGCTCGTGCCCGACGCCCGGCGCGAGACCGGCCACGTGAACGCGGTGACCGGCCAGGGCCGGCACACCTCGACCTCCGCCCTGATGCTGCCGCTCGCCGGCGGCGACGGCTGGATCATCGACACCCCCGGCATCCGCTCCTTCGGCCTCGCGCACGTCCAGCCCGAGCACCTGATCGAGGCCTTCCCCGACCTGGACGAGATGACCGAGGACTGCCCCCGTGGCTGCACGCACGGCGAGGGCGAGCCCGAGTGCGGACTCGACGAGGCGGTGGCGGCCGGCGAGGCGGACCCGGAGCGGGTCATGTCCTTCCGCCGGCTCCTCGCCGCCCGCTCCGTCACCGACTACTAGCCTCGAGCCCGTTGACTTGGCGGTTCGATCGGTTGACTTGGCGGTTTGGTCGATCGAGTTGGCAGTTTGTACGCCGCCACCAGGACGAACCGCCAACTCAACGCGCCGAACCGCCAACTCAACGCGCCGAACCGCCAAGTCAACGAGTCAGGAGTCGATCTTCCAGGTGGCCTGGGCGCCGGCGTCGCCGGTGAGGACGACGAGGACGAGGGTGACGACCGCACCCAGTGCCGTGAGCACGGTCAGGGCGGTGCGGACGGCGTCGGTGCGGGTGTGGAACCACGCGGCAGCGAAGGCGAGGACGGCGAACACCGAGCCGCCGATGCGCAGCTTCTCGGCCCACTCCTCGTGGTCCTCGAGCCGCTCCAGGAACGGGCCGGTGGCCTGGGCGAAGCGCTCGTCGCGCAGGTCCTCACCGGACAGGTAGGCCACCCAGATGCTGGCGACGGAGAGGGCGGCGAGGACGACGAGCGGCCAGCGGAGCCGGTCGCGCCACGCCGGCACGCAGTACGCCAGGGCGGCGAGGCACGCGAGCGGCGTGAAGACCACCGCCGAGTGGACCACGAGCGGATGCAGGGGGACCCCGTTGATCTCCATGGTTGAATCCTGCACTACCGCCCCAACCGCGACCAGGTCCCTCGAGGAGCGGGCACTAGGCTCCCCCTGTGGCCGCACCTGATTACACCGACGACCTGCGTCTGGCGCACCTGCTCGCCGACGACGCGGACTCGCTGACCCAGGCCCGCTTCCGCGCGCTCGACCTGCATGTCATGAGCAAGCCGGACCTCACCCCCGTGACCGACGCCGACCAGGCGGTCGAGGAGTCGATCCGTCGTACCCTCTCCCGCGCGCGCAGCCGCGACGCGGTCACCGGCGAGGAGCAGGGCACGTCGGGCCACTCGCAGCGGCGCTGGATCATCGACCCGATCGACGGCACCAAGAACTACGTGCGGGGCGTGCCCGTCTGGGCGACCCTCATCTCCCTCGTCGTCGACGAGGAGGTCGTGCTCGGCGTGGTCTCCGCACCGGCCCTGCAGCGGCGCTGGTGGGCGTCGAAGGACCACGGCGCGTGGACCGGCAAGTCCCTGATGAAGGCGACGCAGTGCCATGTCTCCGACGTACGCCGCCTCGAGGACGCGTCGTTCTCCTACTCCTCCATCAGCGGGTGGGAGGACCGCGGGATCGGCGAGGACCTGCTCGCCCTGATGCGCCGCGTCTGGCGCACCCGCGCCTACGGCGACTTCTGGTCCTACATGCTGCTCGCCGAGGGCGCCGTCGACCTGGCCGCGGAGCCCGAGCTCGAGGTCTACGACATGGCCGCGCTCGACATCATCGTGCGCGAGGCCGGCGGCCGGTTCACCTCGCTCGACGGCCGCGACGGCCCGTGGGGCGGCAACGCGCTGGCCAGCAACGGCCACCTGCACGACGCGGCGCTGTCCTTCATCGGCAGCATGGCCGACGGCGACGACGACCCCGACTGGCCGCGCACCGGGCCGGGAAGCGTGTCCGAGCTGCGCGCCCACCGGCACCGCACCTCGGACGAACCCAGTGACGGCGGCGACGGCTCCGAGTAGCCTGCGTCACATGCGCATCAGTGACGTGCTCCAGTCGAAGTCCCTCAAGGACGTGGTCACCATCCGTCCGGACGCCGGGGTGCGGGAGCTGCTCGCGACGCTCGCGGAACACAACATCGGGGCGGTGGTGGTCAGCACCGACGGTACGACGCTGGACGGGATCGTCTCCGAGCGCGACGTCGTGCGGACCCTCCACCACGACGGCACCGTGATCAACAACGTCGTCTCGTCGATCATGACGACCGAGGTGCGCACCTGCTCCCCCGACGACGACCTCGACGAGGTCATGCAGGTGATGACCGAGCTCCGGTTCCGCCACATCCCCGCCGCCGACACCGACGGCCGCGTGGTCGGCATCGTCAGCATCGGCGACCTGGTGAAGCACAAGATCGACCAGCTGGAGTTCGAGCGCGACCAGCTCGACTCCTACGTGCACCAGAGCTAGACGCGTCCTAGATCCGCTCGACGACCTCGGCGACGGCGGCCAGGAACACCGGCCGCCAGCGCTGCACGTCGAAGACCACCGAGGCGTGCCCACCGGGCGCCTCGTGCACGGTCGCGCCCGGGATGGCGGCGGCCATCGCGCGCTGGCGGGCGGTCGCGATGGCGTGGTCGCGGGCGGTCACGACGACCGCGGTCGGCACGTCGACCTCGCCCAGCCACGGGCGGGCGTCGAAGCCGCCGAGGGTGCCGAGCACCTCCGGCATCGCCCAGGCACTGGTCGAGCGGAACTCCGCCCAGGCCCACGTCGACATCTCCGCGCCGGCGACGGCGACGTCGGCCAGCGACGAGCGCACCTGCTGGACCCGCGCGCGGTAGCGGTGGCGGAAGCGGGCGTTGGCCGCGCCGAGGACCGGGTAGAACATCGCGTCGCCGAGGTTCTCCTTCCAGCACGCGGCGGTGGAGGCCAGCACGAGACCGGCGGTCCGCTCGCCGTGCCGGCGCCAGAAGGTCTGGGCGAGCGCGCCGCCCATGGAGTAGCCGACGGCGACGACACGGTCGATGCCGAGCTCGTCGAGCAC
>DATLIG010000021.1:0-4698 GCA_035539555.1 Nocardioides sp. | reverse complement strand
CGCCGTACTGGTTCGCCGTCGGGCTCGTCGTGCTCACGCTCGCGCCGCGGTTCTGGGCGACCGCGACCGGCTACGACGGCGACGTCTTCCACTCCTCCCTCTTCGTCGCGTGGCTCTTCGCCGGCGGCTGGGCGGCCGCGGTCGCGCGCGGCATCCCGCAGCGCACCGTCGCGGCGGGGCTGCTCCTCCTGGTCTGGGTGCCCACGGTGCCCTGGCCGCGGGCCGCGATCGGTGTCGTCGGACAGATCGCCAGCGCCTCGCTCTCCATCTACCTGACCCACTGGCAGGTGTACCCGCACCTGGAGAACCGCTGGCCCCTCGGCGGCCTGCTCGCCTCGCTCGCCATCGGCGTCCTCGCGTGGCGCATCGGCGAGCGGATCCCTTCATGGACCCGCCTGATCGAGCGGCCCCGACCCCACCACTACGCTCCGAACCACACCATCCGACAGGAAGCCCGATGAAGAAGCAGCTCGTCCGTGCCGGCCTCGGCGTCGCCGCCCTCGCCCTCCTCGCCCCGCTCCTGGCCGCCTGCGGCGACGACGAACCGAAGCTGGTGATCTACAACGCGCAGCACGAGCAGCTGCTCGAGGAGCTCGCGCCGAAGTTCACCGAGGAGACCGGCATCGAGGTCGAGCTGCGCAACGGCAAGGACCTCGAGCTGTCCAACCAGCTGGTCCAGGAGGGCGACGCGTCGCCGGCCGACGTCTTCCTGACCGAGAACTCCCCCGCGATGTCGCAGGTGGAGGCGAAGGGCCTCTTCGAGAAGCTGCCGGCCGACCTGATCGCGCCGATCCCCGCGCAGTACCGCCCCACCAGCGGCCTGTGGACCGGCTTCGTCGCCCGTTCGACGGTCCTCGTCTACAACACCGACCAGGTCCAGGAGTCCGACCTGCCGGCGTCGATCCTCGACCTCGCGAAGCCCGAGTGGAAGGGCCGCATCTCGTTCTCCCCGACCGGTGCCGACTTCCAGGCGATCGTCGCCGCCGTCCTCGACCTCGAGGGCGAGGAGGCCACCACCGCATGGCTTGAGGGCATCAAGGCCAACGGCAAGGTGTACGACGGCAACAACCTCGTGCTCGAGGCGGTCGACTCCGGTGAGGTCGAGGTCGGCATCGTCTACCACTACTACTGGGAGCGCGACCACAAGGAGAACGGCGACGTCAGCGACCACTCCGCCCAGTACTACTTCACCGACCAGGACCCGGGCGCGTTCGTCAGCGTCTCGGGTGCCGGCGTGCTGAAGTCCTCCGACATGAAGGACGAGGCCGAGCAGTTCATCGAGTTCCTCGTGGGCGAGCAGGGCCAGCAGGTCCTCGCCGACAGCTACGCGCTGGAGTACCCGCTCAACCCGGCCGTCGAGCTCCCCGGCGTCACCAAGAAGTTCAGCGAGCTGGAGCCGCCCGCGGTCAACGTGTCCGACCTCGACGCCCAGAAGGTCGTCGAGCTGATGACCGAGGTCGGCTTCCTCTGACGACCGGGACCACCACACGCCGGCCCCCCGCAGCCACGCGGCCGCGGGGGGTTGCTGCGCCCGCCCTTCCGCTGCTCCTGGTCGGCCTGGCGATCGCCGCGCTGACCCTCGTGCCGCTCGGCTACGTCCTGTTCACGACCGCCGAGCTGGGCGGCGGGGAGGCCGCCGACTTCCTGTGGCGACCCCGCATCGGGGAGCTGCTGTGGAACACCACCCGGCTGCTCGTGGTCGGCGTGCTGACCAGCGCGGTCGTCGGGGTCGCCGGCGCGTGGGTGGTCGAGCGGACCGACGTACGCGGCCGGGGGTGGTGGCACGGCCTGCTGTGCGCGCCGCTGGCCGTCCCCGCGTTCGTCAACGGCTTCGGCTGGGTCTCCACGACGCACGCCGTGCAGTCGTTCCCCGGCGCGGTGATGGTCGTGACGCTGTCGTACTACCCGCTCGTCTACCTGCCGACCGTGGCCGCGCTGCGGCGGCTGGACCCGGCCGTCGAGGAGGTCGCGACCGCACTCGGCAAGGGCCCGTGGCAGGTCTTCCTGCGCGTGACGCTGCCCGCCATCAGTCCGGCCGTCCTCGGCGGCGCGCTGCTCGTCGGACTGCACCTCCTCGCCGAGTACGGCGCCCTGCAGCTCCTCAACTACCCGACCCTGACGACAGCGATCCTCCAGCAGTACGCCACCGTCTTCAACGGTCCCGAGGCGACCCTGCTCGCCCTCGTCCTGGTGACCTTCTGCCTGCTCCTGCTGGGGATCGAGGTGCTCCTGCGCGGGCGCCGGCCACGCAGCCGCGTCGGTGCGGGCGCCAGCCGCGTCGCGACCCCAGTGCGGCTCGGGCGGCTGCGCCCGGTCGCCTCCGCCGGCCTCGCCGCGCTCGTGGCCTGGTCGCTGGCCGTGCCGGTGTACGCGCTCGTCCGGTGGCTGGTGCGCGGCACCTCGACCGGCATCGAGCGCAGCGAGCTGACCAGCGCGCTGGGCAACACCCTGCTCCTCGCCGTCCTCGGCGGCGCGGTCACCACGGCCGTCGCGGTCCCCGTCGTCTGGCTGGCCGTGCGCCACCGGGGCCTGCTGACCACGGCGATCGAGCGCAGCGTCTACACCGCGAGCGCGATGCCCGGCATCGTGATCGCGCTGGCGCTGGTGACGGTGTCGATCCGCGTCGTGCCCGACCTGTACCAGACCCTCGCGCTGCTGCTGACGGGCTACCTCATCCTCTTCCTGCCCCGCGCCGTCGTCAGCGTGCGGGGGACCTTCGAGCTGGTGCCGCCGGTGCTCGAGGAGGTGGCCCGCAGCCTCGGTTGCAGCGGACCGGAGGTGGCGCGCCGGGTGACCCTGCCGCTCGTCGTACCCGGGCTCGCCTCGGCCGCCGCCCTCGTCGCCCTCGCCGTCTCGACCGAGCTGACCGCCACCCTCCTGCTCGCCCCGATCGGCACCGAGACGCTGGCGACGAGATTCTGGTCCGACGCGTCGTCGGTCGCCTACGGTGCCGCGGCGCCCTACGCACTGGCCCTGGTCGCGCTGTCCGTCCCCTCCACGTGGCTGCTCGCCCGCCTCTCCCTCAGGAGCGACCGATGACCGCACTCGAGATCCGCGCGCTGGAGGCCGGCTACGGCAAGGAGCCGGTGCTGCGCGGCATCGACCTGACCGTCGCCTCGGGCGTCACTGCGATCCTCGGCTCGTCCGGCTGCGGCAAGACGACGCTGCTGCGGGCGATCGCCGGGTTCGTCGAGCCGCGTGCCGGCACGATCGACGTGGCCGGTGTCCAGGTCGTCGGCAACCCGCGCAGCGTGCCGGCCCGCAGGCGCGGCATCGGCTACGTCCCGCAGGAGGGCGCGCTCTTCCCGCACCTGACCGTGGCCCGCAACATCACCTTCGGCCTCCCCCGCGGCGAGCGACGCTCGGCGGGCGCCGCCGTCGAGGAGGCCCTCGCGATGGTCGAGCTCGACCCGGCCCTCGCGTCGCGCTACCCCCACCAGCTGTCGGGCGGCCAGCAGCAGCGGGTCGCCCTGGCCCGGGCGCTGGCGCCGCGGCCGAGCCTCGTGCTGCTCGACGAGCCGTTCTCCTCGCTGGACGCCGGCCTGCGCGAGGAGACCGGACGGGCCGTCGTCCGGGCGCTGCGGGCGGCGGAGGCGGCCGCCGTACTGGTCACCCACGACCAGGGCGAGGCACTCTCGCTCGCCGACCAGGTCGCCGTGATGGCCGCCGGCCAGTTCCTCCAGGTCGCGGCCCCCGCCGAGGTCTACCTGGAGCCGGCCGACCCCCGGGTGGCGTCCTTCATCGGCCACGCCTCCCTCCTGCCCGGTGAGATCACCGGCGACGGGCGCGCGAGGTGCGCGCTCGGCGAGGTCGCGCTGAAGGCCGGCCTCGCGGCCAGCGGCCCGACGCAGCTGGCGGTCCGCTCCGAGCAGCTCCAGATCCGGACCGACGGCACGGGTACGCCGGGCGAGGTCCTCGACGTCAGCTTCTTCGGTCACGACGCGACCATCCGAGTGCGCCTGGAGAGTGGCGAGCAGGTGGCCGCGCGCACCCCGGCCGACTCCGTGCCGGCCGCCGGGGACCGGGTGCGGGTCGTCGTGGTCGGCGAGGTCGTCGCCTTCCCTGCCTGAGGCGTCAGCAGACCGCCAGCAGGAAGAAGTCGCTGTTGGTCGCCGTGGCATCGGGGCGGTTGATCTGGACGGTCACCCTCGGTTCGGCGGCGCGGACGATCACGGTCAGCACCGCGGTGAAGGTGAAGCCCCCGCTGTCGTAGGCACCGATGGTGCCGGTCACCGCGCAGCCGCCCATCGGCCGGCTGAAGGTGACGTCGTACCTGCCGACCGCGGTGCGGACGGCAGTGACGTCTGTCCCGACCTCGACCTCGCCCGTTCCCGAGACGGCCGCCCTCAGCAGGACCGGCGGAGCCGCCGGGGTCTTCCACGCAACGGTGCCGTCCCCGTTGTTGGTCAGCACCTGACCGTTGGTGCCTCCCGTGCCGCTGACGCCCCCGGCCGGGATCTGCGTCGAGTAGCCGGTGATCTTGACCCCGACGGTGGCACTGCCGGTGCTGGCATTCGAGACGGCGACCTTGTTCGACGTGCCGAGGTTGACGTTGACGGTCCCGGAGCCGGTGCCGCCGGCAGGCCAGGTCACCTTCGTCGGCGAGGCTCCTGCCGGATCGCCCAGGGGCGCGAACGACAAGGTGCCGCCGGCCGCGCCCTTGACCGTGATCGCCAGGCGGATCACGAGGGCGTTGGT
>DATLIG010000020.1:0-3770 GCA_035539555.1 Nocardioides sp. | reverse complement strand
GCGACCATCGGGTTCGCGGTCGGCTGCCCCTGAACCGAGATGCCGTACTCGACCTCGGTGCCCATCACTCGGCGCACGCTCATGCCTCCAGCCTACGGCGCGGGCCACGTCCCGCGCTGCTGTCCGTCCGGCCGGGCAGCTGCGGTCCGGAGGATGCCCGGCACCGGCGTGGGTAGTGCAGGACGAGGAGGGTCGATGACGGCGAGGGGGGAAGCCACCGAGCGGGCGGCGCGGCAGGTCGCCGACCCGAGCCAGCTCACCGACTAGGACATGGGCCTGGCCAACGTGATCCTCACCAACGGCGCGCGGCTGTACGTCGACCACGCACACCCGGAGTACTCCGAGCCGGAGGTGACCGGGCCGCGTGACGCCGTGCTCTGGGACAAGGCCGGCGAGCTGGTGATGCTCGACGCGTCACGGATGGCCGCGCAGGTCCCCGGCACCCAGCCGATCCATCTCTACAAGAACAACACCGACAACAAGGGCGCGTCCTACGGCGCCCACGAGAACCCCCTGATGCGGCGCTCGACGCCGTTCGCCGACATCGTCAAGCACCTCACGCCGTTCTTCGTCAGCCGCCAGGTCTTCTGCGGTGCCGGACGGGTCGGCAAGGGGCAGGACGGGCGCGGCCAGGGCTTCCAGATCAGCCAGCGCGCCGACTTCTTCGAGGTCGAGGTGGGGCTCGAGACGACCCTCAAGCGCCCGATCATCAACACCCGCGACGAGCCGCACGCCGACCCGGAGAAGTACCGCCGCCTGCACGTCATCATCGGCGACGCCAACCTCTCCGAGATCGCGACCTACCTCAAGGTGGGCACCACCTCGCTGGTGCTCGCAATGATCGAGGACCGCTTCATCTCCCGGGACCTCACCGTCGACCTGCCGGTCGCCTCGCTGCGCGCGGTGTCCCACGACCCGACGCTGCGCCACGAGGTGACCCTGGCCGACGGCCGCCACCTGACCGGCATCCAGCTCCAGCTGGAGTACCTCGACCTCGCGAAGAAGTACGTCGAGGACCGCTACGGCGCCGACGCCGACCCGCAGACCGTCGACGTCCTGGCCCGCTGGGAGGACGTCCTCAACCGGCTCGAGGCCGACCCGATGTCGCTCGCCGACCAGCTGGACTGGGTCGCCAAGCTGAAGCTCATCGAGCAGTACCGCTCCCGTGACGGCCTCGCGTGGGACGACGCCAAGCTGCAGCTCATCGACTACCAGTACTCCGACATCCGGCCGGAGAAGGGCCTCTACCACCGCCTGGTCGGCGCCGGGCGGATCCAGCGGCTGCTCACCGACGAGGACGTCGAGTCCGCGATGACCAACCCGCCCGCCGAGACCCGCGCCTACTTCCGCGGCCGCTGCCTCGAGAAGTACGCCTCGGACATCGCCGCAGCGTCCTGGGACTCCGTCATCTTCGACCTGCCTGGCAGGGAGTCGCTCCAGCGGGTGCCGACCATCGATCCGCTGCGCGGGACGAAGAAGCACGTCGGCGAGCTGATCGACTCCTGCGAGACGGCCGAGCAGCTCGTCCGCGCGCTCAGCCGCTGACCAAACCGTGACCTGACAAGTCACCCGCGCACAGCCAGCGAGTGGATAGGGTTGTGCCATGGCCCAGGAGCAGAAGCAGCCGCGCAAGGCGGAGGAGACCGAGGAGACGACCGACGCCGTCACCGAGTCCGACGTCGCCGAGCGGAAGGAGTCGCTCGACGAGGACGTCGACGCGATCCTCGACGAGATCGACGACGTGCTCGAGACCAACGCCGAGGACTTCGTGAAGTCGTTCATCCAGAAGGGTGGGCAGTAGTCCACCATGAACGACGCGCGCATCCCGGGTGCGTTCCTGCGCCCGGGCACCTCCTCGTTCAGCGACTTCATCGCCGAGAACGCCCCTGACCTGCTCCCGGCCCGCCGGTCGCTGCCCGCGGGCAGTGCCGCCGAGCTCGCCCCACACGGAACGACCATCGTCGCCGCCACCTTCCCCGGTGGCCTGGTGATGGCCGGTGACCGCCGCGCCACCATGGGCAACGTGATCGCCCAGCGCGACATCGAGAAGGTGTTCCCGGCCGACGAGTACTCCGTGGTCGGCATCGCTGGCACCGCCGGCCTCGCCGTCGAGATGGTCCGCCTCTTCCAGGTCGAGCTCGAGCACTACGAGAAGATCGAGGGCACGATCCTCTCGCTCGACGGCAAGGCCAACCGACTCTCGGCGCTCATCCGCGCCAACCTCGGGATGGCGATGCAGGGCCTCGCCGTCGTACCGATGTTCGCGGGCTACGACCTCGACCGGGGCGTCGGCCGGATCTTCGGCTACGACGTGACCGGCGGCCGCCACGAGGAGGCGTCGTTCTTCACGGTCGGCTCCGGCTCCCTGTTCGCCCGCGGCGCGCTGAAGAAGCTGTACCGCGACGACCTCAGCCAGGACGACGCCGTCCGCGTCTGCCTCCAGGCCCTGTACGACGCCGCGGACGACGACTCCGCGACGGGCGGCCCCGACCTGACCCGCCGGATCTTCCCGGTCGTGTGGGTGGTCACCGCCGACGGCGTCCAGCGCCTGCCCGAGGACTTCCTGTCGGCGCTCGCCGACCAGCTGGTCGGCGCCCGGATGGTGAGGCCCGACGGACCCGTCGCCCCGCTTCCCGGCGGCGGAGAGGAGGCCCAGGCATGAGCACCCCGTTCTACGTCTCGCCCGAGCAGCTGATGAAGGACCGGGCCGACTTCGCCCGCAAGGGCATCGCCCGGGGCCGCTCGCTCGCGGCCGTCCAGTACGCCGACGGCGTGCTCCTCGTGACCGAGAACCCCTCGCAGGCGCTCCACAAGGTCTCCGAGCTCTACGACCGCCTCGCCTTCGCGGCCGTCGGTCGCTACAACGAGTTCGAGAACCTCCGCATCGCCGGCGTCCGGCTCGCCGACATGCGCGGCTACGCCTACGACCGCCGCGACGTGACCGGGCGCGGCCTGGCCAACGCCTACGCACAGACCCTGGGCACGATCTTCTCCTCGGGCGGTGAGAAGCCCTACGAGGTGGAGATCTTCGTCGCCGAGGTCGGCGAGCACGCCGCGGACGACCAGATCTACCGGCTCACCTACGAGGGCCGCGTCGCCGACGAGCACGGGTTCGCGGTGATGGGCGGCGACGCGGACACCGTGTCGTCGTACCTCCGGGACAACTACACGCAGGGCGCCGACCTCGCGGCCGCCGTCAAGGTCGCGGTCGCGGCGCTCGGCCACAGCGCCGACGGTGGCCAGGTCCAGGACCGGGTGATCCCTGTCGAGGACCTCGAGGTCGCCGTGCTCGACCGCACCCGGACCCAGCCGCGGAAGTTCGCCCGGCTCCGGCCGACCCGCCTCGACACGCTGCTGGGCGACCGGGGGCCCGCCACGCACGCCGCCCGGCGCGAGCAGGTGGGCGAGCCCGCCGACGCGCCCGAGCCCGCCCCGGGGGACGAACCGCCCATCGCGCCGCCCAGCTGACCGAATCGCGGGCCAATTCACGCTGTTCCCACGCCGGCCACCAGCCTGCGCCTACTCTGACCAACATGGACCGGCGCATCTTCGGTATCGAGAACGAGTACGGCGTGACGTGCACGTTCAAGGGGCAGCGCCGCCTGAGCCCGGACGAGGTGGCGCGCTACCTGTTCCGCAAGGTGGTCAGCTGGGGGCGCAGCAGCAACGTGTTCCTGCGCAACGGCGCCCGGCTGTACCTCGACGTCGGGTCCCACCCGGAGTACGCCACCCCGGAGTGCGACTCGGTCGCCGACCTGGTCGTGCACGAC
>DATLIG010000019.1:0-14660 GCA_035539555.1 Nocardioides sp. | reverse complement strand
ACGGGCCACCGGCCGCGATCAGGTAGCCGACGCTCTGGCCCATGGTGGAGAGGGCCGCGGTGTCGGCGGACGTCGACGTGCGCAGCGCGAAGCAGAGCAGCACGACGGGGAACACCGCGCCGCCGGCGCCGAGCAGGGCGGCCCAGACCCACGCGCCGCCCTCGGGGGCGACCCACAGGCCCGCCCAGCCGATGACCGTGAGCAGGGTCAGGCCTGCGATGAGGTGGCCCTGGTGGCGTAGCCGGCCGGCCACGCTCGGGACCAGGAAGAAGAACGGGACGCCGATGATGATGCTGATCGCCAGCAGCAGGCCGGCGGTCTCGTCGCTGAACCCGGCATCGGCGTACAGGCTCGGGAGCCAGCTCATCATCACGTAGGCGTAGAGCGACTGCGTGCCGAAGAGCACCGTCACGGCCCACGCGGTGGGGCTGCGCCACATCGACGCGCCGCGCTCGGTGGAGCGGGCGACGGCGCGGCCGCGGGCGAACGGAGCCCACGCGAGGGCGGCGGCGACCGCGGCGACGGCCCACAGGCCCAGGCCGAGGCGCCAGGTGCCGGTGGCGTTGGTGAGGGGTACGGCGAGCGCTGCGCCGGCTGCGGAGCCGAGCGAGAGGAAGGCGGTGTAGGCGCCGGTCATCGCGCCGACGCGACCGGGGAAGTGCTCCTTGACGATCGCGGGGATCAGCACGTTGGCGAGCGCGATGCCGGCGCAGGCGACGAAGGTGCCGGCGAGCAGGGCGGGGGTGCCGTCGAGGACGCGCAGCACGAGGCCCGCGGTGAGGACGACGAGGGCGAGGGCGAGGCCGCGGTCGACGCCGATCCGGCGGGTGAGCGCCATCGCGGTGGCGCCGACGAGGGCGAAGCAGAGGACCGGCAGCGAGGTCAGCAGGCCCTGCGTGGTGGCGGAGACGCCGAGGTCGCCGAGGCGGTCGAGCAGTGCTCCGAGGCTGGTGACCGCGATCCGGAGGTTGAAGGCGATGAGGAGGACGGCGACGACCAGTCCGGCTCCCGCCCGGCGGCGCGAGGCGTGGTCGGGCCCGGGGGATGATGGGGTGGCACCGGAGGGGAGCTGGTCGACGACGGTGGCCACGTCCCCTAGCATGACAGACATCGGATGATTGGACGAATGATGCCGCTGGCTCCCGCCGCCCCCACCTCCCTGGTCGACCAGGCCATCGAGGGCATGCGCGTCCTGCTCGCCAGCGGCGAGTGGACCCTCGGCACCCGGATCCCGCCCGAGCCGGCGCTCGCCGCCGACCTCGGCGTCAGCCGCAACACGGTCCGCGAGGCGGTCAAGGCGCTCGCCCACGTCGGCGTCCTGGAGGTCCGCCGCGGCGACGGTACCTATGTCGCCGCCACCACCGAGGTCCAGGCGCTGATGCGCCGTCAGGCGGAGCGGGTCGAGATCGAGCACCTGCTGGAGGTCAGGCACGCGATCGAGGTCCGAGCCGCGGCGTTGGCCGCCGGTCGTCGTACCGACGCGGACCTGGGGGCGCTCGACGCGATCGCGGCCCGGCGCCTGGACGCCCTCGACGCCGGTGACGGCGCGGGCTTCGTCGACGCCGACGTCGCCTTCCACGTGGCGGTCGTCGCCGCCGCGCACAACCCGCTGCTGAGCGAGCTCTACGACGGCCTGGTCGAGACGCTGCGCGCGAGCATCGACGACCCGATGCAGGGCTTTCCGCCGATGCACGCCGAGCACGACGCCATCCTCGAGGCGATCCGCCGCGGCGACGCCGCCGCGGCCGCCGCAGCCAGCGCCGAGCTGCTGGACCACGTCACGCGCTGATCCTTCAGGTCCGGGCGTCGCGGGCCGATCGGCAGGTATCCCTCGCCTGCCCGGAGTCCGCCGTGCCCCGTCCTTTCCGCACCCTCGTCACCACCCTCGTCACCACCCTCGTCGCGCTGCTCGCGCTCGTCCCGGCGGTCGCCGCCGCCGGTGCGTCGCGAGGGCTGCCGCTGGAGGACTACGCGGCCTACCAGCCCGCGACCCGCTGCGCGCCGGCCGCCAAGCCCGGCACCCTGGTGCTCGCCCGGTGGACGGTGAACCGGTACGGCGGTCGTTTCGGCGGCATCTCCCGCGCCTGTGGCGGGAGTCGCTCGGAGCACCAGGAGGGGCGCGCGTTCGACTGGTCCGTCGACGTACGACGTCCGGCCGATCGCGCCCGCGTCGCCCGCCTGATGCGGGACCTCTTCGCCACCAACGCCGCGGGCGAGGCCGACGCCCTCGCCCGCCGGATGGGCATCATGTACCTGATCTGGAACGACCGGATCTGGTCGGCGTGGGACGGTTTCGAGCCCCACCCCTACCGCAGCTCCTCGTGCCCGGCCCTGCGCCGCTGCTCGCGCACCCTGCGCCACCTCGACCACGTGCACATCTCGCTCACCCGGGGTGCCGCGGTCGGGCACACCTCCTGGTTCGTGGGGCGCCTCTGAGCGCGCCCGAAAACGACCGACGGGGGAGCCGCCGGTCAGCAGCTCCCCCGTCGTACGGGTCCGTCCCGCTACGGCGTCACTGCGCCCAGTCGGGGTTCCAGCCGGCGATGTCGCTCGCGGGGCGGGTCGACGGGCCGGTGTAGACCGCCGACGGGCGGATCAGCCGGCCGGTCTTCTTCTGCTCGAGGATGTGGGCCGACCAGCCACCGGTGCGGGCACAGGTGAACATCGAGGTGAACATGTTGGCCGGTACCTCGGCGAAGTCGAGGACGATCGCGGCCCAGAACTCGACGTTGGTCTCGAGGACGCGGTCCGGGCGGCGCTCGCGCAGCTCGGTCAGCGCGGCCTGCTCGAGCGCCTCGGCGACCTCGTAGCGGGCGGCGCCCAGCTCCTTGGCGGTGCGGCGCAGCACGCGCGCCCGCGGGTCCTCGGCGCGGTAGACACGGTGGCCGAAGCCCATCAGCCGCTCACCGGAGTCGAGCAGGCCCTTGACGTAGGCGCGTGCGTCGCCGCTCTTCTCGACCTCCTCGATCATGCCGAGCACGCGCGAGGGGGCGCCGCCGTGCAGCGGGCCGCTCATCGCGCCGATCGCGCCGGAGAAGGCAGCCGCGACGTCGGCGCCGGTCGAGGTGATGACGCGGGCGGTGAAGGTGGACGCGTTCATGCCGTGCTCGGCCGCCGACGACCAGTAGGCGTCGATCGCGTGGGCGTGCTTCGGATCCGCCTCGCCGCGCCAGCGGATGAGGAACTTCTCGGCGAGGGTCCGGCCCTCGTCCACGAGCCGCTGGGGTACGACGGGCAGGTGGAGGTCACGCGCCGACTGGCCGGCGTACGACAGCACCATCACGGCGACACGAGCGAGGTCCTCGCGGGCCTGCTCGTCGGAGATGTCGTAGGTCTGGCCGAACCCGAAGGCCGGCGCCAGCATCGCGATAGCGGCCTGGACGTCGACGCGGACGTCACCGGTGTGCACCGGCAGGCTGAACGCCTCGGCCGGCGGGAGGCCGGGGGTGAAGGAGCCGTCGATCAGCAGCCCCCAGACGTTCTCGAAGGGCACCCGGCCGGCCAGGTCCTCGATGTCGACGCCGCGGTAGCGCAGCGCCGAGCCTTCCTTGTCCGGCTCTGCGATCTGGGTCTCGAAGGCGACGACGCCCTCCAGTCCGTGGTGTACCTCGACCATCGGCGACTCCTTCGTTGCTTCGGGCGACGCCGCCGGGTCGCGGCGGGTCGCAGGCCACAGGCATTCTGCCGCACGTCACCGCCGGGCCCACGACGTCCCCTAGGTTGGACGCATGTCCGATGACCGAGCGGTGGACCTGGCCGCCCTGCGCGCGGAGTACGGCGACGTGGGGCTCGACGAGGCGCGCGCCGGCGCCGATCCGTGGCACCTGTGGCAGCGGTGGTTCGACGAGGCCGCGGCCGCCGGCATCCACGAGCCGAACGCGATGGTCGTCGCCACCGTCGACCCCGACGGTGGGCCGGCCGCACGGACGGTACTGCTCAAGGGCGTCGGCCCCGACGGCTTCCGGTTCTTCACCAACACCGCGTCCCGCAAGGGGGCCGCGTTGGCCGAGGAGCCGGGCTGCGCCCTGCTGTTCCCATGGCATCCGCTGGAGCGACAGGTGCGGGTCGACGGCGTCGCCGTACCGCTGCCGGCGGAGGACGTCGCGGCCTACTTCGCCTCCCGTCCGCGCGGCTCCCAGCTCGGCGCCTGGGCGTCACCCCAGTCGCGGGTGGTGGCGGGGCGCGCCGAGCTCGACGCCCGCTACCGCGAGGTCGAGGAGCGGTTCGACGGGCAGGACGTACCGGTGCCGCCGGAGTGGGGTGGCTACCGGGTCGTGCCCGCGCGCTTCGAGTTCTGGCAGGGCCGGCCGGGCCGGATGCACGACCGGCTGCGCTACACCGCCACCGGCGACGGCTGGACGATCGAGCGACTCGCGCCCTGAGGGTCGCCCGTGCCCTTGTCCTCGTTGTCCCGGGTCGCCGCGTAGACGACGCCGAGCACGATCAGGACGAGGATCACGCCCACCAGGAGCAGGGTCTGGTGCCGGTCGTCGTCCGAGGAGGCGTTCGCGACCTGGGGGCGCTCGACCCGCTCCTTCGGCGCCTTGGCGGCCTTGACCTTCTCCGGCTTCTCGGGTTTCTCGGGCTTGGCAGGCTTCTTCGGCTTCTTCGGCTGCTCGGACTCGGCGTCCCGGGAGGATCCGCGGGTACGACGCCGGCGGACCCGGTCGCTCCCGGCGGGCAGCTGGCCCTCCAGTGGCTCGAAGTGAGGCACCGCGAAGCTCGGCGAGACGAAGTTGCGGAACTCGTCGTGCATGCCGCGCTGCTTGTCGTCGTCGTCCGGAACCGGCGCCGGCTCGGGCACGTCGGTCTCCCCGGCGTCTTCGGCCTCCTCAGCAACTGCTTCAGGCTCGGGCTCCGGCTCGGCCACTTCCTCGACCACTTCCTCGACCGCTTCCTCGACCACTGCCTCGACCTCGGGCTCGACCTTGGGCTCCGGCTCGGCCTCCGGCTCGACGACCGGATCGACGTCCGCACCCGCGATCCGGGTCAGGTCGATGCGGGCGATCTCGCCGGTGTCGGGATTCCACGGGTCGGTCAGCGGGTCGGTCAACGGGTCGAACCGCGGCACGGACCGCGACGGGGTCAGCAGCGTGCGGAACTCGTCCTGGTGGATGACCGCGACGGCAGGCTCGGGAGCCAGCTCCTCGACCTCCTCGTCGACCTCGACCTCGACCTCGGGCTCGGGGTCGGGCTCGACGGGCGTCTCGGCAGAGTCAAGAACGGTGTCGGCCACGGTGTCGGGCACGGTGTCGGCCACGGGGGTCTCGACCGTCGACGGCGCCACCTCGTCGAGCGACACGAACGGCCGGTCCGCACCCGGCCAGGATGCGAGCGGAACGGTGTCCAGCACGATGAGCAGCGCCTGCGCGGTCGGCCGGCGGTGGTCAGGGCCGCTGATGGCGCGCATCAGGACCTCGGCCGCGAACGGCGGGAAGCCCGGGGCGACCTCACCCGGCGGCGACGGGTCCTCGCCGGGGTCGACGCCGGTCAGTGCGTGGTAAGCGAGTCGCCCGAGGACCGCCGCATCCTTCTCGCCCGATTGCTGCAGCAGGGGGAGTGCCTGCCCGGCCGGGAGCGGGTCGGGTGCGGCCGCGGAAATCAGCGCGTCCAGCAGGGCGCGCTCGTTCGACGGTTGCCCCATGTCCATGGGCGCATGATGCCTCGCAGACGTCGATCTCGTGGCCGAATTCGATAACCCGCCCCGGTGCTGAGATGCGGCCGTCGTACCCGTCGACTTGTGCGTTCCGCGCGTCGAGTTGTGGGTTCCGCGCGTCGACTTGGCGGTTCGTGTGAAGTCAACGGCCGGAACGCGCAAGTCAATGGCCGGAACGCGCAAGTCAAGGGCCAGAACGCGCAAGTCAACGGCCGGAACGCGCAAGTCAACGGCCAGAACGCGCAAGTCAGCGGAGGAGGCGGGTGCGGACCTCGGCGGCGATGACGTCGACCGCGGGGGAGGAGGCGATCCCGGCGGCGACCTCTCGGGCGGCGGCCCGGAAGCGGGGGTCGTCGAGGACCTGGCGGATCCGGTTCGCGAGGCCGTCCGGCCGGAGGAGCCGTACGGCGACACCGGCATCGACGAGTCGTACGGCATGGTCGAACTGGTCGTAGTCCACCGGCCAGACGACGGCGGGAAGGCCCGCCGCCAGGGTGTGGCCGAGCACCCCGGCACCGCCGTGGTGCACCACCGCGTCGAAGCGCGGCAGGTCGCGCAGGTAGCTCACGTAGTCGTGCAGGACGACGCGCCCGGGCAGGCCGTCCCTGCCGGCCGGACCCGCGCAGCCGCCCATCGTCACGTGGACGACGACGTCCGCGGGCAGGTCGGCGACCGCTGCGACGGCGGCGTCGAGGAGCGCCTGCTTGTGCCACGGCAGGTGCGTGCCGGCGGTGACGAGCACGTGCCGGACGTCGGGCGCGAGGTCGGGGGGAGGCACGTCGGCCGGCGGCGTGAAGAGCACCGGGCCGACGTACCGGACGGCCTCGGGGAGGCCGCGCTCGTACTCGATCGCGCCGGGTGTCAGCGCGAAGGTGCGGTCGGCGGAGTAGATCGCCTCCGAGCCGTCGGCGCGGTAGATCCGCTCGACGCCCACGTCGGCGAGCCGCACGCCGGCCAGTCGGGGCGCGACCCGCTTGAAGCCACGCACCCACCGGCGCGCGACGGCGTCCCGTGCCCGGCCGGGGAGCCGGACGCCCGGCCGCAGCCCCCCGAGGTACGACGACGGGCCGGTCCGTCCCTCGATCGCGCACGGCGACGGGTGCACCGTCCACCAGGGCAGGCCGACCTGGTCGGCGGCGGTGCCGACCGCGCCCATCGTGAAGTCGGCGATGACCAGGTCCGGCCGCTCCGTCGCCCACAGGTCGAGCAGCTCGGCGCGGAAGTCCTGCTGCAGCCGCACGGCCGCCTTGAACTGGCGGAACAGCTTCCGCGGATTGCTGCCGACCCGGTAGGGCGGGTTCACGACGGTCTCGATCACCTCGTCGGCGCCCTCCAGCAGCGCCCGTCCGGCCAGGCCGGAGGCCTCGATCGCCGGCAGCGCGGCGGCGGTGCTGATCACCCGCACCGACAGGCCCGGCTCGGCAGCGAGGCGCTCGGCGATCCCGAGCACCGGGTGCAGGTGCCCGGCCATCGGCGGGGCGACCAGGTCGACGTGCCTCACGCGACGTCGTCTCGTGACGGTTGCTGCGCAGCCTCCTCGACGACCGGGTCCGGCGCGAGCTCGCCGGCCACCCGGTGGCAGAGCTCCGCGAACTCGCGCGAGCCGAGGTAGTCGAGGTGGCCCGACTCGACCTCCAGGTCGCGTCGCCACCATCGCGCGAGGTGGTCGCTGCTGCTCGCCACCCGGATGGTGCGGCAGTCGGGTGGGCGGGTCGCGACGGCGCCGTAGGCCACCACCGTCAGCCGGTCCAGCAGGTCGCTCGGCAGGCCGAGCCGGCCGAGCAGGTCGAGGCCGATCGAGCCGGCCAGGACGAGGGTGTGGTCGGCCCGGCGCAGCTGCTCCTCGACCCGCGGCCGGTGCTTCGCGGCCCAGCGCGTCCTGAGCAGCCGGATCCGCACGAACAGCACGAGGTGGCGCAGACTTCCCAGCCAGATCGGCACCTCCCGGTACGGCGCCAGCCGGGCGTCGTACGGGAAGTTCAGCCGGACCTTCACGGTCTCCGGCACGGGCAGCTCGTCGAGGAAGGCGTGCTGGACCGGGGAGAGCGCGCAGCTGCGCGGGTCGCTCTGGCCGGTCAGGTAGAGCACCTGCAGCGTGGTCGAGCTGGTCATCGGACCTCTCGGAAGTCGTCGTCGGACGTGACCCGGTAGGTCCGGGTCCGCCAGCGGATGGTCCGCTGCACGGCCCCGTGTCCCAGGTGGACAGGCTGCACCAGCTCGGATGCGAGGGAGAGGCCGGGACGGTGCAGGGAGCGTCCGTAGACCCGGCGTTGCACGAGGCGCAGCAGCAGGGCCCGCCCGCCGAGCACGGTCACCAGCGGCCCGAGGCGGCGCTCGCGGACGGACCCCACCACCACCGCCCAGAGCAGGCTCGGGTGGGTGCCGTGCAGCACGCTGATGGCGGCGACGGTGCGCACCGGCTGGCGCCGCAGCAGCAGGTTGGCGAAGAGCATCCAGCGGTGCAGGAGCCGGACGTACTGGCCGGGGGAGTCGACCGTCGTGGTGATCCACTGCGGCGAGGCGGTCTGGCAGATCGTGCCGCCGCCGCGCAGCACCGCACGCGCGACGGCGAGGTCGTCGGTCAGGTTGCGCAGGATCGGCGTGAACCCACCGAGCGCCCGCAGGTCGCGCACCCGCATCGCCCACGTCATCCCGTTGATCGTGACGGGATCGAGGGTCAGGTAGGTCATCGCGGCGTTGTTGTCGACGAACTGCTCGACGAGCTGCGCCCACGGCGTGCTCCCCGGGAGGTACGCCGGCAGGCCGGTCGCCAACGTGTGGGCCTCCAGGCCGCCGAGCAGCGCCCCGAGGCTCGCCCGCGGCAGCCGGGTGTCGTCGTCGAGCACGAGGAACACCTCGTCGTCGGCGGCCCCGTCGAGGGCGGGCTGGAGCTTGGCCAGCTTGGGGTTGACCCCGTCGGGAGCCGGCGGGCAGAGCACCACCTCGACGCGCGGGGTGCCCGAACCGTTCGATCGAACGGTTTGAGCAGGTTCGTGCCCCGATTCCCTGCTCGAACCGTTCGATCGAACGATCTGCGCAACCACCCGCTGGGCCTCGGCGTCGTCGGTGTCGACGAGCCAGCAGAACCGCGCGCCGTCCAGCGACAGCAGGTTGTCGCGCAGGGCGTCCTCGAGGCCGGGGTCGCCGGACAGGATCGGCTGGACGACGACGACCTTCCCGATCGCGTCGTCTCCGGGCTCGACGGCCGCGGGTGCGCGGGAGGCCGTGCGCAGGGTGATCGCGGCCTTCGTGGCCTGGAGGGCCAGGTAGCCGACGGCGGCTGCGGTGGTGAGGCGTCGGGTCACAGGTGGTCCTTCTGCCACGCGACGAACCGGTCGACGCCCTCGGCCACCGACACCTGCGGCTTGCCGAGGTCGCGCAGCATCCTGTCCGGCACGAATGTCTTCGACCAGCTCAGCACCCCCACGCCGTACGGCGTGATCGGCGGCTCTCCCGGCAGGTGCAGCAGCCGCCAGGTCCGCTCCAGCACGGTCGCGGCGCGCATCGCCGTGGTGAGGCTGACCTCGCGGGTCGGTGGCTGGAGCCCGAGCCGGTCGATGACCTCGAGCAGCATCGCCTGGATCTCGACGGGCTCGGCGTTGGTCAGGTGGTAGACGCCGCCGAGCTCGGGGCGCGCGGCCAGCTGGAGGAGGTGGTCGGCGAGGTTGTCGACGTAGACCAGGTCGCCGACGGCAGGCTCCGCACGCCCGGTCAGCCGCGGGACCCGGCCGGCCTTCGCGGCCGCGATGATCCGGGGGAACAGCACGGTGTCGCCCGGTCCGAAGACGGCGCGCGGGCGCGCGAGGACCCAGCTGCCGTCGTACTGGCGGACGACGTCCTCGGAGGCTGCCTTGGTCCGCGCGTAGTCGTTGGCGAACGTCGGGCCGACCGGCGAGTCCTCGGTCAGGTCGAGCTGGTCGCCGTCGCGGTAGAGCACCGAGCTCGACGACACGTGCACCAGTCGCGGGCCGCCGAGGCGACGGCACCACTCCACGACGGTGCGCGTCGCGGTGACGTTGTCGCGGTCGTAGGCCTTGCGGGGTGCGTAAGGCGTCGCGCGGGCCGCGCAGTGGATGACGGCGTCGGGCAGCCACGGCAGCTCGGGCAGGTCGGCCACCGCGACGCGGCCGAGGTCGACGCTGGCGTAGTCGTCGCGGTCGAGCTGCCGCCGGCCGATCCCGAAGGTCTCGTGCCCGGCCTCCTGCGCCATCTCCACCAGTCGTCCGCCGACGAACCCGGACGCTCCGGTCACCAACAACCTCACGAGATCCTCCTGATCCGACGACGCTTCTGGTCCGGTGCCTCCGCCGGCCACCCCATGGGTACGACGACCGGCGGCCGGGCGCGCAACCGCTCCGCCAGTCGCTCGATCTCCACGCCGACGCGCGAGATCCCGGCCGGCATGCCCGTCACGGCGAGCCGCCACTCGTTGCCGTGCTGCTCGATGCGGTAGTCGCCGAGCTCGCCGGCCAGGGCCACCGCGTGCCGCAGGACGTCCGGCCAGACCGGAACCTCGCCGTCACCGGCCCCTCCGGCCCCTCCTGCCTCTCCGTCCTCGCTGGTCAGCGTCAGCACGTCGTCGGCCCGGCCGAGCACGGCCGCGATGCTGCGGCCCGGGCGCCCGCACGGACAGGGACCGGGCGCGGCGAGCAGCACGTCGTCGAGCCGGTGCCGCACGACGAGCTGGGTGGTGCGGGTGAAGTCGGTGACGATCGGGTGGAAGCGGCGGTGGTCGATCCACTCCGGCTCGATGTGGACGTGGCCCTCGTTGAGGTGCAGCCGTCCGGCCGGACAGCTGACGGCGAGCAGGCCCTCGGTGGCCTGGTAGATCTGCTCGACCGGCCGGCCGAACGCCTCCCGGATGACGACCTCGTCCTCCGGGTCGAGGGTCTCGGCGACGGAGACGACCTGCAGCGGTCGCAGGCCGTGCGGCTTCGCGGCCGCGATCCGGCGCAGCACGCTGGCGGGCGCGACGAGCACGTCGGTGCCGGGCAGGTCGGGCAGGTGGTCCTCGACCGGCACGGTCAGGTCGTGCCACGAGAACGCCACCCGCCGGCTGTCGAGGGTCTCGTAGAGCAAGCTGTTGGCGCGCAGGAAGAGCGCGACCCGCAGGGGCCGCCGGGCAACCACCCGCAGGGAGGCCGGCGCCATCAGCTGGCCGAGCAGGATCCCCGCCCACAGGCGGCTCTCCTCCTCCGAGACGAGGAAGACGCCGCGGGTGCCGGTCGTGCCCGAGGACAGCCCGACGGTGACGCCGTGGGGAAGGGTCGCGGTGAAGTCGCGGGAGCGCTCGGCGGCCTCGGCGACGGCGAGCGCCTGCTCGAGGGTGATGCCGTAGCGGTTGAAGGCCGCGAAGTCCGCCAGCACGGTGCGCTTGTCGACGACCGGGAGCTCGGCCAGCGGCCGGCCGCCCCTGCCTGCGTAGAAGGACGCCCGCGGGAGGTCCTCGCGCAGGAACCGCTCCAGCGCGCGGGCCCGCGCGGCGTCGTACACGCGGGGGAGGAGCCAGCGCTCGCGGGCGAAGGCGGCCACCACCGCCCGGCTTCCGGGCATCATCAGGCCCCAGCGGTCCAGGCCGCGTGGCCTTCGGGACAGTGTGCCGGGAGCACGAGCAGGCCGGGGTTGGCGGCGTCGAGGTCGTGCAGCACGCCGAGCGTGCGGACCGTGCTCGGCCAGTCGTGCATGATCCCCTTCGCCAGCCGGGACGGTGGCTTGAGGTCGCGGAAGGAGCGGGTCGTCCAGGCCGCGTCGCCGACCAGCAGCACCTGCCGTCCGCCGGAGGTGAACAGCAGGCCGAGGTGGCCGGGCATGTGGCCGGGCAGGTCGACGGCGAGCAGGCTGCGGTCGCCGAGCAGGTCCCAGGTGGTCAGCCCGGCCACGTCGACCCGCGGGAAGCCGTCGACGGGGTCGAGCCGGTCGCGCAGGTCGTCGGGCAGCAGCGCCGGCAGGATCGCGTGGCGGGTGGCGTTGACGCCCTTCAGCGACAGCGCGTGCTCCGCGCCCGAGGCGCCGGCGATGATCCGCGCCCGCGGGTGGTCGAGCAGCCCGCCGACGTGGTCGCCGTGGAAGTGCGAGACCACGATCCGTCGTACGTCGCCCGGGTCGACGTCGAGCGCCGCGAGCTGGCGCGGCAGGTGCTCCTCGTCGGGCAGCGTCACCGGCAGGGTCTTGCGGTAGAGCAGCTCGGGCGGCCGGCGGGTCGCGTCGAAGAAGTGCTGTGAGTAGCCGGTGTCGAACAGCGTCCAGCCGTGCGCCGGGTGGTGCAGCGCGCCGACGTACGACGGGAACTCGATCGGCCGCAGCCGGCCGCCCTGTCGCGCCAGCGCCTCGGGGCCCTTGCAGTGGCCCACGCGGAGCCAGTGGAAGCCGACCTCGGGCTGCTCGATCGTCAGTAGCACAGCACCATCCCGCCCAGGCTGATCCCGGCACCGGTGCCGAGCAGGAGCGCGCGGTCGCCGCGCTGCAGGCGACCGGTCTCGATCGCGGCGTGCAGCGCCGTCGGCAGCGAGGCGGCGACCTGGTTGCCGTGGTCGGCGTAGATGTCGACCAGCCGGTCGCCGACGCCGAGCTGCTGGCGCACCCAGTCCAGGCCGTGGTGGCTCGCCTGGTGGGGTACGACGACCGGGAGCTCCTCCATCGTCACGCCGGCCTCGGCCAGCAGGCCCTCCACGAACGACGGCAGGTGGCGGAAGGCCAGCCGGAACACGGCACCGCCGTCCATCCGGAAGCGTCCCCAGTCGGCGTACTCGCCCTCGACCCGGTCGGGGGCGTACCGCGAGCCGCCCCCGCGGATCTCGCAGCTGTGGGCGCCCTCGCTGTAGGTCTCGAAGCCCGACGACAGCACGGCGGAGCCGGTGTCGCCCGCGGGCCCGACGACCGCTGCCGCGGCACCGTCCCCGAAGATCCCCGATGCGCCGAGGTCGTCCCAGTCGAGGCCGACGGACGCGAGGTCGGAGGACACGATCAGGATCCGCTCGTGCCGGCCGGCGTCGACGAGGGTCGCGGCCAGGTCGAGGGCGACCAGGAAGCTCAGGCAGCTGGCGTTGACGTCCCACGCGGGGATCGGCCGCCCGGGCGCGAGCTGCTCGTGCATGAGCGAGGCGTTGCAGGGGAGCGGCTGGTCGGGCGTCGCGCTGGCGCCGATGATCACGTCCACGTCGTCGAGGTCGACGCCGGCGGCCGCCAGGGCCTTGCGCGCGGCACGGGCGCCCAGCTCGGCGGCGGAGCCGCGCTCGACGTACCGCACCCGGACGCCGGTCCTCGCCTCGACCGTCCCCGCGGGCAGGCCGAGCCGTCCGTCGAGCTCGGCGCTGGTGAGTGCCTCGTCCGGTACGGCGGAGCCGGTGCCGAGGATGCGGAGTGCGCGCTGCTCCCGAGATGACTGCGCCGGCACGGGGTCCCCCTTCGTCGTGGTGACTCGGAGGATAACCGGCGACGGCTACCGGTCGGCGTCGTCCAGTGCGGCCTTGGTGAGCTGGCGGCCGAGCTCGATCAGCTCCTCGGCCCGGTGGAAGTCGAGCGTGCGCGCGGCGCCGAGCGGCACGGTGACCAGCACGTCGGGCGGCAGCGCGGCCAGCCGGTAGCGCGTGATCAGGCTCTGCATCGCGTCGAACGACAGCGACACGACCTCGGAGGTCCGCTCGTCCGGGCGCACGTCGACCTCGAGCCCGGCCTCGGCAGGCGCCTCCACCGCCCCGATGGGTACGACGTCCGCGAGCTCGTCGACGGCGGCGAGGGTCTCGCTGCGTCGGAACCTGCGGCGCAGGTCGGCTGCCCACTCGGCTCGTCGCACGGAGAAGCCCCGGGCGGGCGAGGCGGGCTCGTTGGGCTCGCGCGGGCCCTGCAGGGAGACGGCGAGCGTGAAGTCCGCCGTGGCGGCGGCGGTGGGATCGAGCGGCAGCGGGTTGAGCAGGCCGCCGTCGACGAGGATCCGGCCGTCCACGACGGCCGGGGTGAACAGGCCGGGGATCGCGATCGAGGCGCGGATCGCCGGGAGGAGCGGGCCGCGCTGGAACCACACCTCGCGGCGCGCGGCGAGGTCGGTCGCGACGGCGGTGTAGGGGATCGGCAGGTCCTCGATCATCACGTCGCCGACGAGGTCGTCGAGGGCGGCCATCAGCCGCTCCGCCGTCGCCGCGCCACCGCCCGCCCAGGTGGGGTCGGCCAGGCGCAGCACCCGGCGGCTGGTCAGGGTCGAGGCCCAGTCGGCGAACTCCAGGTCCTTGCCGGCCGCGACCAGGCCGCCGACGACGGCGCCCATCGACGTACCGGAGACCGCCACGATCTCGTGCCCGCGCGAGCGCAGCTCCTCGACCGCCCCGAGGTGGGCGTAGCCGCGGGCGCCTCCGGAGCCGAGGACGAGTGCGACGCGAGCCATGGCTCCATTGTCCGGGGTCGGTGGTCGCTGCCCCAGTCCCCTCGGGCGTGACGGTCGACATAGGTGGACCTAGGTGGACATGGCCCGTGCAACGTGTTCTCGTTGGCCCACCATGGGGAAGCGCATCTCGGCGGTGCTCGTCGCTGCCGTCACCACAGTGTCCGGACTGGCGGCGGCGCCCTTGCCCGCGCACGCTGAGGAGCCGGCGGAGCCCGTCGTCGTCCAGCAGCGGTTCACGACGTCCGACGGCGTCGAGCTGCAGACCACGCTGACCAGTACCGGCCCGGTCGCCGCGAAGCCGACGGTCGTGGAGTTCTCGCCGTACGGGCGCGGGAGCGAGACGCTCGAGGTCAGCGCCGACTACAACTTCCTCCTCGTCCAGATCCGCGGGACCGGTGACAGCGACGGGTCCTTCGACGCCCTCGGCCCGCGCACCCAGGCCGACGTCGTCGAGGTGCTCGACTGGGCCTGCGACCAGCCGTTCAGCGACGGCCGGCTCGCCCTCAACGGCTTCTCCGCCAGCGCGATCACCCTCTACAACTCGTGGCACCTCGAGCTGCCGTGCGTGCAGGCGGCGATCCTCAAGTCCGGCACCCACGAGCTCTACCGCGACCTGCTCGTCCCCGG
>DATLIG010000018.1:0-8897 GCA_035539555.1 Nocardioides sp. | reverse complement strand
GCGCCGACGTACGTCCGGCGGTGGCCGCGGATCTCGGCCTCGTCGCGCACGCCGCCCAGGGAGACGCGCACGAACCTCCGGCCCAGCGCTCGCGCGACGGACTCGCCGAGCGAGGTCTTGCCGACGCCCGGAGGCCCCGCGAGCAGTACGACGGCACCCGACCCGCGACCGCCGACGACCTCGAGCCCCCGCTCCGCACGGCGAGCCCGGACGGCGAGGTACTCCGTGATCCGGTCCTTGACCTCGTCCAGACCGTGGTGGTCGGCGTCGAGCACCGCGCGCGCGGCGGCGATGTCGGTGTCGTCCTCCGTGGTCACGTTCCACGGGAGGTCCAGGACTGTGTCGAGCCAGGTGCGGATCCAGCCCGCCTCGGGGTTCTGGTCGCTGGCGCGCTCCAGCTTGTCGACCTCGCGCAGCATCGCCTCGCGGACGGCGTCAGGGACGTCGGCCGTCTCCACGCGGGCGCGGTAGTCGTCGCCGCCCTCCGCGTCGCCCTCACCGAGCTCCTTGCGGATCGCGGCGAGCTGCTGGCGCAACAGGAACTCACGCTGGTTCTTCTCCAGCGACTCGCGCACGTCGGCGTCGATCTTGTCGCTGACCTCGGACTCCGCGACGTGGTCGCGGGTCCACTCGACCAGCAGCCGCAGCCGCTCACGGACCTCGGGGGTCTCGAGTAGCTGACGCTTGCGGTCGTCGGAGAGGTAGGGCGCGTAGCCGGCCGTGTCGGCCAGCGTCGCCGGGTCCTCGATCCGGGCCACCTGGTCGGCGACCTGCCACGCCTCACGACGCTGCAGAAGGCCCACCACCAGCTGGCGGTACTCGTCGGCCAGTGCCTGCACGTCGTCGTCGATCGGGCCGGCGTCGGCCTCCTCGACCTCGACCCACAGCGCCGCGCCGGGACCGGTGACGCCGCTGCCGATGCGGGCGCGGCCGCCCGCCTTGAGCACGGCAGCGGGCTCGCCGCCAGCGAAGCGGCCGACCTTCTCGACGGTGGCCACGACGCCGTACGACGCGTAGCGGTCCTCGAGACGGGGAGCGACCAGGACACGGGTCGCCTCGCCGCTCTCGCGGGAGGCCAGCTGGGCGGCGTCGACGGCGGCTCGGGCGGGCTCGTCGAGCTCGACCCGCACCACCATCCCGGGAAGCACGACCACGTCGGAGAGGAAGAGCACGGGGAGGTTGATGGGGTTCGACATGCTCCTTCCAATGCGTTCCGGGTTGGCGCTGTTCCGGCGTTCGCGGCTGGCGAACGCGGGAACTTCCCCGGGTGCGGGCGCTCAGCCCGCCCGCACCACCAGCGGCACGTCGAGGCGCTCGCGGAGCTCGGCGACGGAGATCCCCCAGGTCGTGACCACCACGACCTCGTCGCCACCGACCTCGAACACGCCGTGGTCGGTGTAGACCCGGCTCACGCAGCCGACGCCGGTGAGCGGGTAGGTGCAGGACGGCACCAGCTTGGGCGAGCCGTCCTTGCCGAAGAGACCCATCATCACGAAGACGTCCTTGGCGCCGATGGCGAGGTCCATCGCTCCGCCGACGGCGGGGATCGCGCCGGGCTTGCCGGTGTGCCAGTTGGCGAGGTCGCCGTTGCCGGCGACCTGGTAGGCGCCCAGCACGCAGACGTCGAGGTGGCCGCCGCGCATCATCGCGAAGGAGTCGGCATGGTGGAAGTACGACGCCCCGGGCAGCTCGGTGACCGGCACCTTGCCGGCGTTGGTGAGGTCGGCGTCGACCTCGTCGCCGTGGGCGGCCGGGCCCATGCCGAGCATGCCGTTCTCGGTGTGGAGCACCACGCCCTGGCCCGGGCGGAGGTGGTCGGCGATCTTGGTCGGCTGGCCGATGCCGAGGTTGACGAAGGAGCCCTCGGGGATGTCGCGGGCGATCACCTCGGCGAGCTCGTCCATGGTGAGCGGACCGCGGTCGAGGTGCTCGACGGTCGTCGTACCGGTGGCGAGCGAGGTCATCAGCGGGCTCCCTGCACGGTGTAGTGGCGGGCCTCGACCGCGACGACGCGGTCGACGTAGATGGAGGGGGTGACGACGGCCTCGGGGTCCAGCGACCCGGTCGGCACGACCTCGCCGACCTGGGCGATGGTCGTGGTGGCGGCGGTCGCCATCACCGGCCCGAAGTTGCGCGCGGTCTTGCGGTAGACGAGGTTGCCCATCCCGTCGGCCGCGTGGGCGGAGATGAGCGCGTAGTCGCCCTTGATGGGGTACTCCAGCAGGTAGGTGCGGCCGTCGATCTCGCGCACCTCCTTGCCCTCGGCGAGCGGGGTGCCGACCGCCGTCGGGCAGTAGAACGCGCCGATCCCTGCCCCGGCCGCGCGCATCCGCTCGGCGAGGTTGCCCTGCGGGACGACCTCGAGCTCGAGCCTGCCGGCGAGGTAGAGCTCGTCGAAGACGTAGGAGTCGACCTGACGGGGGAACGAGCAGACCACCTTGCGCACCCGGCCGGCCTTGAGCAGCGCCGCGAGCCCGACCTCGCCGTTGCCGGCGTTGTTGGCGACCACGGTGAGGTCCTTGGCGCCCTGGCGGATCAGCGCGTCGATCAGGTCGAAGGGCATGCCGGCGAGGCCGAAACCCCCGACCAGGACGGTGGAGCCGTCCTCGATGCCGGCGACCGCGGCGTCCGCGGTCTCCATCAGCTGGGTCCTTCCCATGTCAGTCGGCCTCCTCGTTCTCCAGCACGACGGCCAGGCCCTGGCCGACGCCGATGCAGATGCCCGCGACGCCCCACCGCTGGCCGGTCTCGCGCAGCACCTTGGCGAGCTTGCCGATCAGGCGGCCGCCCGACGCGCCCAGCGGGTGCCCGATCGCGATCGCGCCACCCTTCTGGTTGACGATCTCCGCGTCGATCGGCCAGGCGTCGACGCAGGCCAGCGACTGGACGGCGAAGGCCTCGTTGAGCTCGACCGCACCCACGTGGGACCAGTCGATGCCGGCGCGCTTCAGCGCCGCATTGGCCGCCTCCACCGGCGCGTAGCCGAAGGCCTGCGGCTCCAGCGCGTACGCCGCCCGGCCGGCCACCCGCGCGAGCGGCGTCGTACCGATCCTCTCGGCGGCGGACTCCGAGCCGAGCAGGACCGCCGAGGCGCCGTCGCTGAGGGGGGACGCGTTGCCGGCCGTGATGGTGCCGTCCTTGCGGAAGACCGGCTTCAGGCCGGCGAGGGACGCGGGGGTGCTGCCGGGGCGGATGCCCTCGTCACGGACCAGGTCGGTGCCCTCGACGGGCACGACGAGGTCGTCGTAGAAGCCGTCGGCCCAGGCCTGCTCCGCGAGCTGGTGGGAGCGGGCGGCGAAGGCGTCCTGGCGCTCGCGGGAGATCCCGAAGCGCTCCTGGAGCTGCTCGTTGGCCTCGCCGAGGCTCACCGTCCACTCCTCCGGCATCGCCGGGTTGACCAGGCGCCAGCCGAGCGCGGTCGAGACCGCGGTGACGTCGCCGATCGGGAACGCGCGGTCGGGCTTGGGCAGGACCCACGGAGCACGGGTCATGGACTCGACGCCGCCGGTGAGCACGACGTCGGCGTCGCCGGTCTCGATGGTGCGCGCGCCGGTGACGAGGGCCTCGAGGCTGGAGCCGCAGAGGCGGTTGACGGTGACCGCGGGGACGCTGACCGGAACGCCCGCGAGCAGCGCGGCCATCCGGCCGACGTTGCGGTTGTCCTCGCCGGCGCCGTTGGCGTTGCCCCACACGATGTCGCCGATGGCCGTCGGGTCGAGGTCGGGCGTCCGGGCGAGCGCCGACCGCACGACGGCGGCGCCGAGGTCGTCGGTGCGGACCCCGGCGAGGCCGCCGTTGAACCGGCCGAACGGGGTCCGCACCGTTGCGTAGACGTAGGAGCTGCTCATGGCATCGACGGTAGGCCGCCCAGTTGATACTGTGAAGTATCAATATCTGACCCATTTGAGTCGAGTTGAGATATGGATCTGCTTCGACATCTGCGCTACTTCGTGACCGTTGCCGAGGAGCGGCACTTCGGACGCGCCGCCGAGCGGTTGCACATGGCCCAGCCGCCCCTGTCCCAGCAGATCCGCCGCCTCGAGGCCGACCTCGGCGTCGACCTCTTCGTGCGCACGACCCGCCGGGTCGACCTGACCGCGGCCGGCAGCGCCTACCTCGAGCGCGCCCGGGCGATCCTGGCGTCGGTCGACGGTGCCGCCGACGAGGCCCGCCGGGTCGCTGCCGGCGCGGTGGGGCACGTGGCGATCGGCTGCGTCGGCTCGGCGACCTACAGCCTCCTGCCCGCGCTCTCCCGGCGCCTGGCCGACGAGCTGCCGGGCGTCGAGTTCTCGTTCCGCGGCGAGATGCTGGTGGCCGACCAGCTCGACGCCCTGCGCGAGGGCACCATCGACCTCGCCCTCCTCCGCCCGCCCGTCGCCGACGGCTCCCTCGCCGTGACCACGCTGCGCAGGGAGCGGCTCGTGGTCGCCGTACCCACCGGGCACGCACTGGCCGCCCGCAAGCAGCTGCGGGTCGCGGACCTCGCCCGGACCGACCTGATCGTGCACTCGGCCGGCCGCCGGTCCGCGATGTACGACGTCGTGCGGCGCCTCTTCGCCGATGCCGGCGAGGCCCCGCGGATCCGGCACGAGGTCGGCGAGACCTCGACCCTGGTCACCCTCGTGGCCGGCGGCCTCGGCGTCGCCGTCGTGCCCGAGCCGGTGCGCGCACTCGCCCTCGCGGGCGTCGCCTACGTGCCGCTGGTCCGCCCGGCCACGAGCGTCGAGCTCGCGGTCGCCCATCGCACCGACCGCACCGAGCCGCACCTGCTGCGCACGCTCGAGGTGCTCGGCGAGCTGGTCGGTCGGTAGCCCCCGCCGGGAGCTGCAGGCGTCGCGCCGGACCACCCGGTCCCGGTAACAGGAAACTTACGGACCGCGTAGCACCCCGTCTTCCGGGCGAAACCAATCCGAAACACCCGGCCGGTGGACTTCTCGGCATGGACAAGCCCACCCACGACGCCCACCGGCACATCGGCCGACTGCCGTCGTACGGCTTCTACGGCGGCCCCCCGATCAGCCCGGACACCACGGCGCGGGCCACGGTCGAGGAGTTCTTCGCCGACCTCGACGCCGAGCGGACCGAGCGGGCACTCGTACTGCCCAACTACGGCGTCCCGGACCCCGACGTCGCCTTCGAGCTGAACAAGCTCGCCCTCGACGCCGCCCAGGCCGACGACCGGGTCCGCTGCGGGCTCTGGGTCTCCCCGAAGGCCTCCGACAGCGCCCGCAACGACAAGGCGCTGGGCCTGGCCACGGAGGACGGTGTGGTCGCCCTCAAGACGAGCTTCCTGCTCGGCGGCTCGGTGGACGACCCCGACTCCGCCGACGAGCTGCACAAGGTCTTCACGACCGCGGCCGAGCACGACCTCGTCGTCCACGTGCACACCTCGCCGGGCGCCGCCTCCGACGTCGACCAGATCGGCAAGCTCGTCGAGCGCTACGGCGCCGACGCCCGGATCCACCTGGTCCACCTCGGCGGCGGCATGAGCGGCCACCTCAAGCTGATCGGTGGCCGCTTCTTCGACTGGATCGAGCGCGGCCTCAAGGTCTACACCGACACCAGCTGGGCGATCGGCTTCGCCCCCACCTGGCTGTGCCAGGAGATCGAGCGCCGCGGCTTCGGCCACGACCGCGTCCTCTTCGCCACCGACACCCCTTGGGGCGACCACGCCGGCGAGTACGCCCGCCTGGCCGCCGCCACCGACGACCCCGAGCTCATCGACGCGCTCTTCAGGGGCAACTTCGAGGCCCTGTACGGGCTCTGACCGCACCACTCCTCACCACCCCGCCGTACCCATCGCAAGGAGCACCCGATGACCGACACCGCAGCAATCGACGCCCAGATCAAGGCCAACATGGAGGCCTCGCTGGCCGAGATCCCCCACCCGTCGCAGCCGAAGGGCACCAACCTCTACGGCTCGACGAAGGTGTTCCCGGACTTCCAGGCGGAGGAGGGCGAGACCTACTTCACCCTGGTCCACGGCATCCCGCATGAGTCGTCGGTCAGCTTCGTCGCGATCCTGCAGGCCACCCGTGCCCTGCGGAAGGGCTTCGAGTCGGCCATCTACTTCTACGGCCCCGGCACCCTCGCGTGCATGTCGACGCGTGGCTTCCCGACGGTGGGCGACGCCGGGTTCCCGGGAGAGCTGAACACCAACGGATCGCTCGAGACGTTCATCAAGGAGGGTGGCACGGTCTACTGCTGCCGGTTCGGGATGGCGCTGCACGGCCTGCGCGAGGAGGACCTGATCGAGGGCGTGGTGCCCACGCACCCGCTCGACGTCCAGGACGCCCTCATCCACTACGCCCGCAAGGGCGCCATCATCAACTCGACCTACCAGCTCTGAGCGCGGACGGGACCTGACCATGGCCGCGCCGACCACCACCAGCCCGACGACCGCGTCCACCCGCGTGGACCTGGCCATCCAGGGCATCCGGCTCGCCGATGCGCCGGTCTCCCGCCGTGCGGGGGCCGGACCGAGCGACGACGGGCACCTGCTGCTCGACGGCGTCGGCGCGGCCATCCCGCTCAATCCCCGCAGCCCCTACACCGTCCAGGGCGGCAAGCTGCTCCTCGACGGCGCCGACACCGGCATGGGCATCGAGACCATCGACCGACCGCGGTTCTACGACCTCACCACCGCCGACGGCGTCTCCTACGAGAAGATCGCCCGCCTGCACTCCGCACGGGTCCTGGCGACGACCGTGGTGCAGACCTGCGTGCGCTACGAGGAGGCGCAGCGCTGCCGGTTCTGCGCGATCGAGGAGTCCCTGCGCCAGGGCTCGACGATCGCGGTGAAGAGCCCGGCACAGATCGCCGAGGTCGCCAAGGCCGCGCACGACCTCGACGGCATCACCCAGATGGTGATGACCACCGGTACGTCGAACGGGCGCGACCGGGGCGCGGTCCACCTCGCCCGCTGCGTCCGGGCGGTGCGCGAGGTGCTGCCGGACCTTCCGATCCAGGTGCAGTGCGAGCCGCCCGGCGACCTCTCGGTCATCCAGGACCTGTACGACGCCGGCGCCCGCTCGATCGGGATCCACGTCGAGTCCCTCGACGAGGACGCGCGCCGGCGCTGGATGCCGGGCAAGGGTTCGGTGCCGATGGGCGAGTACCGCGCAGCCTGGGCCGAGGCGGTTCGCGTCTTCGGGTGGAACGAGGTGTCGACCTACCTACTCGTGGGCCTCGGCGAGGACCCGGACGAGATGATCGCCGGGGCCGAGGAGCTGATCACGATGGGGGTCTACCCCTTCGTGGTGCCGTTCCGGCCCCTGGCCGGCACCCTCGCGACCGATGTCGACCAGGTGCCGGCGCCGGATCCCAGGACGGTCGCGAAGGTGACCGGCCGGGTCGCGGCGGCACTGCGGCGCGCGGGGATGCTCGGCGCGGCCCAGTCCGCCGGCTGCGCCGCCTGTGGCGCCTGCTCGGCCCTCGCCTGCGAGGGGGCCTGACATGACCCTCGACGTCTCCGTGCTGACCGGCCGGGCACCGCGGCCCGCACCGGACCGGCTCCGCGACCCGTCGTACGTCGTCGTGGAGGCGGGTCCGGCGGAGGCCGCGGCCCACCGGCGGCTCCGGCGCGAGGTCTTCGTCCACGAGCAGGGGCTGTTCGCCCACAGCGACACCGATCTCGTGGACGACGACCCGCGAGCCGTCCTTCTCGTCGCCAGGTCCGTCGACGGTGAGGTGCTGGGCGGCGTACGGATCCATCCTGCTCCGGGGCCCGACGGCGCGCCGCCGTTGCGCGACCTGGGCTGGTGGCGCGGGAGTCGACTGGTCGTCGCGGCCGACGCCCGCCTGCACCTCGGGGTGGGCGCGGCCCTGGTCCGCGCGGCGTGTGCCCGCGCCGAGTCCGAGGGCGCGCTGCGCTTCGACGCGGAGATCCAGGCCCAGCACCGCCGCCTCTTCGAGCGGCTCGGGTGGCAGGTCCGCGCCGAGCGGGTGCTGCACGGTCGCCCGCACCTGCTCGTCGACTTCCCCGTCACCCGGATCCAGCGGCTCGCCGATGCGACCAAGGCGCCGCTCGGCGGGCTGCTCGCCGAGCTCGCCACCGGCGTACCGTCCGGCTTCCTCGGCGACGACGGCTCCCCCGTCCCGGGCAGTGACCTGGTTGCCGCGTGCGACGCGATCCTGCCCGCGATGGTCGAGCGCGACCCCGAGTGGGCCGGATGGTGCGGCGTTCTCGTGAACCTCAACGACCTCGCGGCCATGGGCGCAGCGCCCGTCGGGCTGCTGGACGCCGTCGGCGCCCGTGACGCGTCGTTCGCGCGCCGGGTGCTGCGCGGGCTGACCGACGCGGCGCGCGCCTGGGGCGTCCCCGTCCTCGGTGGCCACACCCAGCTCGGTGTCCCCGGGCAGCTCGCCGTGACGGCGCTGGGCCGCACCACCGCCCCCGTACCGGGTGGCGGGGGCCGCGCCGGACAGCGCCTGCGCCTGACCGCCGACCTCGGTGGTGGCTGGCGCCACGGCTACACGGGAGCACAGTGGGACTCGACGTCGCACCGGACCCCGGAGCAGCTGCGCAGCCAGGCGCGCGTCGTACCCGCGCTGGCACCGGCCGCGGCCAAGGACGTCAGCATGAGCGGTCTGGTCGGCAGCACCGGGATGCTCGCCGAGGCCAGCGGCTGCCGCGCGGTGCTCGACGTGGCCGCGATCCCGGCACCCTCCGCCGCCGGCACCGCCGACTGGCTGACCTGCTTCCCCGGCTTCGCCATCGTCTCGGCCGAGGACCACTCCTACGCCGGCGAGCTGCCGGACCACCTCTCCACCGCCGCCTGCGGCGAGCTCCTCCCCGGGACCGGGGTCGGGCTGCGTTGGCCCGACGGCACCGTCACCGACGCCATCACACACACCGTCACCGGATTGGGAACAGCCTCATGACCCTGATGAACCCA
>DATLIG010000017.1:0-9197 GCA_035539555.1 Nocardioides sp. | reverse complement strand
CCTGCTCGCCGGCTTCTGGGTGCCCGGTCTCGTGGCGCTGCGCGAGGGGCCTGCTGGGGTTCGCGCCCGGCGGGACGAGCGGCTCGAACGGCGGCGGATCGCAGCAGCCCGGCGGGAGATCGCCCGGCACCGCGGGCTGTTTCACTGACGTTCGGCGCCCTACTTCCGGGTTGCCGTCAGGGCGTCGACGATGAGCGACCTGCTCCGCTGCTCGAGCCTGAGGGAGATCGTGGCACGGCGGTAGGTGAAGGTCCGCGGGACGAGGAGCACCCGCTTTCGAACCGTGCTCGACCACGTGCTCAAGGTCGTGAGGCGCGTGCCGTTGACGAAGACGCCCACCCGGCCGCAGGTGGGGCAGGTGGTGACGACCAGCGCGACGCGGTCGGCGTACGCACCGGTGAGCGCGACGGTCGCGCCGTAGGTCGACGTCCGGGTGACGGTGTTGCCGATGGTGTTGGGACTGCTCTCCCGGCGCCAGGTGCCCGACGTGATCCTCAGGGCCCGGTCGTCGAGCGGCAGCGTCACACATCGCTCGGGGCTGTAACCGGAAAGGTTGTCGGCGTTGTCGCGCGCCCGGACGCTGAAGCAGTAGGTGCGACCGGGCGCACCGGTGAAGGCCGGAGCAGCACCTGTTCGGAGCTGCCACGACGCCGGGGAGACGAAGGAGGAGAACGCCTTGTCGTCCCAGTCTGCGTACCGGTAACGAAGGTCGTAGCTCGCCACGCCCGTGTCAGAGTCTGAGGTCGCCACCTGCAAGGTCACGGTGCGCCCGACCTGGACCAGCACTGATGGCTTCGTCATCAACGCCGTTGGAGCCGTCTTGTCGGGCGGGACGGCTTGGATGTCGGCCCCCGTGGCGAGCGTGCCCAGCGTCGTGGTGATGGGCGTCGCTCCGGCCAGCTCCGTCGAGCCGCCGTGACAACCTCTCCAGGCGAGTGGCCAGAAGGCTTCGAGGCAGACCTTGTAGGTGCCAGCCGGCAACCGCCGAAAGATGTACACGCCGTCGGCGTTCGTCGACGCGATGCCGGAGGAGCTGAGAGATCCGTCCCGATAGAGACGCACGGTGCGGGAGGGCAACGGCTCGCCGGTCGGCGACCTGACCGTCCCGCTGATGCCCGCGGCGGGATCGAGTGCGTGATCGACGCCGTCGCGTTGCTCACCCGCGCTGACCGAGACCGGTGTCCGGCAGGAGCTGAGGTAGCCGGCGGCCGAGATTCCGGCCCCCGTGTCCGACGGGAAGTAGCAGATCTTGTAGTCGCCCGGTGGCAGCCGACGGAAGCTGTAGTGACCCGAGCCGTCGCTGTAGATGTCCGTGAGGAGGTCGTCGTCGTGGTAGAGCCGAACCGAGACGTCGTGAAGTCCGGTGCCTTCGCTGTCGGTGACCGTGCCGGCGATGGTGGCCGCCGGAGTCAGCTGATCGTCGACGTTCGTGACGACGCCCGGCTCAGGTGTCACCGTGACTGCCGTCCCACCGAAGTCCTTCGACCAGGCCGTCAGTACCCCCTTGTAGCGCTGGCTGACGTAGGTCGGCACGCGGTAGGTGTTGAAGTAGATGCGGAAGGAGACGCTCGGGAGCCGATTTCCGCGGTAGCCATCGACGGCCAGGACGTAGTGTCCGTTGGCGTCGGTCACACCCGCGGTCGAGACGCTCCGTTCGTCGTCGGAGTGCTCCCCCTGGATCTCGACCCCCGCGATGGGTTCACCGTCCTTGGTGGTGAGTGTGCCCTCGATCCGAGCGGCGGCGTCGAGCTCGATCGGGTCGAGCACCGTCGTCGTCTCTGCCACGACCTCGACGATCGACTTCTCGGAGGCGTACGGCTTCCAGCCCGACTGCGTACCGATCGCGCCGTAGCACTGCTCCAGGTACCCGACCTCGGAGAGGCCGCCGGTCACGCCCTTGCCCGAGACACAGGCCGTGTAGGTGGCGCCAGGCCGGAGCCGGTCGATGACGTAATGGCCATCGGCATCGGTCGTCGTCCGCACGTGACTACTCGAAGGAGCGCCGTCCTCGCGGATCGCCGCCACTTCGGCACCGGCCAGAGGCGTTCCATTCCTGTCCGTCACCGTCCCTGACATTGCTCCGGTCGACGGCAGCGCCTGCACGACTCCAGAGACGACGTCGCCGTCAGTCACCGCGACGTAGGTCAGGTCGCTGCTGGACGGGCCGTCGGTCGAGTCGACGTCCAGCCAGCACGTGTCGCGGTAGCCCGTCGACGACGAGCCGCCGGTCGCACCTTCGGGGTCGAAACAGACGTAGTAGTTCCCAGCGGGAAGGCCGCTCACCGTGAACAGCCCGTCGGCACCGGTGGTTGCCTGCCCTGATGCCCCGGCGCTCCAGGAGTTGGCCCGCACCTTCACGCCGAGGAGCGGGGCGCCGCTGCTGTCCGTGACCTTCCCCGTGATGGCGCCTGCGGTCGTGACCGACGCCGCGGCTGTCAGCCCGACCATGGCGAGGGCAAGCGTCAGAAGGGTCCCGAGAGTTCTGTGCACGGCGACAGTCTGGACGAAGTGATCGTCGTCCGGGCGAGAACGGCGGAGGCGAGAACGCTGGAGGCCCGTCACGTGCCGTCTGTGCACGGTCGATGTGGACAACATGGCTCGACCAAGGGTTTGTGTCGGCCCTCCGTGATCCAATACGGGTATGGCCACTCGGGACAGACACCACCAGCTCGCGGACATGTCCGCCGACGCGGTGCTGTCCTTCGTCGAGGACCAGCACGCCGCCCGATTGACCGCGGAGCGGGCGATCCTCGAAGCCGCCTACCAGTGGGCGGTCTTGCACTCACCCGACGCACTGCCCGCATCGGACAAGCGGGGTCGCGAGCGGGCCAAGCCCGCGGGTGCAGCGGGGACGCCGCGGATCACCGAGCACGCCGCCGCGACCTTCGGCGCCCGGATCCAGACATCGCCGTACGGCGCGAAACGGCTCATCGCGGACGCCGTCGACCTCCACCACCGCCTCCCGGAGCTCTGGGCGGGTGTGCGGGCCGGCGCGGTGCGCTCGACCCATGCCCGGCACGTGGCCGAAGCGACCCGCGAGCTGTCGGCTGAGGAAGCGGGCTGGGTCGATGGCGAGGTCGTCGAGATCGCCGACGGCCGCCTGGCCTGGACCCGGTTCGAAGCAATCGTGGAAGGCAAGGTCGCCGCCGCCTCCCCCGAACTCGCCCGAGCGAAAGAAGAAGAAGCCGCCAGGGACACGTTCATCCGCCGCGCGCGCGTGAACAAGCACGGCATCGCCACCCTCACCATCCGTGACCACGCCGCCGTGAGCATGGGCGCCGAGGCCGGCATCGAAGCCGTCGCGAAGGCGCTCGAGGACCAGATGCCCGACGCCGGCAAGGTGGAACGTCGCCTCGCTGCGTTCTCGCTCCTGACCAACCCCAGCTCGCACGTGGACCTCACGGTGGGTCCGGTGAAGCCGAAGGTCGAGATCGTCCTGCACTGCACCCCCGACTCCGCGATCGCGCGGATGGAGGGCCACGGCCCACTCACGATCGAATACGCCCGCCACCTCGTCGAACGCTTCGCGAGCCAGGTCAAGGTCCAGCCGGTCATCGACCTCAACCAAGGCGCCGCCGTCGACGCCTACGAGATCCCGCAGAAGCTCCGCGAAGCGGTCCACCTGATCCACCCCGGCGACACGTTCCCCTACGCCGCCAACCTCGGCAAGAAGGTCGACATCGACCACCAGGTCCCCTACAGCGAGGGCGGCCCGACCTCGACCGACAACCTCGGACCCCTGACCCGCACCCACCACCGGATCAAGACACATGCGGGCTGGGACGTACGACAACCCTTCCCCGGGATCGTCATCTGGCGAGACCCACACGGGGCCCACTACCTGGTCGACCAGACCGGAACACGACAAGTCACCGCCACCACGCGGGACCGGACAGCCACACGCGCCGAGATCCACCTCACGAAGCTCGCTCTCGACTGGGCGGCGTGACGGCGTGCGCGGCGTCGTCCGCGCGCGTCGAAATCGAGTCGTGCCCGTACGGGCGAGTCGACGATCATGAGCGAGTGAGGCCAACCTCCCCGCCGGCCGACGTTCCGGACGCCCAGGTGGTGACCCGGCTGCTTCGCGAGCAAGCTCCACATCTGGCCGACATGCCTGTTCGGGCAACCAGCACGTCCGGGAGCAGCAACTGGGTGTTCCGCCTCGGACAGACCCTGGCGGTCCGCCTGCCCCGGTCCGACTCCTACGTCGCGGATCTGATGAAGGAGGTGCGCTGGCTGCCCAGGCTCGCGCCGGGTCTGCCGGTCGCAGTTCCGGACGTCGTCGCCGTTGGCCGGCCCAGCGAGGCCTTCACCCGGCCGTGGGCAGTCGTGTCGTGGCTGACGGGCGACCATCCGCTGACCATCGACGGTTCACAGCAGGGCCTGCTCGCGGAGTCCTTGGGCGCCTTCCTGCAGAGCCTCCATGGGGTCGACACCCTCGACGTTCCGGTCGAGCCCGACCAGTGGGGCTACCGCTGCGGCGAGCCGGTCACCGAGACCATCGACCGATGGGCAGACCGAGCGGCCTCGGAACTCGCGAACTTGTTCGACCCGGCCAGCGTCCGTGAAGCATGGGCGCGTCTCCGCGACGTCCCTGCCGCCACCGGAGCCACCTGCTGGGTGCACACCGACCTGTCCGAGGAGAACCTGCTCGTCCATCCCGACGGGCGACTGTCCGGGGTGATCGACTTCGGGGGCGTCGGCATGGGCGACCGGTCCGTGGACCTGCTCTATGCGTGGAGCATCTTCGACGCCCCGGCTCGCGAGATCTTCCGCGCCGCGGCCAGAGCCGACGACGAGACCTGGGCCCGTGCCCGTGCGTGGGCCTTTGTCGGCCCCGGCCTGCTCACCATCGCCGACTACCGACACACCATGCCGTCACGGACCGAGCGCCTCACCTCGATGGTCGAGACGATCGCAGCCGAGGTGGGTGTCCGGCTCCGGTGAGCTTCGACGTGGGACGGCGCGACCCCTACGCCCCACCCCGGCGCGGCGGCGAACGACGCGGAGTCACGACCGTCGTCCTCAGCTCGCGGCCGGTCGCGCACTGACGACGTCGTCGCGCAGGGCCTCCACCGTGCTGCGCACCCGGTCCAGCTGCTCCGGGGAGATGCCGAGGTCGTGCAGCGTGATGACCAGGTGCTCGACCACCGCCCGGAAGGCGTCGTCGGTGATGGCGAGGCCGGCGTGGGCCTCGGCCATGGAGCGGCCGGCGAACAGGTCCGGGCCGCCGAGGGCGTGGCTGAGGAAGGCGCGCTGGTGGGCCTTGAGCCGCTGCAGGTCGACGTCGGCGAACCAGGTCCGCAGGTCCGGGTCGTCGAGCACGCGCTGGTAGAACACGGCCACCGCCGCCTTCACCGCGCCCGGCCCACCGATCTCGTCGTACGCACTGCTCCCGCCCATGGCGAGGACGCTAGCCGGGCGACCTCACGCGGGTGATGAGTAGTGGTTACTCAATTGCCCCGGGGGCAGGTCAGGCCGAGACCGACGCGCGGTCACCGTCGAGCAGCACGGGGAGCGCCTCCACGCCGTACACGGCGGAGAGCTTGCGGAAGTCGAGGTCGGTGATGTCCGCGGCCATGGCGAGGTTCGGGAACCGCTCGGCGAGCATCCGCAGCGCCGTGCGCAGCTCCATCCGGGCCAGCTCGGCGCCGACGCAGCGGTGCATGCCCCAGCCGAAGGCGAGGTGGCGGGTGGGCTCTCGCGACGGGTCGAAGGTGCCGAGGTCCTCGCCGAGGGCGGGGTCGCGGTTGGCGGCGAGGAGCGAGACGCCGACCGCGTCGCCCTCCTTGATCTGGACGCCGCCGACCTGGACGTCCTGCTTCGCGAAGCGGAGGAAGGCGAGCTGGACGACGCAGAGGTGGCGGAGCAGCTCCTCGATGACCTGGTTGACCTGCTCGCCGTCGCCCGAGCGCAGCATCTCGCCGGCCTTCGGGGTGGTCGCGATCAGGTAGGCGCCCAGGGCCAGCATCGAGGCGGAGGTCTCGTAGCCACCGAGGAAGACGCCGTCGGCGATGCCGCCGAGGGTCACGTCGTCGAGCTCGTCGCCGTGCTCCTTCAGCAGCGCGCCGATCAGCCCGTCGCCGGGGTTCGCACGCTGCTCACGCACCGCGTTGATGAGGAACTCGCGGGTGTGGGCGGCCGCGCCGAACGCGCCGGCGCCACCCTCGGTGAGGTCGAAGCGCGCAACGCCGAGCTCGAGGAACCGGGCCCGGTCGTCGACCGGGAGGCCGAGCAGGTCGCAGATGACGTCGAAGGGTACGGCGAACGCGAACTCCTCGACCATGTCGACGGCCTTGCCGCCGCGACCCGCCGCCTCCATCGCGTCCAGGCGCTGCGCCACGATCGCGTCGATCCCCGGCTGGAGGCGGGCGAGCCGGCGCATCGTGAACTCGGGGGTCAGGTAGCGGCGCAACGCCGTGTGCAGCGGCGGGTCGGTCATGCCGAGGCCGCCGATCTGCTCCTCGTCGGAGCGGCCCTCCTGCGACACGAACTGCCCGAGGTCGTTGGACCAGGTCTCGGCGCCGCCGGCGAGCACCTCGCGCGACTCCTCGTAGCCGCTGACCAGCCACACGGACTTGCCGAACAGCTCGGCGAGCTTCTTCACCGGCGCCTCGCCCTGCACCCTCATCATCTCCGGCAGGGGGTCGAGCCCGTCGCGCTTGAGCGGGAGGGTGACCGACTCCGGCAGGAAGCGCAGCTTGCGCAGGTCGATGCCGTTGCGCATCGTCCGGTTGAGGAGCCAGATGCCCACCCGCTGCTTCACCGGGCCGAGCACGGGGTCGAGCACAGGGCCGACCGCGCTGATGAGAGGGAACCGCATGGCGTCATTCCATCAGACGAGAGCCCTTGGCATATCCATGACGACCCTGATCGCCACCCTGAGATGTGTCACATCCGGTTAACCGAACCAGTTCTCCGGCCCCGCTAGCCTGAGGCGGTGCCTGACACCGCAGTGGACTGGGACCAGTACGACGCCGTGCTCTTCGACCTCGACGGGGTGGTGACGCCGACCGCCGAGGTGCACATGCACGCCTGGGCGGCGATGTTCACGGCCTTCCTGACGGCGCGGTCGGCCGCCGACGGGGTGGCCTACCCGCCGTACACGGAGCAGGACTACTTCGACTTCGTCGACGGCAAGCCGCGCTACGACGGCGTCCGCTCCTTCCTCAGCGCGCGTGGGATCGTGCTGCCGGAGGGGGAGCCGGACGACCCGCCGACGGCGCAGACCGTGTGCGGGCTGGGCAACAACAAGAACGCCGCGTTCGAGAAGATCCTCGCCCAGGAGGGCGTCGTCCCCTACGCGGGCTCCGTGGCGCTGATCCGACAGCTGCACGAGCGCGGCAAGCCGATGGCGGTGGTGTCCTCCTCGCGCAACGCGCCGGCGGTGCTGGCCGCGGCCGACCTCACCGACTACTTCGGGATCGTCATGCACGGCGGCCTGGCCGCCGAGCTGGGCCTGCCGGGCAAGCCGGCTCCCGACACGTTCACCCACGCCGCCGAGGTGCTGGGCGCGACCAACGCCCGCTCGGTCGTGCTCGAGGACGCCATCAACGGGGTCGCCGCCGGGCACGCCGGCTCCTTCGGCCTGGTGGTCGGCGTCGACCGGGGCGCGGGGGTGGAGGCGCTGACGGCCGCGGGGGCGGACGTCGTCGTCCAGGACCTGGCGGAGCTCGTGGCGGGAGGGCAGTCGTGAACGCACCCGAGGGCCCGTCCCACAAGGCGCCACCGGTCGCCGACCCGCTCGACCGCACCCGCTTCCCCGTCGACGAGTGGCGCCTCGTCGAGACCCGCTTCGACGCCTCGGACCTCGGCACGACCGAGTCGCTGTTCACCGTCGGCAACGGCTACCTCGGGCTGCGCGGCAACTACTCCGAGAGCCGCGACGCCCACCTGGACGGGACGTTCATCAACGGCTTCCACGAGACCTGGCCGATCTCGCACGCCGAGGAGGCCTACGGCTTCGCCCGGGTCGGCCAGACGATCGTCAACGTCCCCGACCCCAAGGTGATCCGGCTGTACGTCGACGACGAGCCGTTGCAGGTCTCGGTGGCCGACCTCCTCGAGTACGAGCGGGCGCTCGACTTCCGCACGGGAGTCCTGAGCCGCGCGCTGGTCTGGCGCACGCCCGGCGGCAAGCGCGTGCGGATCCGCAGCACCCGGATGGTGCCACTGGAGCAGCGCCACCTCGCGGTGCTGTCGTTCGAGGTGACCCTGCTCGACCAGCGCGCGTCGCTGTCGATCTCCTCGCAGCTGATCAACCGGCAGGACCAGGACGCCGAGCCGGCGCCGAGGGTCGAACCGAGCATCGGCCTGCCGGAGAGCAACGCCGGCGAGGGCGGCGCCGATCCGCGCAAGGCCGAGATGTTCGAGCGGCGGGTGCTGGTGCCGGGCCTCCACGGCGCCGACGCCGAGACCGGCCGGATCAAGCTCGGCTACCGCACGGCCGAGAGCGGGATGACCCTCGGCGTGGTCGCGGACCACACGCTGGAGACCGAGGCGTCGTACTCGATGGAGGTGCACTCCGAGGACGACATGGCCAAGGTGATCTACCGCGTCGCGGCGGAGCCCGGAGTGCCGGTGCGGCTGACCAAGCTGGTGTCCTTCCACACCGCGAAGAAGGTCCCGCCGCGCGAGCTGATCGACCGCTGCGAGCGGACCCTGGACCGCACCCACGAGGAGGGCGTCGAGCGCCAGTACGACGCCCAGGCGGCCTGGCTGGCCGACTTCTGGGCTCGCGCCGACGTCGAGGTGCCGGGCCAGCCGGCATTGCAGCAGGCGATCCGGTGGAACCTCTTCTCCATCCTCCAGGCCTCGGCCCGCGCCGAGGGCCAGGGCATCGCGGCGAAGGGGGTGAGCGGATCGGGCTACGGCGGCCACTACTTCTGGGACACCGAGATCTACGTGATGCCGTTCCTGACCTACACGATGCCGTGGGCCGCGCGGAACGCGCTGCGCTTCCGCTACACGCTGCTCGACAACGCCCGGCACCGCGCCCGCGAGCTGTCGCAGAAGGGCGCGCTCTTCCCGTGGCGCACCATCAACGGCCACGAGGCCTCGGCCTACTACGCCGCCGGCACCGCGCAGTACCACATCGACGCGGACATCGCGTACGCCCTGAGCCAGTACGTCGGCGCCACCGGCGACGAGGAGTTCCTCGCCCGCGAGGCCGTCGACATCTTCGTGGAGACCGCGCG
>DATLIG010000016.1:0-3673 GCA_035539555.1 Nocardioides sp. | reverse complement strand
GGACGGACTCGTCGTCCCGACCCCCGACCCGGTGCCGTCCGACTTCGTCGACGCCGTCGACAACCCGTGGCTCCCGCTGGTCCCCGGCACCCGATGGGAGTACGACGTCCCGCGGGCCACCACCGAGAGGCTGGTCCTCGAGGTGGAGCCCGGCAGCGAGATCGCCGGCGTGCCGACCACCGTCCTGGTGCGGACCTCCGCCGACGGCACGGTGGTCCGCGACCACTACGCGCAGGACACCCACGGCAACGTCTGGTGGTTCGGCCGCGAGGCCGACACCGGCGCGTGGGAGGCGGGCGTCGACGGCGCGCAGGCCGGCCTGGCCATGCCGGCCGAGCCGCGGCGCGGCGACGGCTTCGTGACCGGCTTGGTCGGTGGCGAGGACGAGGTCGCGTCGGTCGTCGCGGTCGGGGACGGGGTCGGCGTACCGCTGGGGGAGTTCGACGACACGGTCGAGCTGGAGGTGGTGGACGACGGGTTCACCCGCCGCGACGTCTACGCGCGCGGCGTCGGCCTCGTCCGGACAGGCGAAGCGGGGCTCGTCGCACGCGACGAGCCCCGCTCCTGAAGGGGTCTGGATCAGCTCACTGCGGCGGGCGGACCTGGGTCTGGTCGCCGGCGGGCGGAGCCCAGCCGCCCTGCTGGGCCGGGTCGGGCGCCGGTGCCGGGGCGGGCGCGCCACCCTGCTGCTGGGCCGGGATCCACTGCTGGGTCGCGGGGTCCCACTGCCAGCCGTCCTGGATGATCGGCTGGTCCGGCTGCTGCTGGCCGAAGCCCTGCTGGCCGAAGCCCGGCTGCTGGCCGTAGCCCTGGTTCCACTGCTGGGTGAAGCCCGGGTCGGACGAGCCGCCGCTGCCGAAGTTGAGGCCGGAGCCGGGGACGGGGTCCTTGTCGCGGCCGAAGGTCAGCGGGTAGATCACGCCGGCGATCGCCGCACCGATGAGCGGGGCGACGATGAACAGCCAGAGGTCCGCGATGGCGTCGCCGCCCGAGAAGAAGGCCACGCCGAGGGAGCGGGCCGGGTTGACCGACGTGCCCGTGGCGTTGATGCCGACGAAGTGGATGGCGGCCAGGGCGAAGCCGATGGCCAGCGGCGCCTGCGCGGCGATGGCGCGGTTGCGCTCGTCGGTGACGGCGAGGATCACCAGGAGGAAGATGAAGGTCAGCACGATCTCGATGAGCAGCGCGCCGCCGATCTCGACCTGTCCGGCGTCTCCGAAGCCGTTGCTGCCGAGCGGGTCGCCGAACTCCCAGCCGACGTCACTGGCCAGGATCGTGAAGGCGAGCACCAGGCCGCCGAGCAGCGCGCCCGCGGTCTGGGCAGCGGCGTAGAGGCCGGTGTCCTTCCACGAGATCCGGCCGGCCAGCGCGGCGCCGACGGACACCGCCGGGTTGAAGTGGCCGCCCGACACGCGTCCGAACGAGTAGGCCATGACCACGATCGCGATGCCGAAGGCGAGACCGGTGGCGGCGACGTCCGCACCGGTCGTCACGGCGGCACCGCAGCCGATGAACACGAGTACGAACGTGCCGAGGAACTCGGCGAGCAGCTTCTGCGTGGTGGTGGGTGGGGTGTCGGCCGACTGGTCGGCCATCGCTTCTTCGGTCATGGGGGTCAACCTCTCCTCGGTCCGGCTCCCGAAAACCAGCCGGGTTACATCGCCAACCCTAGTCACTAGGGTGGCCACCGAGGGGGACCTGCGCCCCGTCATCAGGTATCTTGACGTCAAGAATCCCAACCACGGCTCAGGAGTGACGCCCGGACATGTCGAGCATCATCTACACCCACACCGACGAGGCGCCGCTGCTCGCGACGTACTCCTTCCTGCCGATCGTCGAGGCGTTCGCCGCCAAGGCCGGCGTCGCCTTCGAGACGCGTGACATCTCCGTCGCCGCGCGCATCCTCGCGCAGTTCGGCCTCGCCGACGACGCGCTGACCGAGCTCGGCGAGCTGGCCAAGACGCCGGACGCCAACATCATCAAGCTCCCCAACGTCTCCGCCTCCATCCCGCAGCTCAAGGCCGCGATCAAGGAGCTGCAGGAGCAGGGCTTCGCCGTCCCGGACTACCCCGAGTCGGCCACGACCGACGAGGAGAAGGAGATCCGGGCCAAGTACGACAAGGTCAAGGGCTCCGCGGTCAACCCGGTCCTGCGCGAGGGCAACTCGGACCGCCGTGCGCCCGCCTCGGTGAAGAACTACGCCAAGACGCACCCGCACACCAACAAGCCCTTCGCCGAGGGCTCGAAGACCAACGTCGCCACCATGGGCGAGCACGACTTCGCGAGCAACGAGAAGTCCGTGACCCTCGCGCAGGACGACGTGCTGTCGATCGTGCTCGAGACCGAGGCCGGCGAGACCGTCGTCCTCAAGGAGGGCCTCAAGGTCCTCGCCGGCGAGATCGTCGACGGCACCAAGATGGAGGCCTCCTACCTCCAGGCGTTCCTGAAGAACGCGCTCGCCGAGGCCAAGGCCCAGGACGTGCTCTTCTCGGTGCACCTCAAGGCCACGATGATGAAGGTCTCCGACCCGATCATCTTCGGCCACGTGGTGAAGGCCTACTTCGCCGACGTCTTCGCCCAGTACGGCGACCAGCTGGCCGCTGCCGGACTGTCGGCCAACGACGGCCTCGGTGCCGTGCTCGCCGGCCTCGACGCGCTCGAGAACGGCGCGGAGATCAAGGCCGCGTTCGACGCCGCCCTCGCCTCCGGCCCGCGCCTGTCCTACGTCAACTCCGACAAGGGCATCACCAACCTGCACGTCCCCTCCGACGTCATCGTCGACGCGTCGATGCCCGCCCTGGTCCGCAACGGCGGCCGCCTCTGGGGCGTCGACGGCGGCGAGGACGACACCCTCGCGGTGATCCCGGACTCGTCGTACGCCGGCGTCTACCAGGCCGTGCTCGACGACGTGAAGAAGAACGGCCCGCTCGACCCGGCCACCATCGGCACCGTCCCCAACGTGGGCCTGATGGCGCAGGCGGCCGAGGAGTACGGCTCGCACGACAAGACGTTCGAGATCGCCCAGGCCGGCACGGTCCGCGTCCTCGCGTCCAACGGCGACGTGCTGATCGAGCACGACGTCGAGGCCGGCGACATCTGGCGCGCCTGCCAGACCAAGGACATCCCGGTCCAGGACTGGGTCAAGCTGGCCGTGACCCGCGCCCGCGCGTCGCAGACGCCCGCCATCTTCTGGCTCAACGAGTCGCGTGCGCACGACGCCGAGCTGATCAAGAAGGTCAACGCCTACCTGCCCGAGCACGACACCGACGGGCTCACCATCGAGATCCTGTCGCCGGAGCTCGCGACGTCGTACTCCCTCGAGCGGATGCGCAAGGGCGAGGACACCATCTCGGTGACCGGCAACGTGCTGCGCGACTACAACACCGACCTGTTCCCGATCCTCGAAGTCGGCACGAGCGCCAAGATGCTCTCCATCGTCCCGCTCATCGCCGGAGGCGGCCTGTTCGAGACCGGGGCCGGCGGTTCGGCGCCGAAGCACGTCCAGCAGCTGGTCGAGGAGAACTACCTGCGGTGGGACAGCCTGGGTGAGTTCTTCGCGCTCGTGCCGTCGCTGGAGAAGTACGCCGAGCAGGCCGACGCCCCCGCGGCGCAGGTCCTCGCCGACGCGCTCGACCGCGCCACCGGCACGTTCCTCAACGAGGACCGCTCGCCG
>DATLIG010000015.1:0-28330 GCA_035539555.1 Nocardioides sp. | reverse complement strand
GCCTCGAGGGCGGCCGCGACCACCGCGCTGGCCTCGGGCTCCTCAGGTCCCAGGATCCGCTCGAACGCCTCGACCACCGTGACCTCGACGCCGAACCGGGAGAACGCCTGGGCGAGCTCGCAGCCGATCGCTCCCCCACCGAGCACGACCAGGCTGGTCGGCAGCTCACGGAGCCGGACCGCGTCGCGGTTGGTCCAGTACGGCGTGCCGGCGAGCCCGTCGATGGGCGGGACGGCGGGCTCGGTGCCGGTGTTGAGGACCACCCCTCGTCGTACGGACAGCTCGACGTCGCCGTCGTCGGTGGTGACGACGACGCGGCCGGGACCGGCGAGCCGGCCGGTGCCACGGAGGAACCGGCCGCCGGCGTCCTCGAGCCGCTTGACCGCGACGGCGTCGTCCCAGTCGTCGGTGGCCTCGTCGCGGATCCGGTCCGCGACCGGCGTCCAGTCGGGTGTGACCTCGGTGCTGCCACCCAGCGCCGGCACCCGCCGCGCCTCCGCGAGCGCGTCGGCCGCGCGGATCATCATCTTCGACGGGACGCACCCGAAGTAGGGACACTCACCGCCGACGAGGCGGCGGTCCACCCCGACCACGGAGAGTCCGGCGCGGGCCAGCGAGGCGGCGACGTGCTCGCCTCCCGGTCCGAGTCCGATGACGACGACATCCACCTCTTCGGGCTGCGGCATGGGCCCAGACTTGCACGCGGATGGTGGCGTTTCCAGCCTCCTGTAGGGGATTACCTCACCCCGGGCGCGGTTTCCTCCAATGGTTGTGGCGTGCCGCCCGTTCCTACCGTGCTGTGGTCCGCACCACACACCAGGAGACCAGATGTCCCTCACGAAGGCACCCCCGCACATCGCCCCCGCGCAGACCCGACGCCTCGCCATCGGTGCGGGCGCTGGGACATCGCTGGAGTTCTTCGACTTCTCGATCTACACCGTCGCCTCGGCGTTGGTCTTCCCGGCCGTGTTCTTCTCCGGCGACACCGATCCGTGGTTCGCCTCCTTCATGAGCCTGGCGACCTACACCCTGGGTTACGTCGTCGCCCCTCTCGGCGCCCTCGTCATGGGTTGGTACGGCGATCGCCACGGGCGCCGCCGGGCCATGCTCATCACCTTCTACCTGATGGGCGGGGCCACTGTCCTGATGGGCCTGCTGCCGTCGTACGCCTCCATCGGCGCGGCTGCACCCCTCCTGCTCGTCGTCCTGCGCATGGTTCACGGCTTCTCCCGTGGCGGCGAGCTCGGTGGGGCATCCGTACTGGCCGTCGAGCACGCTCCGCCCGGCCAGAGGGCGGCGTACGGCGCATTCGTGGCGCTCGGCTCACCGCTGGGCGCGCTGTTGGCGAACCTCGCGTTCGTTCTGGTCTTCTACCTGCCGGCCGAGACGGTGCAGAGCTGGGGCTGGCGGATCCCGTTCCTCGTCGGCGCTGCCGTGCTGGTCCTCGGCATCTGGGCCCGGCGCTCCCTTGAGGAGTCGCCGGTGTTCCAGGAGCTCGCCTCCGAGCGCAGCTCGGAGCAGATCGCCCGGATCCCCGTCTGGAACGTGCTGCGCGACAACTGGCGCCGGCTTCTGCTTGCCGCTGGGGCCAACATGGGCCTGAACGCCGTGATGTTCGTGCTGGCCGGCTTCATGCTTTCGTACGCCGCCTCCCCGGCGCCCAAGGGCCTCGGCCTCGAGATCAAGTCCGTGCTGTGGTGCACCCTGCCGGGCCTGGCGCTCCACGCCGCGACCGTCGTGGCCGGCGCCCGCCTTTCCGACCGGCTCGGCCGCAAGCCCGTCATGCTCACCGCCGCGGTGGCCGTGCTCGGCTACGTGCTGGTCCTGTTCCCGCTCGCACAGCAGGGTTCTCTGTTCGCCTGGGCCCTCGCCATCGCAGGAGGCTTCTTCCTCACCGGCTTCCTGTTCGGACCGCTCATCACCTTTCTCACCGAGTTGTTCACGCCCGAGCAGCGCCAGTCCGGCGCGGGGCTGGCCTACCAGATCGGTGCGGTCCTCGGCGGCGGTCTGTCACCGTCGATCGCGAACCGGCTCATCGAGTGGACCGGCGAGGCGTCGTCGGTCGGCTACTACCTGGCGACCGGCATGGCCGTGACCGTGGTCTGCCTGCTCCTGCTCCCCGAGACAGCGCCGGTGCGTGCCCGGGCGGGTCGATGAGCGAGGAGCTCGAGGCGCTGCGGCGCCGAGTGGCGGCCCTGGATGCGGAGGCGGAGATCCGCCGCCTCCAGGCCCGCTACATGTTCCTGTGCGACACACCCTGCCCGGAGGCTGGCGCGCCCGACGACGCCCGACGCATCGACCTCGTCATGGACCTGTACGCCGACGACGCAGTCTGGGAGGGCGTCGGCGAGCAGTACGACGGACAGTTCGGCCGGGCCGTCGGCAAGGCCGCCGTTCGCTCGCACTTCGAGAGGTTCTGGTCGCCTGACCGCACGCCCGCGCTCGTGCTGAACGCCCACTACCTCACCTCCGAGCAGATCCATGTCGACCGCGACGGGGACCGGGCCGAGGGCCAGTGGATCCATCTGCAGCCCTGGCTCTACGCCGACGGCACCGCCCTGCTCCGCTCGAGCCGGCTCAACAACGCGTTCCGGCGCGACGAGGGGCGCTGGCTGATCACCCGCACGCGCACCGAGAACGTCTTCGTCGCACCTTTGCCGGCTGGCTTCGCGTCGGCGTACCCGACCATCTCGGTGCTGATGGACCGGCGGGACAGGGCCTGAGCTGGACGTCGGTCACCACCGCCCACGGAGTCCCGTCGATGACCCTTCGCGGGCGTTCGTTGGCGTTCGTGGCTACACCGTCACGCGGTACTGCAGCACGTCCCGCACCAACGTCCCGAGGCTCTCGGCCTCGGACTTCGCCTTGATCCGCGCCCGGTGCACGTCGACAGTCTTGACACTGGTCCCCAGTTCGCGCGCGATGTGCTGGCTCGGCATCCCCGCGATGACGAGGCGGAGCACCTCGCGCTCGCGCGGGGTCAGCGAGTCCAGGCGCGCGGAGACCGCGCGGCGGCAGCGCTCCTCTGAGAACTGGCGGTCGGCGACCTCGATGTGCTCCTGGACGACCTCGAGCATCTTCTGCGGCTCGTAGGGCTTCTCGAGGAAGTCGACGGCGCCCTGGCGCAGGGCGCGCACGGACATCGGGATGTCGCCGTGGGCCGAGCAGAAGATCACCGGTGCGGGGTAGCCGCGCGCCACCAGCTGCTCCTGCAGCTGGAACCCGCTCAGCCCCGGCATCCGCACGTCGACGATCACGACGCTGGGCTCGTCGGGGTCCATCTCGTCGAGGAAGGTGGGCGCGTCCGGATAGGTGAACGCCGTGATGCCAACACTCTCGAACAGGAACACCAGGGACTGCCGGAGGTCCTCGTCGTCATCGACGATGTGGACGACCGGTGTCACTGGCTCACGGGAGGAAAGGGAGTCGGACGGGTTCATCGGGCACCACCCTCACTCTAGGACCGGAATGCGCCGGGCAGGTGTCGTTCGATCCACGCGGCGTGGCCGAGCAGCGCAGTCTCGCCACGACGATGACCCACGACCTGTACGCCGAGGGGAAGTCCGGAGCTGTCCGTGAGGCCGGGGACAGCGGCCGTCGGTAGGCCTAGCGCCTGCCAGGCCCGACTGAGGACCGGGTCCCCCGTCGCGTCGAGCCCGCGCGGCGCAGGGCCCGGAGCGGCCGGGCCGAGCACGACGTCGTACGACGCCAGGTGGGTCGCGACCGCCTTCTCGCCGGCGTCCGCGACCGCGCATGCGGCCCGGTAGTCGGCGTGGGAGGTGACCGCACCTGTGCGGAGGAGGGTGGCGAGTGGAGCGCTCAGCTCGTCGACGCGTGCCAGTTCCGCCGCGCGCTCCCGGGCGGCCTCGAACGCCATCACCACCGGGTGCGCGCCGGTGAGCTCGGCGACCAGCCTCTCGTCGGGGAACGGGTCGACGACGGCGCCCGCACCTCGCAGCCGGTCGACGACGGCCGCCAGCGCGGCCTGCATGTGGTCCTCGACCACACCGAGCGGATCGGCGGACCAGAGCAGGATCCGCGGTGGCGCGCCCGTCACGGAGCCCACGTCCGGGGCCCCGGTGAGCGCCGACCACGCCAGGGCCAGGTCGCCGGCGGACGCAGCGAGCACACCGTGGCTGTCGAGGCTCGCGCTGAGTCCGGTGATCCCCGTGACCGGGAACCGGCCGTGGCTCATCACGAGCGAAGCGACGCCGCAGTAGGCGGCCGGACGCGTCACCGAGCCGGCGGTCTGCGAGCCGAGCGCAAGCGGGACCTGGCCGGAGGCCACGGCGGCCGCCGAGCCGCTCGAGGAACCGCCCGGCGTGTGCCCCGGAGCCGCCGGGTTCGCGGTCGGTCCGGGCGCGAAGAAGGCGAACTCGGTGGTCACGGTCTTCCCGGCGGGAACCGCACCGGTGGCACGCCAGGCTGACACGATCGCCGCATCCGCCTCCGCGGGCGAAGCGTCGGCTCGCACGCCGGCACCGCACCGGGTCGGCAGACCGGCCACGTCGATGATGTCCTTGACCCCGAGCGGGACGCCGCCGAGCGGGCCAGGCCGGGGCACTGGGGGCGGGTCGGCGAGAGCCACCCAGGCCCGCAGCACCGGATCGGTCTCCGCCACCCTTTCGCGGAACCTTGCCCAGACCGCGTCAGACGTGGTCCGCCCGGATCGCAGGTCCTCGACCAGCGCGCGCAGCGACCACGGCGTCCGGGTCACGCTTCGTCCTCCCAGGCGGCGTCGGCCTCCCAGTAGTCCATGCCGCTCGCGCTCACCGCGTGCCGCCACCCCGACGTGCGCCGCAGCGACGGCTCGATCTGTGCAGTGACGTCGTCAGCGGCATCGGGACCGTCCGTCGGGACCTGCCAGTGGACCCAGTTGAGCTCTCGGCCCTGTGCGTCGTGGACGAAGAGGTCCACGTGGCGCCAGCCGTAGCCATGCGTGTCGTTGTAGCACATCAGCGTCGTGCGCTCGGTCATCTGCTCCCTGCCTCAGGCGCTCGCCGCGACCCGCGTCGCGGGCGTGATCCGGTGGAAGCCGCGCTGGAAGTAGAGCAGCGCGCCGGCCTCGTCGTGGACGCTGACGTGGTCGACCTCGACGAAGAGCACCGTGTGGGTGCCCTGGGTGAACTCGGCCCCGACACGACCGACCAGGACGGCCGCCGCATCGTCGAGGACCGGCACTCCATGGCGGTCGTGGTCCCAGGCCGGAAGCGCGAACCGCTCCTCCATCGAGAGACCGGTCGCGCCCGCGAAGTGCAGCGCGAGCTCCTCGTGCTGGCGGCCGAGGACGTTGATGGCGACCCGACGGTTGGTGCGGAAGATGTCGTGTGTGTAGCTGGCCTGGTTGACGCAGACCAGCAGCGTCGGCGGGCTGTCGGTGACCGAGCAGACCGCGCTGACGGTGATGCCGGCGCGGCCGCTGACGCCGTCGGTCGTGACGACGTTGACCGCGGCCGACAGGTTCGCCATCGCGGAACGGAAGTCACGCTGGGTGGTGGTGAGCTCGTCGGACATGTCCCGACGTTATGCCGGGCTCCAGGCGTCGACATATCGAGAGTTCCACCGCGCTGGCTGAGGATTTCCCCTAGCGAACGTTGACCGCCAACAACCGAGGACCGCCACCTGTGCCCCGATGAGGGTCGTCATCAGCAGGTCGACCGACCTGGCGACGTCGATCGCGGAGAGTTCCCCGCCGCGATGAGTCGCTCTGTGACGGACACCGGGGTGTTGCACGCGTACGTCCGCAGACCCGCCTGGTGACCCAGGGCCGCTAGGCAACGGGGTCTACGGTCAGGGGCAGCGCGAAGCCGAAGCGGGACCCGCCGGCCCCGCGGTGCTCGGCCCAGATACTGCCGTGCTGGCGAGTGATGATCCGGTGGCTCAGTGCGAGGCCGATGCCGCTGCCCGCCTGCTTGCTGGTGAAGGACTCGGCGAACGGGTCGCGTACGAAGCCCCGTCCGTGGTCGTCCACGGTGACGACCCCCATCCCGTCCGTGGTCCGCACGGTCACCTCGATCCGCCGCTCAACCCGGTCGCACGCCGCCATCTCGTCGATCGCGTTGAAGCACAGGTTCATCACCACCTGGCCGGTGAGCACCTGCTCGCAGCGGACCAGCACGGGTACGTCACCCAGCTCGACCTGCAGCTCGACGTCGCTCGCGGCCGCCCGGAGCCGGATGAAGTAGAGGCACTCGCGGACCACCTCGTTGAGGTCGACGACCTGCTCGACCTGCTCGAGGTGACCGACGAACGAGCGCAGCGCACTGACGATGCCGGTCGCGCGGTCGATCTGCCGGGCGGCGCTGTCCAGGCCGTACGCCACGTGGTCGGCGAACCGCTGCGGCATCTCGCCTTCCTGGGCGAGCGTGGTCGCGCGGCCGCGGATCCCGGCGATGAAGTTGCCGGCCGCCGCGAGCGGCTGGCCGAGCTCGTGCGCGATCGCCATCGCCATGTCGCCCATCGCGTTGTAGCGGGCGAGGTAGTTCTCGTGGCGCAGCTCCAGCTCACGCCTGGCCTCGCCCCGGACCCGCTCGGAGACGTCGTGCAGGATCATCAGGTAGGCGTCGACCTCCTGGACGCGCAGCCGCTCGATGCTGCCCTCCAGCCAGGTGGTGCTCGCCCCGTCGCCGAGCAGCTCGAGCTGGACCGGTCCGACCGGCGCCGCACCAGCGGCGGTGTCCTCCCACGAAACCGGCCGACCACCGCGGCGCAGTCGCCCGTACGTCGTCAGCGGATGCCCCGCGGGCGGGTCGTCGTCGCCGGTCAGCCCGATGTGGCCGAGCGCCGAGTCGGTGGCGAAGCGCACCGCACCCGCCTCGTCCAGCAGGAACGCGACGGTCGAGGTGTGCCGCGCCAGCGCATCGACGTACGAGGTCGTGAGCTTGAGCTCGCGCTCGACCTCCTGCTCGCGGGCGATGTCGCGGAACTGCACCATCACGGCCGGCCCCTGGGCGAGCTCGACCCTGACGGCGATGGCATCGGTCGGGATGACCCGCCCGGACCGGGACCGGTAGTGCCACTCGATCCTGCTGGAGCCGTGCTCGACGGCGTCCTGGAGCCAGGCGCGGCCGAGGACCCGGTCGTACTGCTGCGCCGAGCTGCTCATGTGGTTGGCCTTCAGCGGCCGGATCTCGGCGACCGTGAACTCGAGCATGTCGCAGGCCGCGCGGTTGGCCCACAGGATGTTCTTCGTTCCGGCGTCATGGACCAGCACGCACATGCTGGACGCGTCCATCATCGCGACGAAGTCTTCGGTCACCAGCTCGGGTGCCGCGGCATCCACCTGCATACCGGTCAGCGTAGGAGCGCCCCGCGATCTGCGGCAGCCCCTGGCCCGCCACGCCGGTGAAGAAATCCCCTACTCCGCTGCGAGGGAATCCCCCGGCGCCGCAGGCAATGACCAATCGACGCTGCCCGGGCCCGTACCTAGCGTCGGGTGCAGACCCGATCGATGAGGAGCAACCGATGGTCCAGACCCAGGAGAGCCGTCCAGCGACGGTCCCGCTCGAGGACGTACTGGTGGAGCTCACCAGCCGCCGGGAGGAGTTCCGCGACCAACGCTACGTGTCGCGGGACTTCGTGGCCCGGCTCAAGGAGACCGGGATCTATCGCGCCTCGACGCCCCAGCGGTTCGGTGGCGAGCCGCTGCCTCCCGCGGAGTTCCTGAGGCGGATCGAGCGGATCTCGACGGTGGACGGTTCCACCGGCTGGGTCGCGAGCTTCGGCTCGGCGCTCGTCTACCTCGCCGCCCTTCCACTCGAGACGCAGGCACAGCTCTACGCCGACGGCCCGGACGTGTGCTTCGCAGGCGGGCTGTTCCCCGTCCAGCACGCGGAGCCGACCGGGGCCGGCTTTCTGGTCAACGGCCGCTGGAAGTTCGCCAGTGGGTGCATGGGCGCCGACATCCTCGGCGTCGGCATCCCCGGTGACGACTCGACGGCCGGCAAGCCGCGAACCGCCCTGCTTCGGCCCGACCAGGTCGAGATCGTGCAGGAGTGGGACGTCGTCGGCATGAAAGGCACCGGCTCGTTCGACCTCGCGGTCGACCACGTCGAGGTGCCGCGCGAGTGGACCTTCATCCGCGGCGGCGAGCCGACCGTGGACGAGCCGCTCTACCGCTACCCCACCCTCGCGTACGCCGCCCAGGTGCTCGCCGTCGTCGGCGCCGGCGTCGCGCGGACCGCCCTCGACTTCGCTGCCGAGGTGGGAGCCGGACGTACCGGGGTCACCGGAGCACCCAAGCTGGCCGACCGCGCCTACTACCGGATCGGCCTCGCGGAAGCGGAGGCGAGCCTGCGCTCGGCGCGGGCGTACTTCTACGAGGTCACCGACGAGACCTGGCAGGGCGTCCTCGCCGGCGACCCGGCCACGAGCCAGCAGAACGCACAGCTGCGCCTCTCCGCGGCGCACCTCGCAAGGACGTCGGCCGAGGTCGTGAACGAGGTGATCCACCTGTCCGGCACCGGCGCCATCAGCACGAGCCATCCCCTGCAGTGGCTGCTCGGTGACGCCCTGGTCCCCCAGCAGCACGCGTTCCTCGGCCCCGCGATGTATGACGCCGCGGGCGCCGTGCTGATGAGCCAACCGCCCACCGTCCCCGGCTTCCAGTGAGCCACTTCTACGCGAGAGGAGACCGCCCGTGAGCACACCGCCGCTCCGCGTCCTGTTCTGCATCGGCATCAACCAGAACTTCTTCGACCTGCCCGAGGGCGGGGTCGAGCCCGGCGACGTCTGGACCGCGTTCGTCGGCTTGATGGACAGCATCAAGGGGCTGCCCGGTGTCGACTTCATCGGGGACATCGACGACGACTGCCACATGGTCGGCCCTTCCGACAGCTGGCCCTGGACCTGCTACCTGCTCTGCGACGTCGACGCCCAGGAGACGGTCCGGGAGGCCTGCGGCCTGCTGCGGACCATCGCCGTCGGCACGAGCCCCTGGAAGCTCTGGAAGTTCGCCAGGATCGAGGCGCGGATCGGCCGCGCCCTCACCCCACGCGAGTACGAGGACCCCATGAAGGACGCAGCCCGATGACCACCGACTTCACGGCAGAGACCGTTCACGACCTGCCCCCCGCCGACCTGGTCCTCGACGACCGCGTCGCCGGACGGATGTACACCGACCCGGAGATCTTCGAGCAGGAGATGACGAAGCTCTTCGAGCGCACCTGGGTCTGGGTCGCCCACGAGTCCGAGCTGCCCAGGTCCGGCAGCTTCAAGTCGACCTACGTCGGCAGGCAGCCGGTCATCGTGGCCCGGGACCGCAAGGGTGCCATCCACACGATGGTCAACCGGTGTCGGCACCGCGGCGCCTCGCTGTGCGAGCAGCGCACGGGCCACGCCAACGGCTTCACCTGCCCGTACCACGCGTGGTCCTACGGCCTCGACGGCCAGCTGCGCGGGATCCCGTACCCGGACGGCTACGAGGGCGTCATGGACAAGTCCGGGCTCGGCCTGAAGAAGCTGCGCACCGAGTCCTACGGCGGCATGGTGTTCGCCACCTTCGCCGAGGACATCGAGCCGCTCGAGGGCTTCCTCGGCGACGCCAAGGGGTGGATCGACCGGTTCATGGCCCAGGGAGGCGGCTATCCGATCAAGGTGATCGGCACCCATCAGTTCAAGTTCAAGGGCAACTGGAAGATCCAGCTCGAGAACACCACCGACGGCTACCACTTCCCGATCGTGCACCGCTCCTGGATGGCATCGGTCGACGCCGAGACCGCCGAGATGATGTCGTTCATGACCGACCCGACGGCCCTCACGCACGACCTCGGCAACGGCCACTCGGTGATGCAGATGGTGCCCGAGCACTCCGACCTCGAGACCGACGACGGCTCCGAGCCGCTGCAACCCCGGTTCGACCCGCTCGTCGCAGACCTGCGGGGACGCGGCGTCGACGAGGCCGAGATCCGCCGGCTGGTCCGGGCCGTCCACGGCACCGGGTTCAACCTCAACCTGTTCCCCAACGTGTCGATGTCGATCTCCTTCCTCCGCGTGCTTCGACCGATCAGCGTCGACGAGACCTACATCGAGCACGTCGCTCTCGGCCCCGACGGCCCGCCCGAGATCGTCGCCCCGGTCAACCGCGAGCGGCTGCGGGCCCACGAGCACTTCCAGGGCCCGTTCGGCTTCGGTACCCCCGACGACTCCGAGGGCTGGGACCGCGTCCAGCGCGGCGCCCGGGGCGCACCCGAGATGCCGATCATGGTCAACCGCGGACTGGGCCGCGAGAAGCCGTCCGACCATGGCTGGCCCACCAGCCACGTGACCGACGAGACCGGCATGCGCGCCGCCTACCAGCAGTGGAAGCAGATGATGAGCGATGACTGAGACCGTTGCCGTGGCCGCTGGGCTCTCGCTGACCGACCCCCGGGTGGTCCGCGCGATCGAGCTGGTCTGGCGGGAGGCCGCCGTGCTCGACGCCAAGGACTACGGGACCTGGCAGGGCCTCTACAGCGAAGACGCGGTCTACGTCATCCCGATCGACCGTCACGCCGAGTCCTTCGACGACATCCTCAACATGGTGTTCGACGACGCCCGGATGCGGCGCCTGCGCGTGGCCCGGATGACCGAGGGCTTTGCCATCGCCGCTGTCGACGCCGCCACGACCGCACGCACCGTCTCCCGTTTCGTGCCGACCGCCGTCTCCGACGACGAGGTCTCCCTGCGCGCCGCCCAGGTCCTGGTCGCCTACAAGCGCGGCAGCCACGACCTCTGGGCGGGCGACCTGGACCACGTGATCCGGCTCGGCGCGACGCCCGCGGAGGACCGGATCGTCCGCAAGGTCGTCCGCCTCGTCGACGCCGCCGACGCGGTCCCGGCAGCTGGGTTCCTGCTGTGAGCGCCCAGGCACCGGTCGCTGTCGTCACCGGCGGTGCGACCGGTCTCGGGCGCGAGATCGCCCGCCGCCTCCACGCCGGCGGGCACCGGGTCGCGGTCGCCGACATCTCGGCCGGCACAGCCACCGAGCTCGCGGCCGAGCTCTCGGCACAGGGACCCGATGCACGGGCATACGCCGTGGACATCGGTGAACGGACGGCCGTCGAGAAGCTGTACGCCGAGGTCGTGGCCGACTATGGCAGCGTCGAGGTCCTCGTCAACTGCGCCGCTCGCACCGAGGTCCGGCCGCTGCTCGAGATCACCCCGGACGAGCTGGACCAGGTCATGCGCGTCAACCTCAACGGCACCTTCTACTCCTGCCAGGTCTTCGGGACCGCGATGGCCGAGACCGGCTACGGCCGGATCGTGAACATCGCCTCGCTGGCGGGCCAGAACGGAGGCACTGCGACCGGCGGCCACTACGCCTCCTCCAAGGGTGCGGTGCTGTCCGCGACGAAGGTCTTCGCGCGCGAGCTGGCGGCCCGCGGGGTCACGGTCAACGCCGTCTCCCCCGGCCCCCAGGACGGCCCGATGATCCGCGAGCTCCTCGGCGAGGGGCTCGACGGCCTCGTCGCCGACATCCCCGTCGGCCGCCTCGGGAGCATGCGCTTCATCGCCGACATGGTCGCCCTGCTCGCCTCCGCCGAGGCCGCGTCCGTCACCGGTGCCTGCTGGGACGCCAACGGTGGTCTCTACCTCCGCTGACCGGAACACCGCAACACCACGAGGAGCACCCGATGACGAACATCGTCTTCCGTGTCGTCGACATCGTCGACGAGGCAGCGGACATCCGCACCCTGAGGATGGTGCGCGCCGACGGCCAGGCCCTCAAGCCCTATCCGGCGGGCTCGCACGTCGACGTGGTCGGTCCCACCGGAGTGCTCCGGCAGTACTCCCTGTGCATGCCGCCCGACGACCCCGAGTCGATCCTGATCGCAGTGAAGCGCGAGCCCGAGTCGCGCGGCGGCTCGGCCGCCATCCACGAGGTGCGGGTCGGCGACCATCTCAAGGTCAGCAAGCCGCGCAACCTGCTCGCAGTCGCCGACGACGCCGACCGGCACATCCTCGTCGCGGGCGGCATCGGCATTACGCCGCTGCTCTCGATGGCGTACGACCTGCACAGCCGTGGCGCCGAGTTCCAGCTCCACTACTTCGCCCGCTCCCGGGAGGAAGCCGCCTTCGCCGACCTCTTGGAGGGCCGCGCCGAGTTCCGCGACCGGGTCCGGATCCACCTCGGCGTGCCGCGGGCAGCGCATCCGGACGCGCTCGCCGCGATCACCCCCCGGCTCACGGCCCGCAGCCACGTGTACACCTGCGGGCCGCAGGGCTTCATGGACCAGGTCGCCGCCACGTTCTCGGAACACGTCGGCGAGGCCCACGTCCACCTCGAGAACTTCGTCGCCTCCGTGGTCGACAGCAGCGAGGACCGGGCGTTCACCGTCGAGCTCGACACCGGCGAGATCTTCCAGGTCCCGGCGGACCGCTCCATCCTCGGTGTGCTGGAGGACAACGGCGTCGAGGTCTTCAAGTCCTGCGAGGAGGGCGTCTGTGGCTCCTGCGTCTCCGGCCTGCTGGAGGGCACCGTCGACCACCGCGACAATTGCCTCACGGCCACCGACCGGGAGAGCCAGCTCGCCCTCTGCGTCTCCCGCGCCACCAGCGACCGGCTGCTGATCGAGCTCTACTGACCTACGCAGCGCCGCGGTCGGGGAAACCCTTAGCGCGCTGCACCTTGTCCCCATGGCGAGCCACCGAGCACCACTTCTAGCGTGATCCCGCACACAGCAGTGCCTCTCGGGCCCACATCCGTTCATGTGACAGGAGCCGGCAGTTGACCACCGACATTCTCATCCTCGGAGCGGGTACCGCCGGCTCCGTCCTGACTCGGCGCCTGCTGGATGAAGGGCTCCGGGTCACCCTCGTCGAAGCCGGCGGCATGGACACGAACCCCGCCATCCACGACCTCTCCCGCGTCGGCGAGCTGTGGGGCGGACCGGAGAACTGGGGCTGGTCCAGCACGCCTCAGCCCCATGCGCAGGGCCGGCGGATCATGTCCCCGCGCGGCAAGGTCGTCGGCGGCTCCGGCCAGCTCAACGGCACCATCTGGGTACGCGGCACGGCCTGGGACTACGACGGCTGGGCGCACGCCGGCAACAAGGGCTGGGCCTGGGACGAGGTGAAGCCGATCTTCGGCCGGATCGAGATGAACCTCGCGACCGGCCAGGGCTTCATGGACCGGGCGACGCCGGACCTCTCCCCCATCCAGGAGGCGATCATCGACTCCGCGGTGGCCTCGGGCCTGCCGCTCAACGACGACTACAACACCGGCGACCAGGACGGCGTGTCGTGCATGCAGCTGAACCTGCGCGACGGCAAGCGCCTCTCGACCTGGAGGGCCTACATGCGTGACGTCCTCGACCACCCGAACCTCACCCTCCTCACCGGAGCGCTCGTCGACCGTGTCATCGTCGCCGACGGTCGGGCCACGGGTGCGTCCGTGGTCATCGACGGCCAGCGCCGGACGATCCAGGCGGACCGGGTGGTCCTCACCGCGGGAGCGCTCGCGTCTCCCGGGGTGCTGCTGCGCAGCGGGATCGGACCAGCCCACCATCTCGAGGCGTTGGGCGTCCCGGTCGTGGCCGACCTTCCAGGCGTGGGCGCGAACCTCCAGGACCACTGGCTGGTCCCCGTCATCTTCGGCACCGAGAAGCGAGAGATCGACCCACCGCAGCCGTTCCAGCCGGTCACCCAGACCCACTGGTTCTGGAAGTCCGACCCCGCCCTGCCGGTGCCGGACACCCAGCCGATCAACTTCTCCATCCCGTTCTACTACGACCCGGAGATGGCCGGTCCGCCGTCCGGGTTCACGCTCCACGCCGCCCTGATCCGGCCCAGGAGCACCGGTACCGTGTCGATCGCGAGCACCGACCCGGAGGCGGAGCCGCTCATCGACTACGGCGTGCTCAGCGACCCCGGCGACGTCGCCGCCCTCGTAGCGTCCGTACGTCAGGTGCGCCGAGTCGCGGCCACCGGTCCTCTCGCCGAGGAGTGGGGCGCCTACGAGGTGCAGCCCGGACCCGGCACCGGCGACAGCGACGAGGCCATCGAGGCCTGGGTCCGGCGCTCCGTCCAGACCTACCACCACCAGGTCGGCACCTGCCGGATGGGCACCGACGCGGAGGCGGTCGTCTCCCCTGATCTCGCCGTCGTCGGCATCGAGGGGCTGATGGTGGCCGACGCCTCCGTGATGCCCGCGGTCACGACCGGCAACACCAACGCGCCGACGGCGATGATCGCCGAACGCGCCGCCGACATCATCCTCGGCCGCTGACGCGGCCGCCATCTACGCACGGACGGACCAGGAGCACGCACATGACCACCCCCGACTTCACCACGGACCTTCTTCTCGGGGACTCGTTCGTCGCCGGCACCGGCGGCACCCTCACCTCCCTCAACCCCACGACCGGGGCGCCGCTGGCCGACATCTCCGCGGCCTCTGCCGCGGATGTCGACCGCGCGGTCGCCGCCGCGACGTCCGCGCTGCGCGGGGACTGGGCCGCCGTACCTCCGTCCGGGAAGGCCACGCTGATCCATCGGCTCGCCGACCTCGTCGAGCGCGACGCGTCCGTGCTGGCCGACCTCGACTCGCTCGACATGGGCGTGCCGAACGGGCTGGCCCAGATGCTGTTCGTGCCCAACCTGGTCGCGACGTTGCGCTACTACGCCGGCTGGGCGGACAAGATCAACGGCGAGCAGATCAGCAACGACGGCTACCTCGGCCGTCCGACCCACGCCTACACCTTGCGTCAGCCTGTCGGGGTGATCGCCGCGATCGTGCCGTGGAACGCGCCACTGATGATCCTGGGCTGGAAGCTCGCCCCGGCTCTGGCCTGCGGCAACACGGTCATCATCAAGCCGGCCGAGGACGCCTCGCTCTCGATCCTCCACCTGGCGCGACTCGTCGTCGAGGCCGGCTTCCCCGCCGGAGTGGTCCAGGTGCTGCCCGGCGAGGGTGCCGTGACCGGTGCGGCCCTGGTCCGACACCGGGGCGTGCACAAGGTCAGCTTCACCGGGTCGACCGAGGTCGGACGGGAGATCCAGAAGGTCGGAGCCGACACCTTCAAGCGCACCACCCTCGAGCTCGGCGGGAAGTCCGCACAGATCGTCTGCGCGGACGCCGACCTCGACGTGGTGCTCCCCTCGATCGGCATGGGCGTCTTCGCCAACTCCGGCCAGACCTGCGCCGCCGGCAGCCGGGTGTTCGTCCACCGCACCCTGTACGACGCCGTGCTCGATGGTCTCGGCGGCGCGGCCTCGTCCCAGGTGCTCGGCGACCCGTTCGCAGCGGAGACCACCCTCGGTCCCCTCGTCAGCGAGACACAGCGTGACCGGGTCCTCGGCTATGTACGGAAGGGGTCCTCGGAAGGGGCGAAGCTGGTCGCGGGCGGCAGGGCCTTCGGCGACGCCGGCTTCTTCGTCGAGCCGACCGTCTTCGCCGGCACCAACGAGATGACGATCGCCCGTGAGGAGATCTTCGGTCCGGTCGCCACCGTCATCCCGTTCGAGTCCGACGAGGAGGCGCTCGCCATGGCCAACGACACCGACTACGGCCTGGCCGGCACGATCTACACCCAGGACCTCGCCCGAGCCCACACCATGTCGGCAGGGCTCCAGGCGGGTGCCGTCGCCATCAACGGCTGGTCGCCACTGATGCCACAGCTCCCCTGGGGCGGCCTGAAGTCGTCGGGCGTCGGCCGCGAGTGCGGGTACGACGGCATTCTCGCGAACACGGAGAGCAAGACGGTCACCGTCGTTCTCTGACGCCGACGACCGCGCAGCCCCCGGTCCGATCTCGGGTCGGTCCGGGGGCTGCGCTCGCTCAGACGAGGGTGGACTTGCTCCGCTGGATCGCACCCAGCACGCCGTTGACGAAGGCCGGCGACTCGTCGGTCGACAGCTCCTGCACGAGGCCCATCGCCTCGGTCACCGCGACGGTGTCGGGAACGTCGTCCACCCAGAGCAGCTCCCAGACGCCGATCCGCAGGACGTTGCGGTCGACGGCGGGCATCCGGGCGAGGGTCCAGCCGGTCGAGAACTCGGTGAGGACCTCGTCGATCCGCTCGCGCCGCTCGGTGACGCCCTCGACGATCGTGCGGGTGTAGGGGTTGCTGGGCGCCTCGCCCTCCGCGACGACGCGCGCGAGCGCCTCGACGCCGGTCTCACCGCGCATGTCGGCGGCGTACAGGACGTCGAGGGCACGCTTGCGGGCCTTGGTGCGGGCTCCCATCAGGGTCGCCACTCAGCCCTTCACACGGGAGAGGTACGAGCCGCCCTCGCGGGTGTCGACCTTGATCTTCTCGCCCTGCTCGATGAAGAGCGGGACCTGGATCTCGGCGCCGGTCTCGAGCGTGGCCGGCTTGGTGCGGCCCGTGGCGGAGTCGCCGACGACGCCGGGCTCGGTGTAGGAGACGAGCAGCTCGACCGAGGCCGGCATCTCGATGAAGAGCACGCGGCCCTCGTTGGTGGCGATCACGACGTCCTGGTTCTCCAGGAGGAAGCCGGCGGCGGAGCCGACGATCTCCGGGGTGACCTCGATCTGGTCGTAGTCCTGGACGTCCATGAAGACGAAGTTGGTGCCGTCGTTGTAGAGGTACTGGAACGAGCGGCGGTCGACCGTGGCGGTCTCGACCTTGGTGCCGGCGTTGAAGGTCTTGTCGACGTTCTTGCCCGACTCGACGTGCTTGAGCTTGGTACGGACGAAGGCCGGGCCCTTGCCGGGCTTCACGTGCTGGAACTCGACCACCTGCCAGAGCTGGCCCTCCAGGTTGAGCACCATGCCGTTCTTGAGGTCGTTCGTCGTTGCCATGCGTCAGCCTTCTCTGCAGATGTCGAAGATCGGGGGGCGCCGGAGCCGGAGTCCCGGGCCAGCGGACGATTCTAGTGCGCGGGGTGCGCTGCGATGAATTCCAGCGCCTGCCGGTAGCCGTCGATGCCCTGGCCGGAGATGGTGGTCGCGGCGTACGGCTCGACGTACGACGTGTGGCGGAACACCTCCGGGCGCTCCTTCGGCTCCGAGATGTGGACCTCGACGAGCGGCGCCGTCAGCTGCGCGCACGCGTCGTAGAGCGCCAGCGAGTAGTGCGTCCAGGCCGCCGCGTTGAGCACGACCGGCGTGTCGTCGTCCGCCGCGGCGTTGAGCCAGTCGAGCAGCTGTCCCTCGTGGTTGGTCTGCCGGACCTCGACATCGAGCCCGGCTGCGCGACCCCAGTCGACGCACAGCGCGGCCAGCTCGGCATGGGTGGTGCTGCCGTAGATCTCCGGCTGCCTCCTGCCCAGCCGGCCGAGGTTGGGTCCGTTGAGGACGAGCACCCGCCTCACGCGGCACCTCCCGAGATCGCGGCGTAGGCCGCGCGCAGGTGCTCCTCGGACGGCCCGGCGAGCACGACCGGCCGCCCCACGTCCTCGAGTACGACGAACCGGAGCTGGTTGCCCCGCGACTTCTTGTCGACGCGCATCGTGGCGAGCAGGTCCTCGAACGAGGCGCCGCTCCACGACGTGGGCAGCCCGACCCTGCCGAACGCCGCACGGTGCCGGGCGACCAGCTCCGGCGGGAGGCCGCCGGCGCGGGCGGCCAGCTCGGCGACGTACACGCAACCGATGGCGACGGCCTCGCCGTGGCGGATTCCGTAGTCGGTGGCCTTCTCGATCGCGTGGGCGAGCGTGTGCCCGTAGTTGAGCGCCTCACGGCCGGGGTGGCCGTCGACGCCGCCCCTCTCCTTGAGGTCGCCGGCGACGACCGCCGCCTTGACGGCGACCGACCGCTCGACGAGCTCGCGCAGCACCGGCGAGTCCGCGGTCAGCGAGGACGGCTCGGTGGTCTCGACGAGCTCGAGGATGCGCGGGTCGGCGATGAAGCCGCACTTGACGACCTCGCCCAGCCCGGCGACGAGCTCCTCACGGGGCAGCGTGGCCAGCAGCGCCAGGTCGCACAGCACGCCGGCGGGCTCGTGGAAGGAGCCGACGAGGTTCTTGCCGGCAGGGGTGTTGATGCCGGTCTTGCCACCGACGGCCGCGTCGACCATGGCGAGCAGGGTGGTCGGGACGTGCACCACCGCGACTCCGCGCAGCCAGGTGGCCGCGACGAAGCCGCCGAGGTCGGTGGTCGCTCCGCCACCGAGGGTGACCACGGCGTCGGAGCGGGTGAAGCCCTCCTCACCGAGGCCCTCCCAGCACGCGGCGGCGACCTCCCAGTTCTTGGCCTCCTCGCCGTCGGGGACCTGCAGCACGACGACCTCGTAGCCGTCGAGCAGGTCCGCGAACGGCTCGAGCAGGTCCTCGAGCGACTCCGGGCAGACGATCGCGACCCGCTGCACGCCGGCGGGCAGCAGCCCGGGCAGGCGGTCGAGGACGCCGTGGCCGACCACGACGTCGTACGGCGACGCGGTGGCCACGGGGATGACGGTGTGCTCGGACGGGGTGCTCACGAGGTCTCCTCCAGGGCAGCGAGGGCGGCGACGACCTCGGCGGCGACGTCCGCGGGAGCCCGCTCGTCGGTGTCGACGGTGAACCGGGCCAGGCCCTCGTAGATCGGGGCACGCTCGTCGAGGAGCTGCTTGACGCGGGAGCGGACGTTGCCCAGCAGCAGCGGTCGGCCGACGCCGAGCCCGACCCGCTTGACCGCCTCGGCGAGGCCGACGCGCAGGAAGACCACCCGGTGCGGCGCGAGCAGCGCCTGGGTGGAGGGGTCCAGGATCGCTCCCCCGCCGAGCGACAGCACGCCGTCGTGGCCGTCGAGGAACTCAGCCACCACGGCCCGCTCGAGCGCCCGGAACGCCTGCTCGCCGTCGTCGACGAACATGTCCTGCACGGTCTTGCCGACCCGCTGCTCGATCACGGTGTCGGTGTCGGCGAAGCCGACCCCGAGCGCGTCGGCCACGAGCTGTCCGACCGTGGTCTTGCCGGCGCCCATCGTGCCGACCAGGACGGCGCGGGGAGCCGTCACCGGTAGCGGAGGTTGTCGAGGTAGGTCTGCACGTTGCGCCGGGTCTCGCCGACGGAGTCGCCGCCGAACTTCTCCAGCACCGCGTCGGCCAGCACCAGGGCGACCATCGCCTCGGCGACGATGCCGGCGGCCGGCACGGCGCAGACGTCGGAGCGCTGGTGGTGCGCGACGGCCTCCTCGCCGGTGGCGAGGTCGACGGTGCGCAGCGCCCGCGGCACGGTCGCGATCGGCTTCATCGCCGCGCGCACGCGGAGGATCTCACCGGTCGTCATGCCGCCCTCGGTGCCGCCGGAGCGACCCGAGACGCGGCGCAGGCCCTCGTCGGTGGGCACGATCTCGTCGTGGGCGAGGGAGCCGGGGGTGGCGGCGAGCTCGAAGCCGTCACCGACCTCGACGCCCTTGATGGCCTGGATGCCCATCAGCGCGCCGGCGAGGCGCGCGTCGAGGCGTCGGTCCCAGTGCACGTGCGAGCCGAGCCCCGGCGGGAGGCCGTGGACGACGACCTCGACGACGCCGCCGAGCGTGTCGCCGTCCTTGTGGGCCTGGTCGATCCGCTCGACCATCTGCTTCGAGCCGTCGGCGTCGAAGCAGCGCACCGGGTCCTCGTCGAGGCGGGCGACGTCGTCGGGCGTCGGCAGCTCGCGCGACGGCGTGCGCACGCCGCCGATCTCCAGCACGTGGCTGACGATGCGGGCGCCGGTCGCCTGCTCGAGGAAGTTGCTGGCCACCCGGCCGAGGGCGACGCGGGCCGCGGTCTCACGCGCGGAGGCGCGCTCGAGGATCGGGCGGGCGTCGTCGAAGTCGTACTTCTGCATGCCGGCGAGGTCGGCGTGGCCGGGTCGCGGGCGGGTCAGGGGCGCGTTGCGGGCCTGCTTCTCGAGCACCTCGGGGTCCACCGGGTCGGCGGACATGACGGTCTCCCACTTGGGCCACTCGGTGTTGCCGACCTCGATGGCGACCGGTCCGCCCTGCGTGCGGCCGTGGCGGACGCCGCCGGTGAGGGTGACCTCGTCGGCCTCGAACTTCATCCGCGCCCCGCGGCCGTAGCCGAGACGGCGACGGGCGAGCGAGTCGGAGATGTCGTCGGTCGTGACCTCGACGTGGGCCGGCAGGCCCTCGAGGATCGCGACCAGGGAGGGGCCGTGGGACTCCCCCGCAGTCAGCCAGCGCAACATGGGAGCAAGTCTCCCACGGCTCTACAGACCGGCCAGGACCCGTCCCACGACGACGGCGACGAGCGCACCCAGCAGCAGGAACGGGCCGTAGGGCACGTTGTCCTTCAACGGACCCCTGACGCCCTGGCGACGGATCGCGTTGCCGTGCAGCTTCATCGGCACGTAGGCGACCACCGAGAGCACCGCGGCGGCGAGCACGGACACGAAGACGGTCGCCGCGCCCAGCGGTCCGAGCGCCAGCCCGATCAGCCCGCCGAGACGGACGTCGCCGAACGCCATCACCCGCGGGCTGATGAACCACATGAGGCCGTAGTAGCCGCCCAGGACGACCATCCCGCCGACCGCGAGGACGAGCAGCATCGGCTTGCCCAGGGCCACGGTCGCGACGACCTCGAGGACCGCCACCACGGCGTACGACGGCAGCACGATCCGCTTCGGGAGGTACCACGTCACGTAGTCGATCACCGCGAGCGCGATGCACGGCGCCACCAGCACCAGCAGCCACGGCAGCGACCAGGCCCAGCCGATCGACAGGCCGAGCGCCGCGCCGGCGAACGCTCCCGCGCCGGCGCACCACAGGCCGAGGTGCGGCCGCCGCGCGAGCTCCGCGAACGGGACGTGGTCCGGGAACTCGTCCGGGTTCTCGGCAGGGTCGTGCTCGGGCTCGGGGCACCAAGCGACGAGCCGCGGGACGACGAGACCGCCCAGGAGCCCGACGAGCGCGCCGACGAGGGCGGGGAGCACTAGTGGTCCTCTCCGGAAGTTGTGCGGAGGTGGCCCGTGCTCCGAGTGCGTGCATCGCAAGGCGCCGTCGCGACGCCATACTGGGCTGTCTTGCGAGCGTCGGCAACGCCGCGAGGTGCGTGCTCGGGGTGCGGGACACCCGGGCAACTTCCGGAGAGGACCACTCGCATGGAGGGGACGCTAGCGGGCGGCCAGCGCCGCTTCGCCCGCCTTCCGCATGCTCTCCAATGGCCCGTTGTGACCAGTGAACATCGCAAACTGCAGAACAGCCTGGTGGACGAGCAGGTCGAGGCCGGAGACGAGCGCCTGGCCGCGCTCGGCCGCCGCGGCCGCGATCGGCGACGGCCACGGGTCGTAGACGACCTCGAAGACGACGGCGGCACCGCAGGTCGCGGCGACGAGGGCGTCGTCCTGCGCGGCGACCGGGATGGTCGACACCACGACCTCCCCCACGACGGCGGCGCCGTCGAGGGGCAGCACGTCGACCTCGAGGCGCGGGTCGCGGGCCAGCGCCGCGGCGGTCGCGGCCGCCCGGGCGGGCTCGCGGGCCAGCAGCCGGATCGTGCGGACACCGAGGTCCGCGAGGGCGAGGCCGGTCGACGCGGCGGTCGCGCCCGCGCCGATGATCGTGGCGACGCTGGCGGGTCCGTCGTAGCGCTCCCGGATCGCCGCCACCGCACCCGGGAGGTCGGTGTTGTCGGCCGCCCAGCCCGCACCGGTGCGCACCAGCGTGTTGGCGCCACCGGCGAGGGTCGCGCGCGCGCTCACCGTGGTCGCGAGCGCGAGGGCCTCCCGCTTCAGCGGCGCGGTGACGGACAGGCCGCGCCACTCCGGACCGAGCCCGGCGACGTACGACGCCAAGGTGCCCTCGGCGACCTGGACGGCGTCGTACCGCGCAGAGATGCCGAGGGCGTCGTACCCGGCCCGGTGCAGGACGGGCGACAGCGAGTGCGCGATCGGGTCGCCCACCACGGCATGCCGCGGCACGATGCCGGGATCAGCACTCGTCATGGGTCCGGCAGTACTCCTGCAGCCGGGCGACCGCGACGTTGTGCTCGGCGAGCGTCGTGGAGAACACCGTCGTGTCGTTCTCGTAGTCCGGGACGAAGAACAGCCACGGCCCGTCGGCGGGCCGCAGCGCCGCCTCGATCGTGGCCTCGCCGGGCGAGCCGATCGGGCCCGGCGGCAGGCCCTCGTGCTGGTAGGTGTTGTAGAGCGAGTCGTTCTGCCGCTCCTCGGCCGTGGTCCACACGTCGCCCTTGCGCTTGCTGACGTAGGACACCGTCGAGTCGAGCTGGAGCCGCATGCCGTCGTCGAGGCGGTTGTAGATCACCCGCGCGACCTTCGGGTAGTCCGCGTCGCGGTTGGCCTCGTACTCGAGGATGCTCGCGACCGTGATCACCTCGTGCGGGGTGAGGCCGAGCGCCTTCGCGCGGCCGGCGATGCGGAGGTCCTTCTCGATGTCGGCCGTCTTGGCGACCATCTGGCTGAGCAGGCTCTTCGCCGTCGTGCTGTCGGTGATCTCGTAGGTCGCCGGGTAGAGGTAGCCCTCGGGGTTGCCCGCCGCCTCGGCCGGCAGGCCGATGCTGGACGGGCTCGCGAGCAGCTTCGTCAGCTGCGCCTTGGTGAAGTCGGTCTCCTTGACGAGCGTCGCGACGACGTCGCGCACCCGGGCACCCTCGGGGATGGTCACCGTGTTGCCGGCGCCTGCGTTGGCCGGATCGGCGAGGAACGCGACGGCGTCGGACGCCTTCATCTGGAACTTCATCGTGTACGTCGCCGCCTGGATCCGCTGCGAGTCGGCATTGCCCTTCGCCGCGTCCACGAACGCGTCCGCCGAGGCGACGACGTCGAGCTCCTCGAGCTCCTCGCCCATCGACTGCACGCTCTGACCCGGGTCGATCACCACGGTCACGTCGCCGTTGCCCGGGCCCGGGTAGTCCTCGGGATCGGCGAACAGGCGATCCCAGGCCGGCCGGACGACGTAGACGAAGGCGAGCGCGAGCGCCACGACGAAGACCGCGAGGACGAGCAGGATGCGCAGGCCGCCCGAGCGGCGCTTCCTCGCGCGTCGGCGCCCTGGCTCGATGTCCGGAAGGACCGACTCAGTCATGCGTCTCCCTGTCCCTGGCTCTGCTCGTCGGGGGGCACCAGCTCGCCGGGGGGTCGGCCGGTGGCGCGCTCGGACTCGAGCGCCTGCTGCAGGATGACGACGGCCGCCACCTGGTCCACCACGGCTCGTCTCTTCGCACCCTTGCGCTGGTCGCGCAGCATAGCCTCCGCCGTCACGGTGGTGAGCCGTTCGTCGACGAGTCGCACCGGGACCGGAGCGATCCGCCGCGCCAGGCGCGCCGCGAACTCGCGGGTCTTCGCGGCGGCCGGCCCCTCGGTCCCCGACAGGGACCGGGGCAGGCCGAGGACGACCTCGACGGCCTCCTCCGCGGTCGCGATCTGGTGGATCCGGCGGAGATCGCCCTTGCCGCGTCGTACCGTCTCGACGGGGGTGGCGATCAGGCCCGACGGGTCGCACCGGGCCACGCCGATCCGGGCGTCACCGGGGTCGACGCCCAGCCTCACGCCGAAGCGCATCAGGCCTGCGCGACCGCCGCGGTGACCGCCGCCAGCGCCTCGTCGATGCGGGTGACGTCGGTGCCGCCGCCCTGTGCCATGTCGGCCTTGCCGCCGCCCTTGCCGTCGAGGAACGGTGACGCCGCGCGGACCAGGTCGCCGGCCGCGAGGCCGCGGGCCTGCGCCGCGTCGTTGAGCGCCGCCACGATGGAGGCCTTGCCGTCCGCCGCCCCGATGAGTACGACGACCGCCGGCGTGTCGCCCGCGAGGCGACCGCGCACGTCGGTGGCCAGCGTGCGGACGTCGCCCCCGCCGGCACCGTCGAGCCGTTGGGCCACCAGCCGGACGCCGTTGACGTCGACGGCACCCGCGGCGAGCGCGGCACCTCCGGACAGCAGCTGCGCGAGACGGATCCTCTCGATCTCCTTCTCGGTCTGCTTCAGCCGCTCGACGAGGTCGCCGACCCGGCCGACGATGTCGCCGGGCTGGGTCTTGAGCAGCGTGGACAGCTGGCCGACGACATCGCGCTCGCGGGCGAGGTAGGAGAAGCCCTCCACGCCGGTGAGCGCCTCGATGCGGCGGTTGCCGGAGCCGACACTGGCCTCGCCGGTGACCACGATGGTGCCGATCTGGCTGGAGTGGTCGACGTGGGTGCCACCGCAGAGCTCGCGCGACCACGGGCCGCCGATCTCGACGACACGGACCTTGGTGTCGTCGTAGGTCTCACCGAAGAGCGCCAGCGCGCCCCAGTCCTTCGCCTCGCCCAGCGTCATGTACTGCCACCCGACGGGGAGGTCGGCGCGCAGGGCGTTGTTGGCGACCTGCTCGATGTCGTGGACCTGCTCGGGGCGCAGCGCGTTCAGCCAACCGAAGTCGAGACGCAGGTAGCCGGGCCGGTTGTAGGAGCCCGACTGCAGCGCCGTGGGGCCGAGCACCTCGCGGAGCGCGGCGTGGATGACGTGCGTGCCGGAGTGCGCCTGGCGCGCGCCGATGCGCCATTCCGGGTCGACCTTGGCGTGCAGGAGGGCCGCGTCGGCCGGCAGCTCGCCGTCGACGACCCGGACCTGGTGCACGACGAGACCGCGAACCGGACGCTGGACGTCGAGGACCTCGAGCGTGCCGCCCTCGAACTCGATCGTGCCGGCGTCGGCGACCTGGCCGCCTGACTCGGCGTAGAACGGGGTGCGGTCGAGGACCAGCTCGCCGATCTCGCCGTTGGCGAGCGCGCTGACCGGCGCGCCCTCACGCAGCAGCGCCAGCGGCTTCGACTCGGTCTCGAGGGTCTCGTAGGCCAGCCACTCGGTCGGCCCGTTGGCGTCGAGGATGCCGCGGTAGACGCCGGTGTCGGCGTGCTGGCCCTTCTTCGCGCGGGCGTCGGCCTTGGCCCGCTCCCGCTGCTCGCTCATCAGCTGGCGGAAGCCGGGCTCGTCGACGCTCAGGCCGGCCTCGGCGGCCATCTCCAGGGTCAGGTCGATCGGGAAGCCGTAGGTGTCGTGGAGCGCGAACGCCTTCTCGCCGGGGATCGTGGCCGCGCCGGCGTCCTTCACCTCGCCCGCGGCGAGGTCGAAGATCTGCGTCCCGGCCTGGAGCGTCTTGCGGAACGCCTCCTCCTCGGCGTACGCGACCTGTGCGATGCGGTCCCAGCCGGAGACCAGCTCGGGGTAGCTCTCCCCCATCCTGTCGCGGGAGACCGGCAGCAGCTCGGGCAGCGACGGGTCCTGGTAGCCGAGCAGGCGCATGTTGCGCACCGCGCGGCGCAGCAGGCGGCGCAGGACGTAGCCGCGGCCCTCGTTGCCGGGGGTCACCCCGTCGCCGATCAGCATCAGCGAGCTGCGGACGTGGTCGGCGACCACGCGGAAGCGGACGTCGTCGACGTGGCCGTCGGCCCCGGTGGCGCCGTACTTCTTGCCGGAGAGCTCCTGGGCGCGCTCGATCACCGGGAAGATCGTGTCGATCTCGTACATGTTGTGCTTGCCCTGGAGCAGGTAGGCGACCCGCTCGAGGCCCATGCCGGTGTCGATGTTCTTGCTCGGGAGCGGGCCGGCGACGTCGAAGTCGTCCTTCGCGCGGACGGCGCTGAGCTCCTCCTGCATGAAGACGAGGTTCCAGATCTCGAGGAACCGGTCCTCGTCGGCCTCGGGACCGCCGTCGGGGCCGAACTCGGGTCCGCGGTCGATGTAGATCTCGCTGCAGGGGCCACCGGGACCGGGGACGCCCATGTTCCAGTAGTTGTCCTTGAGCCCGCGCGGCTGGATCCGCTCGTCGCTCAGGCCGGCGATCCGCTTCCACGCGTCCCGCGCCTCGCCGTCGTCGGGCAGGACGGTGACCCAGATCTTGTCGGGGTCGAAGCCGAAGCCCCCGTCGGCCTGGGCGTTGGTGATCAGCTCCCAGGCGTACTGGATGGCTCCTTCCTTGAAGTAGTCGCCGAAGGAGAAGTTGCCGTTCATCTGGAAGAACGTGCCGTGCCGCGTGGTCTTGCCGACCTCCTCGATGTCGAGGGTGCGCACGCACTTCTGCACGCTCGTCGCACGCTTGAACGGCGGGGTCTCCTGGCCGAGGAAGTACGGCTTGAAGGGCACCATGCCCGCGTTGACGAAGAGCAGGTTCGGGTCGTCCAGCAACAGGGAGGCGGAGGGCACGACCGTGTGCTCCCGCTCCTCGAAGTGGGCGAGGAACCGGTTGCGGATCTCCGCGCTGCTCAGGTACCGGTCCGTCATCGCTTGGCTTCCTCTTCCTTGGTGCTCAAGGCGGCCATCGGGGCCGTCATGGTGGTGCGTGCTTCGAGCTCGGGACGGCGCTCCGCCCGGGCTCCAGACTCCAGAGCGCGGTAGTGCTCGCGCAATTGGGTTTCCGCGTCGGCCTGCGCCTGGGCGACCTCCTCGCGGAACAGCCGCGCTCCGAGCACGGCGGCGCCGATCCGGTCGCGCATGCCGTCGGGGGTGAACGCCTCGGCGATCCGGCGGACCTTCACCACGCCGTAGACGCCGGCGGCGACGCCGGCGCCGAAGACCACGCTCGACTTGATCACGGCGCCACCTCGGCCCGCTGGCGCGACTCCCAGTCGCGACGCGCGGCGCGCAGCATCAGCTTGCGCTCCTTGCGGGAGCGCTTGACCTCACGCTTCATCTCGAAGCGGATCCGGTTGCGCACCTCGGGCGTGAGCGCCCGGCGCAGGCCCGCGGCGAGCGCGGCGGTCTTGATGACGCTCTCGCGGAGCAGGATGTCGGCGAACTGGGGCGCGGGTACGACGCGCGCGGGGACCCGAGGGCCACGGTCCTTGCCGAGGTCGGTGATGAGGTACTCCCGGTCGTCCACGACCGCCACCGGCACCCGCTCGCGGGTCTCGACGGCCGTCGTCTGGGCGCGCATCTTCAACTCGAGACCGGCCAGCTGCTCCCGCAGTGCGTCCGCGTCGCTCGCGGCGGCGGCGAGCAGCGCCTCCGTGTGCTGGCGCGACCGGCGCAACGAGCGCTCCAGCCACACGACACCGCCCGCCAGTGCCACGACCGCGACGAGGGTCAGCACAGCCAGCGCGTTGGGTACGACGAGATGGCCACTAGTCACGACGGACAAGACTACTTGCCGCGGATGATGCGGCGTACCCGCTCCCACCGCTGCTTGACACCGGCCTCGGCGCCGAGCTCGGTGGGCCGGTAGTAGGCACGGTCGAGGACCACGTCCGGGGCGTACTGCTGCTCGGCCACGCCGTAGGGGGCGTCGTGGGCGTAGACGTAGCCCACGCCGTGACCCAGCGTCTTCGCCCCGGAGTAGTGCGCATCACGGAGGTGGGGCGGGACGTTGCCGAGCTTGCCGGCCCGGACGTCGGCGATCGCCTCGAAGATCGCCGTGGTGACCGCGTTGGACTTCGGGGCCACGGCGAGCGCGATCGTGGCGTGGGCCAGCGTGAGCTGGGCTTCCGGCATGCCGATCAGCTGGACCGTCTGTGCGGCGGCGACGGCCGTGGTGAGCGCCGTCGGGTCGGCCAGCCCGATGTCCTCGCTGGCGAGGATCATCAGGCGCCGGGCGATGAACCGCGGGTCCTCACCGGCCTCGATCATCCGGGCGAGGTAGTGCAGCGCCGCGTCGGCGTCGGAGCCCCGGACCGACTTGATGAACGCGCTCACGACGTCGTAGTGCTGGTCGCCGTCGCGGTCGTAGCGCACCGCGGCCTGGTCGGCCGCCGTCTCGGCTGTCTCGACGTCGATCGTCGTACTGCCCTTCGAGCGCGCTGCTCCCGCCGCCGCCTCGAGGTAGGTCAGCGAGCGCCGGGCGTCGCCGCCGGCGAGCCGCACGATGTGGGCGCGGGCCTCATCGTCCAGCGTGAGCTCACCGGCGAGGCCGCGCTCGTCGGTGACCGCCGCGTCGACGACCGCGGCGATGTCGTCGTCGGTGAGCGACTGCAGGCGCAGCAGCAGGCTGCGCGACAGCAACGGCGAGATGACGCTGAACGACGGGTTCTCGGTCGTCGCGGCGACGAGGGTCACCCAGCGGTTCTCCACGCCGGGCAGCAGTGCGTCCTGCTGCGCCTTGCTGAACCGGTGCACCTCGTCGACGAAGAGGACGGTCTCCTCCCCCGTCGCCACCAGGTCGCGCCGGGCGGCGTCGATCGCCGCCCGCACCTCCTTCACGCCGGCCGAGACCGCCGAGATCTCGACGAAGCGCCGGCCGGTCTGCTGGCTGATGATCGAGGCGATCGTCGTCTTGCCCGTGCCGGGCGGTCCCCAGAGCAGCAGGCTGAGCGACTTGTCGCCCTCGACGAGCTGACGCAGGGGCGAGCCCTGGGCGCGCAGCTGCGCCTGCCCGACGAGCTCGTCGAGCGTGCGCGGCCGCATCCGCACCGCCAGCGGCGCCGAGGCATGGGTGGCGTCGGCGAGGGAGCCGCCCGACGCCGCACCTCGCGACCCGGGGGTGTCGAACAGCTGGGGCTCGTCATCCACGATGAGCAACCCTAGACGCTCATCTCACC
>DATLIG010000014.1:0-20625 GCA_035539555.1 Nocardioides sp. | reverse complement strand
CAGTGGGCGCGGGCGCCTCCTCGGCGACGTCGACCCCGAAGTCGCCGGCCAGGCCGGCCAGGCCGTTGGTGTAGCCCTGACCGACGGCGCGGATCTTCCACTCGCCGCCCCGCAGGTAGACCTCGGCGAACACCATCGCGGTCTCCGTCGTGGCCGGGATCTCGCAGCGGACCGCGGCCGGCGCGTTCTCGTCGGCCGCGACCTCCACGCCGAGGCCGGTCAGCGCACCGAAGCTGCCGCTGCCGTCGAGGGAGGCCCCGATGACGACCTTCTCGACATCGGCCGGGAGCGCGGACATGTCGACCTGGACGCGGTCGACCGTGCCGGACCCGCGTGGGCCCTTGCCGAGGTGGGTGACCGCACCGCCGGCGCCGCGCGGCTGGTTGTAGAAGATGAAGTCGTCGTCGGAGCGGACCTTCCCGGACGTCGTGCACAGGAAGGCGGAGAGGTCGGCGTCGACCCCGTCCCTCGTGTCCCAGGTCAGGGTCACCACCACGCGGGCCGGCAGCCCGGCCTGGGTCACTCCGACATTGCCGCCCCGGGTCAACATGTGGGTCACGCGTCACATGGTACGGACGGCACCTACCCGAGCCACGAGGCCGTCGCCCGGGCCAGCTCGCCCCGCGCGGCGACGTCCTGCGCGGCCGCCGAGGGCTCGGTCGCGTGCGCCTTGTGGTGGTACGACGACGGAGTGGCCGGGTCCGTCGCGAGCCCGACCAGCACCCGCGCCGAGGCGGCCGGCGTCATCAGCACGCGCCGCTCGAGCGGCCGGGCGAGGTTGCGCAGCCGCCGCAGGACCGGCCGGGTCTCCAGCCCGCGGTCGGCGATGTTGGTCGACACCGCGCCGGGGTGCACCGGGATCGCGCGGAGCCCGCGCTCGCCGTACTCCTCGACGAGGGAGGCGGCGTGGTGGACCAGCCCGAGCTTGGAGGTGCCGTACGCCGCCCAGGAGTCGTAGTCGACCGGCCGGCCCAGCAGCGCGTCCACCGTGCCCCGGTCGTGCAGCTGCGAGACGACGTGCAGCACCCGCGCGTCACCTGTCGCGTCGGCGGCGGTCAGCAGGGCCGGCAGCAGCGCCGTGGTGAGGTCGACGGTGCCGAGGTAGTTGGTGCGCCAGTGGATCTCGTGGCCGTCGACCAGCTGCGGCTCGGTCCACCGGGACCCGAGGTCGAGGTGGATCCCGGCGCTGTTGACCAGCAGGTCGAGGCGGTCCGACCGGTCGGCGTACCAACCGGCGAAGGCCACGACCGAGGACCGGTCGGCGAGGTCGAGCGGGTGCCACTCGCTGCCTGCGACGGGCGTCGAGCGCGTGGTGACCACGACGTCCCAGCCGTCGGTGGCCAGCCGCGCGGCGACGGCCTCGCCGATGGAGCCGGGACCGGCGCCGGTGACGACGGCGCGGCGGGTGGGAGCAGGCATGGCCCCAGAGTAGAACCAGTTCTACTCGGGGGCCATGGCCCGTTCACACGTCGGTGATCCGCACCCCCGCGTGGGCCTTGTAGCGCTTGTTGATCGCGATCAGGTTGGCGGTCAGCGCCTCGACCTGGTGCGCGTTGCGCAGCCGGCCACCGAAGACGCCCCGCACGCCGGGCAGCACCGCGGCCAGGCCGATCACGGCATCGACGGCGTCGCGGTCGTCACCGAGGACGAGCACATCGGTGTCGAGGTCGGTGACCTCGACGTCCTCCAGCAGCACCGCGCTGAGGTGGTGGAACGCGCCGACGACCGTGCTCTGCGGCAGCAGCTGCTGGGCCTGCTCGGTTGCCGATCCCTCCAGCACCGGCAACGCGTAGGGGCCCTGCTTGTCGAAGCCCAGCGGGTTCACGCAGTCGACGACGAGCTTGCCCCGCAGCTCCTCGCGCAGGCCGGTGAGCAGGGCCGCGTGCCCGTCCCACGGTACGACGACCAGCACGATCTCCCCGACCGCGGCGGCCGTCCGGTTGTCGGCCCCGGTGACGTCACCGCCGGTGAGGGCGGCCAGCTCGCGGGCGGTCTCCTCCGCCCGGTCCGCGGTGCGACTGCCGAGCACCACCTTGAGGCCGCCGGCCGCGAAGCGCAGGGCGAGCCCCCTCCCCTGGGGACCGGTGCCGCCGAGGATCGCCACGGTCGTCATGCCGGCACCTCCTCGCGCGCGGCGCCGACGATGCCGGCGAGGGTGCGCACGTGCGCGACCCGGTCGGCCGGGTCGGGCGCCATCGGGTTGAGCAGGAAGGTCCGCACCCCGGCAGCATGGAAATCCTCGACCTGGCGGGCGATCGACGCCTCGTCGCCCATCAGGGTGACGGCCTCGACGAGGTCCTGCGGGACGAGCGCCGCTGCCTCCGCCTTCTGGCCGGACAGGTAGAGGTCCTGGATCTCCTTCGCCTCGTCCTCGTAGCCGTAGCGACAGGCCAGCTGGTTGTAGAAGTTCTTGTCCCGCGCACCCATGCCGCCGATGTAGAGCGCCAGCTGGTCGCGCACCTTCTGCACGACCTCGGCCGGCGGCTCGCCGACGTGGAAGTTCACCTGCAGCTGGATGTCGAGCTCGCCGAGCGCCGGGTCGCGCTTCTCGAAGCCGGCGGCGAGCGCGTCGCCCCAGGCCTGCTGTGCCTTGAGCGGGTGGAAGAACAACGGCTGCCATCCCTGCGAGATCTCGGCGACGAGCGCGACGTTCTTCTCCCCGAGCGCCGCGATCGAGACCGGGATGTCGCTGCGGACCGGGTGGTTGATGAGCTTGAGCGGCTTGCCCAGGCCCGATCCGCCGTCCTCCTTGGTCAGGGGCACGGTGTAGTGCTTGCCCCGGTGGAGGACCGGCTCGCGCCGCCAGACCTGGCGGCAGATGTCGACGACCTCGCGCGTGCGGCCCAGCTGGGCGTCGTACTTGAGGCCGTGGAAGCCCTCGACGACCTGCGGTCCGGAGGCCCCGAGGCCGAGGATGAAGCGGCCCCCCGAGACGTAGTCCAGGCCGGCCGCGGTCATCGCGATCAGCGACGGGGTGCGGGAGTAGATCTGGAAGATCGCCGACATCAGCTGGAGCTTCTCGGTCCTCGCGGCGAGGTACCCGAGCTGGCTCGCGGCATCGAAGGAGTAGGCCTCCGGGACGGCGGCGAGCTCGAGGCCGACCTGCTCGTAGGCCTGCATCAGCTCGACGGTCTCGCCGAACCCGCCGGCGTAGTCGACGATCATGCCCAGCTTGACGGTGCTGTTCGTGTCCGTGCTGTTCGTGTCCGTGCTCATCGGGTGGCGTCCTTCGCGTAGCGGCCGGCGATGTCGCGGCCGATGATCTCCTTCATGATCTGGCTGGTGCCGCCGTAGATCGTCTGCACCCGGCTGTCGCGGAAGGCCCGGCCGATCGGGTACTCGTTCATGAAGCCGTACCCGCCGAACAGCTGCAGGCAGCGGCTCGTCACACGCACCTGCATCTCGGTCGCCCACAGCTTCGCCTTCGACGCCTCCGCGGTCGTCAAGGTGTGCTCGTTGAGCGCCAGCGCGGCACTCTGGATGTAGGCCCGGGTGATCTCGACCTCCGTCTCGAGCTCGGCGAGCTCGAACCGGGTGGCCTGCAGGTCGCCGACCCGCTGGCCGAACGCCGTCCGGTCGAAGACGTAGTCCTGCGTCCACCGCACGGCGGCCTCGGCCGACGCGAGCGCCTGCGCGGCCAGCGAGAGCCGCTCCTTCGGGAGCCGCTGCATCAGGTAGATCAGACCCTGCCCGATCTCACCCAGCACGTTCTCCGGCCCGACCCGGACGTCCTCGAAGACCAGCTCCGCGGTGTCCTGGCCGGCGAGGCCGACCTTGTCGAGCTTGCGTCCACGCGAGAACCCGGGGTCGTCCCGCTCGACGACGAAGAGGCTGAAGCCGCGCGAGCCGGCGTCGGGGTCGGTCTTGGCGAAGACGATGACGAGGTCGGCGTTGATGCCGTTGGTGATGAAGGTCTTCTGCCCGTTGAGGATCCAGCCGTCGCCGTCACGGACGGCGGTGGCCCGGATGCCCTGCAGGTCGCTGCCCGCGCCCGGCTCGGTCATCGCGATCGCGCCGACCAGCTCACCGGAGGCCATGCCCGGCAGCCAGCGCTGCTTCTGCTCGTCGGTGCACAGGTCGAGCAGGTAGGGCAGCACGATGTCGTCCTGCAGCCGCAGGCCCAGGCAGTACGACGTCGCGCCGATCGCCGCGAGCTCCTCGGCCACGATCATCGGGTAGCGGAAGTCGGGCTCCCCGCCGCCCCCGAGCTCCTCGGGCACGGCCAGGCCGATGATCCCGTTCTTGCCGGCCGCCTGCCACGCGCTGCGGGGCGTGAGGCGCTCGTCCTCCCAGTCGAGGTGGTGGGGCTCGACCTCGCGCCGGACGAACTCCCGCACCGACGCGCGGTAGGCCTCGTGGTCCTCGGTGTAGAAGCCGGTGCGGTGGTTGAGCGAGCTCATCGCGGCGCCATCCGGATCGCGCCGTCGAGGCGGATGGTCTCGCCGTTGAGCATCGGGTTCTCGACCACGTGGGCCGCCAGGGCGCCGTACTCCTTGGGGTCGCCGAGGCGCGAGGGGTGCGGCACCTGCTGGCCCAGGCTCCTGCGCGCCTCTTCCGGCAGCGACGCGAGCAGCGGGGTGTCGAACAGGCCCGGGGCGATGGTCACGACGCGGATGCCGATGGTCGACAGGTCGCGGGCGATCGGGAGGGTCATGCCGACCACGCCGCCCGTGGAGGCGGAGTACGCCGCCTGGCCGATCTGGCCGTCGAACGCCGCCACGGACGCGGTGTTGATGATGACACCGCGCTCCTCGCCGAGCAGCTCGAGACCGGCCATGTGGGCGGCGGTGAGGCGGATGACGTTGAAGGTGCCGAGCAGGTTGATCTCGATGATCCGCTGGAACTTGTCGTACGGGTAGGGCGTGTTGTCGCGGCCGACGGTCTTGATCGCGTCGCCGGTGCCCGCACAGTTGACGACGACCCGCAGCGTGCCGAGCTCGGAGGCGGCGGCGATGGCGGCGAGCACGTCGTCCTCGCTGCGCACGTCGCCGGGGACGAAGCGGACGGCGTCGCCCAGCTCCTTCGCGGCGACCTCGCCCGGCCCGCCGGGCAGGTCGAGGATGACGGCCTTGCCGCCCTTGGCCAGGAGGGCCTCGACGGTGGCGCGGCCGAGGCCCGAGGCCCCACCGGTGACGAGGGCGACGGTGTCGTTGATCTGCATGCTGGTGAAGTCCTTCAGTGGTGGTGGGTGGTGGTCGGCACCGGTGGTCGAGGAGGCCATTGATTCGGCAGCCGTGGTCCGGCCTGCCGTGGGGGCGTCACGAGACCCCGGTCAGAGGCGCTCGATGATGGTGGCGTTGGCCATGCCCTGCGCCTCGCACATGGTCTGGAGGCCGTAGCGGCCGCCGGTCGCCTCGAGGTGGTTGACGAGGGTGGTGAGCAGCCGGGTGCCGGACGAGCCGAGCGCGTGGCCCAGCGCGATCGCGCCGCCCAGCGGGTTGAGCTTCGCCGGGTCGGCCGCGAGGTCGTGGGCCCACGCCAGCGGGACGGGGGCGAAGGCCTCGTTGACCTCGTAGGCATCGATGTCGTCGATGCCCAGGCCGGCCTTCGCGAGGGCCTTCTGGGTCGCGGGGATGGGACCGGTGAGCATCATCAGCGGGTCGGAGCCGGTGACGGCGTACGACACGAAGCGGGCGCGCGGGGTCAGGCCGAGCCGGCTCGCCAGCTCCTCGCTCATGATCAGCGCGGCGGAGGCGCCGTCGGTGAAGGGCGAGGAGTTGCCGGGGTGGATCGCCCACTCGACGTCGGGGAACCGGGCCGCGAGCTCGTCGGTGCGGAAGGCCGGGTTCAGGCCGGCGAGGCCCTCGGCCGTGGTGCTGGCGCGGACGGTCTCGTCCACCTTGTGCTCGACGGCGTTGCCGTCGGCGTCGGTGACCGTGATCGGGACGATCTCGTTGTCGAACGAGCCGTTGGCGATCGCCGCGGCCGCACGGCGGTGCGACTCGGCGGCGTACTCGTCGAGGGTGGCGCGGTCGAACTTCCAGTCGCGGGTGACCAGCTCGGCCGACACACCCTGGTTCACCAGGCCCTCGGGGTAACGGGCGCGCACCTCGGGACCGGCGCTGTCCTTGCCCTGGGTCGTGCTGCCCATGGGGACGCGGCTCATCGACTCGACGCCAGCGGCGATCACGACGTCGTACGCACCGGCGGCGACGCCCTGCGCGGCGAAGTGCACGGCCTGCTGGCTGGAGCCGCAGGCGCGGTCGATGGTCGTCGCGGGGACCGACTCGGGGAAGCCGGCGCCGAGGACGGCGGCGCGACCGATGTTGAGCGCCTGCTCGCCACCCTGCATCACGCAGCCGGTGATGACGTCGTCGACGAGCGCGGGGTCGAGGTCGTTGCGCTCGACGATCGCCTTGAGGACGTGCACGAGCAGGGACGTCGGGTGGGTGCCGGACAGGGCGCCCCCCATCTTGCCCTTGCCGGACGCGAGGCGGACGACGTCGACGATGACGGGAGTGGGCACGGGGACCTCCGGAGGGGCGTGTGATAAACCAGTCAGTGCTGACTGGTTAGTCCGAGGGTAGCCTTCGACTCCGCCGTTGTCACCCCTCCCCACCCCGCATTGAGAGGAGCGCCACATGTCCCGTGCCGTGCAGACCCGCACGATCGACGTGCAGCGCCGGATCCTCGACGCGGCGGTCGAGGTGATGCTGGAGCACGGCTACAGCGGCGCCTCGACGGTGCGGATCCAGGAGCGGGCCGGCGTCTCGCGCGGCCGGCTGCTGCACCACTTCCCGTCCCGCGACGCCCTGCTGATCGCCGCCTCCCACCACCTCGCCCGGGCCCGGGTCGGCGAGCTGCCGTCGGAGCACGCCTGGCCGGCCGACCCCGGGGAGCGGATCGACGCGGTCGTCGACACGATGGCCGGAACCTTCACCCAGGGCTACTTCTGGGCCGCCACCGAGCTGTGGATCGCCGCCCGCACCCACGAGGAGCTCCGCGACGCCCTGCTGCCCGGCGAGCGCGAGATCGCCCGTGCCGTCCGCCTCGCGATGGACTCCTTCTTCGGCGAGGAGCTCACCGCCCGGCCCGGCTACGAGGGACTGCGCGAGGTCTTGTTCACGAGCCTGCGCGGGATGGCGCTGACCACCTCGTTCGACCCGCGCGACGAGCCCACCCGGCGCCACGTCGAGCGCCTCAAGCAGCTGGCGCGCACCGTCCTGCTCTGAGCGGCCACGGCCGCACCGGCACAATGGCGGCCGTGAACAGCGCCGCCGAGCCCCCGGTCCTGCTGCGCCGCGACGGCCACGCGGCGCACATCGTCCTCAACCGCCCCCGCGCGATCAACGCGCTCACCCACGAGATGGTCGGCATCATCAGCGCCGCCCTCGAGGAGTGGCGGTACGACGACTCGGTGCGGACGGTCGTCCTGACGGGGGCCGGCGAGCGGGGCCTGTGCGCGGGCGGCGACATCGTGGCGATGTGGCACGACGCGAAGGCCGGAGGCACCGAGAGTGCGGGCTTCTGGGCTGACGAATACAGGTTGAACGCGACCATCGCGGCGTACCCCAAGGCCTATGTCGCGATCATGGACGGCATCGTGCTGGGGGGCGGGATCGGGCTGTCGGCGCACGCACCGCAGCGGGTGGTGACCGAGCGGTCCTCGATCGGGATGCCGGAGACGGGGATCGGGTTCCTGCCGGACGTGGGCGGGACCTGGCTGCTGTCGCACGCACCCGGCGAGACCGGCACCCACCTCGGCCTGACCGCCGGGTCGATCAAGGCCGGCGACGCCATCGCCACCGGCTTCGCCGACCACTACGTGCCGACCGACCGGCTCCCGGCCCTGCTGGCCGATCTCGCCCACCGCGACGCCGACGAGGCACTGGCCGACGCCGAGCTGCCCGCGCCGCCGTCGCCGCTGATGGAGGCGCGCACCTGGCTCGACGAGGCGTACGCCGGCGACGACGTCCTCGCGATCCTCGAGCGCCTGCGCGCGCTCGGCACCGAGGAGGCCACCCGGGCGGCGGCGACCATCGAGGCGAAGTCGCCGACCTCCGTGCGAGTGACCCTGCGCGCCCTGCGTGAGGCGGCCGGGATGGGAGCGCTCACCGAGGCGCTCGACCTGGAGTACCGGCTGGCACTGCGCTTCCACAGCTCTCACGACTTCGTCGAGGGCGTGCGGGCACAGGTCGTCGACAAGGACCGCGACCCGCAGTGGCAGCCTCCGCACGTGCGCGACGTCGACGACGCGACGGTGGCGGCGTACTTCGAGACGGTCGGCGAGCGGGAGCTGGGGCTCGCCGCCGGCTGAGCGGTGAGGTCAACCGCCGACGAAGAGGTCCGTCTCCGGCTCCCCTCCGCCGTACCTGCCGAGGTCGGCGATCCCTACGCCCCGCAGCACGTCGACGTCGAGGAGACACTGCCCTGTGACGAGCGGAGCCGGGGTCGCCAGCACCGCGACCGCCGCATCCGCCATCACCGCCGGGCTGCGCGCGAACCGCGCGGCGTCGTCGCCCAGAAGGTGCACCACGTTGCCGGTGCTGATCGTGCGCTCCGGCCACAGGCAGTTGGAGGCGATGCCGAGGCTCGCGAACTCCTCGGCCCACCCCAGCGCGAGGATCGTCATGCCGTACTTGCTCAGCGTGTACGGCGGATGGGCGCCCAGCCAGCGGGGCGCGAGGTTCAAGGGCGGCGCAACCGTGAGCACGTGCGGGTTGCCGGAGCGCCGTAGCGCCGGCAGGCAGGCTCGGGTCAGCACGAACGCACCGCGGATGTTGACCTGGAGCATCAGGTCGAAGGCCTCGACCGGCACCTCCTCGGTCCCTGCCAGGGTGAGGGCGCTGGCGTTGTTGAGGCAGGCGTCGACGCCACCGAAGTGAGCCGTGGCCTCCGCCACGGCCCGGACGACCGCGGCCTCGTCCCGCAGGTCGGCGGGCAGCACGAGGCACTCGCCGTCGCCCGTGCCGATCGTGTCGACCACGTTCAGCAGCTCGGCGGTGACCGCGTCCCGGGTCGGCCGGACGAGCAGGACGACGTTCGCGCCGGCCGCTGCCAGGGCCGTCGCCAGCGCCGCACCGATCCCCCGCACACCTCCGGACAGCACCACGGTGCGACCAGCGAGGGCGTGCCGTGGCTCCCACACGGCACGCCCTCGCCGGCCTCCCTCCCCTGCGCCCTCCCTGGTCACCCGACGCCGCTCATCCGGCCGGCTGCGGCGCCCGTAGTGCGGGCAGCCCCTCCGCGAACGTCCTGGCCTCCGGCCACGACGTCCGCTGGCTGTTCAGCCGGCGCAGCTTCATGATCTGCGTCGGCCGGTCGATCGTGAGCGCTCCCACGACGCGGTCGCCGCGGCGGTAGAGCGCGAGATACGGCTCGTCCGCGAGCACCACGACCTCGTCGGCCTGCGGCACGCCGACGAACTGGATCCGGTGGCCGTACCAGTCCGACCAGAAGTACGGCACCGACGACACCGGTACGCCGCCCGAGCGATCGAGCGCGTTCGAGGCCGCGGCGGCGCCGTGCTCGGCGGCGTTGGTCCAGTGCTCGAGGCGCATCAGCTGCCCGTCGAACAGCGGGTTGGGCCAGTGGGCGACGTCCCCGGCGCCGTACACACCGGGCAGCGAGGTCGCCAGGGTCGCGTCGCAGAGCAGGGCGCCGTCCCGCTCGTGCAACCCGATCCCGGAGTCGCGCAGCCACCCGGTCGAGGGCACCACCCCGATGCCGGCGACCACGAGCTCCGCGTCCAGCTGGGTCCCGTCGTCGAGCAGCACGCCCACGGCGCGGCCGTCGGTCACGAGCACCTCGCGGACACCGGTCCCCAGCCGAAGGTCGGCGCCGTTGGCGCGGTGCAGGTCGGCGCACACCTGGCCGGCCTCCGGCCCCACCGATCGCGTGAGCGGCACGTCGAGTCCCTCCACGATGGTCACCGGGAGCCCGCGCTTGCGAGCTCCGGAGGCGACCTCCGACCCGATGAAGCCCGCGCCGATCACGACGGTCCGGGCACCCGCGTCGAGTGCGGCACGGACGGCGATGGCGTCGTCGACCGTGCGCAGCGCGTGTACGCCGGCGACTCCCTCGGTTCCCGGCAGCATCCGCGCGGCGGCACCGGTCGCCACGACCAACCGGTCGTAGCCGACCTCCCGGTCACCGGCCTCGAGCACGCGGTCAGTCGCGTCGAGGCCGGTGGCCGGGGTGCCGAGGAGCAGGTCGACGCCCAGCTCCTCGCGCAGGTGCTCCTCCGTGCGGAAGGGGGGCGCCTCCGGCGCCCTCCCCTCGTCGAGGAACGCCTTGGACAACGGTGGCCGGTCGTAGGGCAGGTGCGGCTCGGCACCCACGAGGGTGATCCGGCCGTCGTACCCGGTCCGGCGGGCGGCCTCGACCGCACGCAGGCCGGCGAGGGAGGCTCCGACGACCACCAGGTCGCGCACGTCGTCCGGGCTGTCGGTCACCACTCAGTCCTCGATGATCCGGAGGGCCTCGGTGGGGCACGACGCGCACGCCGACTCCACCTCGGCCCGCAGCGCCTCGGACGGGTTCTCGTCGAGGCAGAGCAGTGTTCCGTCGGCCTGCACCTCGAAGACGTCCGGCGCCTCGGCCTCGCAGAGGCCCAGTCCGGTGCACTTGTCGTAGTCGATCGCGAGTCGCATGACACGCCTCCTGTCGTTGTTCTGGTGGATCGCGGGTCAGCCGACGCCGGCGCCGGCGGGTGCCGGCACGAAGCGCAGCTGCATGCGCTTGACCCCGCGCATGAAGTTGGTGCCCAACAGCTCGGGCTCGGCGGTCTCCCAGCTCTCGAGGCGGAAGACGAGCTCCTCGAAGATCGCGCGCAGCATCTGCTTGGCGAGCTGGTTGCCCAGGCAGAAGTGGACGCCTCCGCCGCCGAAGCCGAGGTGCGGGTTGGGGTCGCGGGCGAGGTCGAACCTCCACGGATCCGCGAAGACGTCCTCGTCGAAGGACCCCGAGGGATAGAACAGGACGACCTTGTCGCCCGGGATGATCCTCTTCCCGCCGAGCTCCGTCTCCTTGACGCAGGTACGACGGAAGGTCATCACGGGCGAGGCGTAGCGGATGAACTCCTCGATCGCCGTACCGATGCGGCCGTCGAAGTCCTCCCGCAGGAACGCCAGCTGGTCGGGGTTCTCCGCCAGCGCCTTGAGCGCGAAGGATGTCGTGTGCTTGGTCGTGTCGGTGCCGGCGACCGCCATCAGCACGAAGAAGGCGCCGATCTCGAACTCGTTGAGGTGCTCGCCGTCGACCTCGGCGTTCATCAGGTTGGTGAACAGGTCCTCCGAGGGGATCTCCGCCGTCTTGCGGGCGTCGATCAGCTGCTCGGCGATGTCGTGCAGGATCGCCGCTGCCTCGACCTGGACCTCGTCGGGCAGGCGGTCGCCGAGCCGCTCGAGGTCGGCCCACGCGATGATGTCGCCCGCCGCCGTGGCCGTCAGGTCGCGCAGCTCCTCCGGGACGCCGAAGAGGTCGCAGAACATCCGGTTCGGCAGCTTCTCCGCGACGGTGGAGACGAGCTCCACCTCGCCCACGCCGTCGACGGCGGTCGCCAGGAGGTCGTCCACGATCTCCTTCGCCGCACGCTTGATGTCGTCACTGATCTTCTTGATCTGCTTCGGCGTGAAGGCCGCGCTGACCAGCATCCGCAGCTTCTGGTGCCGCGGGTCGTCCATTGCGAGGAAGCTCTGCGTCATCTGCAGGAACAGCCGCGGCAGCATGTCGAACAGCACGCCCTGGCCGGAGATGAAGGTCTGGTTGTCCTTCGAGACCTGGGTGATGTGCTCGTGCTTCACCAGCGCCCAGTAGCCCGGGTCGTCGGGGTCCGGTGTGACGGCGTCCTCGACCGGGCGCTGCCACGACACCGGGTCGGTACGACGCAGCTCGGCGAACGCCTCGTCGCGCAGCTCCGACGTCTGGGCCCAGAAGGCCTTGGTCGAGATGTCGACGGCGGCGTACTCCGGCTTGTCGACGGCCGTCGCGGGGAGGAAGTCCTCTTCCTCCTCCTCGGCGAACAGCTCGTCGAAGTCGACACCGAACTCGTTGTCGGTCGCAGTCATGGCTTGGTCCTTCCGGCTCAGTCGTCCGCGTGGCTGAGCAGCACGTCCCACGGGCGCGCTGCCTTGTCGTTGGAGAGGTCGAGGTAGACGTCCTTGACCTCGGTGTAGTGGTCGAGTGCGTGCGGGCCGAGCTCCCGGCCGACGCCGCTCTGCTTGTAGCCACCGAAGGGGACCTCGACGTTGATCTTGTGGGCGTCGTTGATCCACACCGTGCCGGCCTGGACCTGCCCGGCAAGGTCCAGGGCCCGGCTGTTGTCGGCGGTCCAGATCGACGACGCCAGTCCGTAGTCGCTGTCGTTGGCCAGCTCGATCGCCTCGGCCTCGGTCCGGTAGGTCAGCACCGACAGCACCGGCCCGAAGATCTCCTCGCGGGCGATCGTCATGTCGGGCGTGACGTCGGCGAAGATCGTCGGCTCGACGTAGAAGCCGCCGGCGAGCGCCGGGTCGTCCGGTACACCGCCGCCGAGCGCCAGGGTCGCGCCCTCCTGCCTGCCGGACTCGATGTAGCCGAGCACGCGATCGTGCTGGCGGGCCGAGACGACCGGACCCATGTCGGTGTCCCAGTCGAAGGTGTCGCCCAGCTTGATGGTGGATGCCCGCTCGACGAGGCGCTCGACGAACTCGTCCTTGCGCGCCTCGGGCACCAGCGCCCGCGTCATCGACATGCAGATCTGGCCGGAGTAGAGCATGCAGCCCCACAGCAGGCCGTCGACCGTGGTGTCGAGGTCGGCGTCGTCGAGCACGATCGCGGGGGACTTGCCGCCCAGCTCCAGGGTCACGCCCTTGAGCGTGTCGGCGGAGGTCCGCATGATCTCCCGGCCGACCGGCGTGGAGCCGGTGAAGCCGATCTTGCCGACGCCCGGGTGGGCCGCAAGCCGCGCGCCGGCCACGTGTCCGATGCCGGGGACGACGTTGAGCACACCAGCCGGGACGCCGGCCTCGAGGGCGAGCTTCGCGAAGAGCAGCGTCGACAACGGGGTCTTCTCGTCGGGCTTGATGACGACGCTGTTGCCGGCGGCCAGGGCCGGCGCCATCTTCCAGAGGCCCAGGAGCAGCGGGAAGTTCCACGGCGCCACGGCGCCGACCACGCCGATCGGCTCGCGACGCACGGTGGACTGCCCCACGGTCGGGAAGGACGCGATCCGCGTCGGCGTCTCCCAGGCGTAGGTCTCGGCGAGGTTCGCGAAGTACTCCAGGTGCGGCGCAGCCAGGCCGACATGGAAGCCGGTCGCCTGGCGCACGGTGGCACCGTTGGCGAGGATCTCGAGTTCGACCATCTCCTCGAGGTGGTCGCCGAGCTTCACCGACAGGTCACGGAGCACGGCCGCGCGCTCGGCAGGGGCCGCGCGGGACCAGTCGCCGGCGTCGAAGGCCTTGCGACCGGACTCGACAGCGAGGTCGATGTGCGCGGCGTCGCCACAGGCGACGGTCGCGGCGACCTCGCCCGTCGCGGGGTTGACGATCTCGAGGCGGGCCTCGGCATCGACCTCCTCGCCGCCGATGATCATGGGGTGGTGCTGGGTCATGACCGCGTTCCTCACTTCGACGGGTCGAGGACGATCTTCGTCGCCTCGCGCTCGTGGAACATCCGGTAGGCCTCGGAGACCTCGGACAGCCCCATCCGATGGGAGATCAGGCTCGACGGCTTGAGCTTGCCGGCCATGATCAGCGTGGTGACCTCGTCCATGTAGTTGACGATGTTGGCGACGCCGCCCTCGATGGTGACGCCCTTGATCCACAGCTCGCCGAACGGGAGCGGGATCGACTCCTCGACGTAGGCGCCGGGGATCGAGATGGTGCCGCCGCCCGCAACGAGCCGCGTCGCCGACTGGAGGGCGGACTCGTGACCGACCGCGTCGATCACCAGGTCCGCACCGCGCCAGTCGGTGAGGTCGTAGACCGCGTCCTGCGGGTCGACCTCGTCGAAGTTGACCGGGATGGCGCCGTACTGCTCGGCCTCCTTGAGCCGCGCCGGGACGCGGTCGACGACGAAGACCTGGGAGGCACCGAGCACCTCGGCCGACATCGCGGCGCACAGTCCAACAGGGCCGGCACCGACGATCGCGACCGAGTCGCCGGGACGGATGCTGCGACGCACCGCCTCGTAGCCGGTGGTGATGATGTCGCCGACGAAGAGCATGTCGTCGTCGTCCGCACCCTCGGGGATCGCCTTCAGCGTGATATCGGCGTTCGGCACGAGGACGTACTCGGCCTGGCCGCCCACGAGGTCGCCGAAGGTGATGCCCATGCCGAAGATCCGCACGCCGGCGCACCGGCCGGGATTGCCCCGGCGGCACCAGTAGCAGGCACCGCAGCTCACGACGCAGGAGGCGACGACGCGGTCGCCCTCGCTGAACCGGGTGACGCCGGCGCCCGCGTCGACGATGGTGCCGAGGAACTCGTGGCCCAGGACGACGTCGTCCTCCAGCTCGAGCCGGCTCTCGTAGGGATGCAGGTCGGTGCCGCAGATCGCCGTGCGCTCGACCTTGAGCACGACGTCGGTCGGCTCTCCGATGACGGGGCGGGCGATGTCCTCGAGGAGGACCGTGTGCGGGCCCTTGAGGACCGCTGCCTTCATGGTGCTCATGCGTTCGCCGCGTCCTTCTCCGCGACGAGCTCGCGGTACATCGGGAAGAGCGGCTTGGTGAGCGGGACCAGCTTGAGGATCTTGTTGACCGGGCCCTTGGCCTTGACCTCGCCCTTGGCCAGGCCGACCGCGAGGTTGTAGTCGCCGCGCCAGAACTTGTCGCCGGTGTCGGACTTCATCATCATCACGACGTCGGCCTTCTCGTCGATCGGGCCGAGCGAGGTCGACATGCCGTCGGGCTTCATGATGACGTTCATCTCGCAGGCCGGGTCGGTGTAGTAGACCTTCAGCACGATGTCCGCGGCCCGCATCTTCGGGCCGGACTCGGGGTGGTCGGCTGCGGCGCGGAAGACGCCGCCGATGTACTTGTCGACCTCGGCGGTGTCGCTGAAGTAGGCCATGGTGTGCTCCTCTGTTCGGGGTTGGGAAAGGGGTAGGTCGGTCAGGAGGTCGGGACGGCGGCGTAAGCCGCTGCGAGCTGCTTCTTCAGCAGCTTCCCGGTGTCCGTCCTGGGCAGCGCGTCGACGAAGTCGACCGAGCGCGGCGTCTTGTAGTGGGCGATCCGGTCGCGGACGAAGCCGATGATCTCCTCGGCGAGCTCCTCGCTCGCGACGATGCCCGGCGGCAGCTCGACGACGGCCTTGACGGACTCGCCCATCTCGTCGTCGGGGACGCCGATGACGGCGACGTCCTGGACCTTCGGGTGCAGGGCGAGGGCGTTCTCGACCTCCTGCGGGTAGATGTTCACCCCGCCGCTGATGATCATGAAGGCCTTGCGGTCGGTGAGGAACAGGTAGCCGTCCTCGTCGACGTGCCCGACGTCCCCGGTGGTGGTCCAGCTGTCGTGCTGCGGGTGCCGCGCCTCGCGGCTCTTCTGCGGGTCGTTGTGGTACTCGAAGGGCGCGGTGTCGCGCTCGAAGTAGACGGTGCCGTCCTCGCCGGTCGGCAGCTCGGCGCCGGACTCGTCGCAGATGTGGATGATGCCGAGGCCGGCCTTGCCGACGGAGCCGGGCTTCTGCAGCCACTCCTCCGGGCGGATGAGGGTGATGCCGTTGGCCTCGGTGGAGGCGTAGTACTCGTGGAGCACCGGGCCCCACCAGTCGATCATCGCCCGCTTCACCTCGACCGGGCAGGGCGCCGCGGCGTGGATGATCGCGCGCAGCGTCTCGTGGCCGTAGGCGAGCCGGGTCTGCTCCGGCAGCTTCAGCATCCGCACGAACATCGTCGGCACGAACTGCGCGTGCGTGACCCGGTGCTCCTCGATGATCCGCAGGGTCGTCTCGGCGTCGAACTTCCTCGTCATCACGACCGTGCCGCCGGTCGCGTGCACGATGCCACCGAAGCGCAACGGGGCGGCGTGGTAGGTCGGCGCCGGCGAGTAGTAGACGGTCTCGGTGTCGAAGCCGTACATGGGCGCGAACACGGCGGTGAACATGTCGCCGGGGTCGCCGACCTGGCGCGGGGGCAGGGGCGGCTTGATGCCCTTCGGCCGGCCGGTCGTGCCCGACGAGTAGAGCATGTCCGCGCCCCGCGGCTGGTCGGCGAAGGGCTCGGGCAACGCTGCGGCCAGCGCGGCGTCGTACGACGCGAAGCCGGGCACGTCTCCGCCGTACGCCAGGCGCAGGGTGACCCGCGGTGCGTGCCCACCGAGGGCGACGGCAACGTCCCGGAGATCGGCGCTCACGACGAGCGCCCGGGCGCCGCAGTCGTCGACGATGTAGCCCGCCTCCTCGGCCGAGAGCCGGTTGTTCACGCCGGTGACGTAGAGGCCGGAGCGCAGCGCGGCCCAGTAGACCTCGAAGACCTGCGGGGCGTTGGAGCTCAGGAAGGCGACGTGGTCGCCGGGGCGGAGCCCGTGGTCGTACAGGGCCCGGGCCAGGCGGATCGAGTTCTCCTCGAGCTGCGCGTACGTACGCGCCTCGCCGGTGTCGGCCATCAGGATCGCCGGCTTGTCGGGCGTGGTCTGCGCGAAGGCTCCGGGGTACATCTGGGTCTCCTTGGTCGCCGGCGGGCCGGCATCGCTGTGAACACCTGAACTGTGGCCGTCGTCACTCCCCCGGGGCATCTCCCTGCGGGGGTGATGTCCTGCCCCTTCCGGGCTTTCGCGACAGCCCTACCGGCCACCGAGGCGCGACGCGACCCGGTCGGCCGCGAGGTGCCCACTGCGCACGGCGCCGTCGACCCACGGGGCGCTCATGTGGTCACCAGCGAGGTCGATCGGCCCTCTGCCCAGCACCGCCCGTGCCGCCGCCAGGCCACGCACCATGCCGGGCCGGAAGGTCGGCGTGTAGTGCTCGTGCCGGATGAGGAGGCGGTCGACGACGTGGCCCCGCAGCTCCGGGTGGAGCTGCTCCGCGTCTGCCTGCAGCCGGGCGAGGAGATCGGCGTCATCGATCCCACCCGCCGCGACGGCGTTGGCGGCCGTGACGAGGAGGAGTCCGCCTGAGTCCACCCAACCGTTCGACTGGTAGATGCCACCCAGGGTCCTGCCGTCCCGCGTCGCGGTCGGGACCACCTCCATCGACAGCGAACGCCGGCCCAGGCGGATCTCGACCGGATGATCGGTCCGCAGGTACGCATAGTCGATGCGGGTGTAGGTCACCGCGTCGAGGTGGCGCAGCACGTCGGATGGCGCCGTGGGCCAGATCTTGCGAGCGACGTCCGCGGTCGTCGCGACCACGGCCGCCCTCGCTGTGCGGACGGAACCGTCGCCGAGGTGGACCGCCACGCCGTCCGGGGTCTCCTCCACCAGCGTCACCGGCGCGCCGTAGGTGACGTCGAGTTCACTCGCCAGGCGGTCCACGACCTGGCCGACCCCACCGGACACCTCGCGGAGCTCGCCGGCGAAGACGTGGAGCTGCAACGCGAGCATGGCGTAGGACACCGCCTCACTGCGGGTGCCCCACAGGAACTCGTGCGGGCCCGCGGTGAAGAGCTCAGCGGCCGCGTCAGGCACTGCGGCGGCAGCGCTCCGTTCGTCGAGGTCCGCCATGACCACCAGGTCGCCGTGGTCCTCGGGCCGGCGCGGCCGGCGGCGCAGAGCCGGCAGCGCGGCCACCCCCAGGCGGGCCCGTTCGAGCACCGAGAGTCCGCCGAAGAGGGCAGGGCCCGTCAGGCTCCCGTAGTCCGCGTGCTTCCAGCCGCGCGGTGTCAGCACACGGGAGTGGAACCCGGTGGGCACGGTGGTGACGAGCCGCTCGAGGCCCAGCTCGTGGAGCAGGAACCGGAACGAGTGGTACTGCTCGGTGTGGAAGATCCCACCGTGCTCGATGTGGCCGCCCGCGATCCGTTCGGTCCGGATCCGGCCGCCCGGTTGCCCCGCCGCCTCGAGGACGACGGTGGTGTGACCGGCCCCGGCGAGGCGGCGGGCCGCGGCGAGTCCGGCGATGCCGGCACCGATCACCACGATGTCGGAAGTGGACGAGCTCATGGACTTCTCCTTCAGGTCAGGACGATGACGCCGGTCAGCACGGAGAACAGGCCCAGGACGAGACCGATCCCCTGGCAGAAGAGGGCCGACCGGGCCAGTGCGTCGGCACGGCGCAGTCGCTCTGCCGAGGCGATGTGGGAGGGCACGAGCCGGTCGGCCGACAGGCGGCCCCAGCGGCCGAGCAGGAAGAGCCCCGCGCCGAGCACCAGCTCGGCGAGGGCGGCGGCGAGGAGCACGGCCGCGCTCAGCAGTCGGCCGGCGCCGGGTCGTCGTCGGCCGCCGTGCCGGGCAGGCCCTCGGTGGGCAGGGCCAGCGGGTCCTCGGGGGCATAGGCGTCGCCGTACTCCACGTCGGCCGCCTCCAGGCGCTTGCGCAGCCATGCCCGCCACACCTCGCTCTGCCCCTCGGCGAAGAGCACCTGCTTGAGCTGGGCCGTGGCCTGCTCCAGGGTCGGGATGCGCCCGGGCGCGATCGCGTCGACCCGGCCGACGTTCCAGCCGTACGCGCCCTGCACCGGGCCGAACAGCTGCCCCTTGCGGACTGCGAAGGCCGCCTCGGCGTAGCCCGTCTCGAGGTCGGTGGCCGCGACCAGGCCGAGGTCACCTCCGGCGTCGCGCGTGCTGCCGTCGATGGTCGTGGCCGCGGCCACGGACGCGAAGGAGGCGCCGCCCCGCAGGCGGCGCAGCACGTCCTGCGCGTCGGCCCGCGTCGCGACGACGATGTTGCGGACCTGCCGCTTCTCCGGCAGCCGCAGCGAGCAGCGCCGCTGGTCGTACGCCGCTGCCACGTCGGCGGTCGTCGGTGACTCGACATCGCTCGTGACCGCGGCGAAGAGGGCGTTCACCTCGAGCTGGCGGCGCAGCTCGTCGCGCACCTCGTCCTCGGACGTACCGGCGGTGGCGAGCGCCTTCGTGAACGCGGCCTGCCCGGCCTCTCCCTCTCCGAAGAAGGAGGTGATCACCTGCTGCAGTGACTGGTCGACCTCGTTGCCGGAGATCGACACGTCCTCGTCCTTCGCGGCGTCGGCCAGCACGAGGCCGACGGCGACCGAGTGGGCGGCATCACGCCAGAACCCGTCCTTCGCCTTGCCGTCGTCGGGTGCGGTGACGCCGTAGAGCGCTTCGACGGTCGCCATCCGGCCCCGCAGCTCGGCGACGGAGACGTCGGTGCTGCCCACCCGCACGGCGACGTCGTCCGGCAGTCCGCGGTTGACCCACCAGGTGCCCCCGACGGCGGCGACCAGCACCACCACGACGCTCGCGAGGGCGAGGCGCTGACGGGGCATCGAGGTCAGGTTGGGCAGATCAGGCATGGGCGAGCTCCTTCGCACGCTGCAGGGGTACGACGACGGAGGGATCCGGCTCCGGGACCGGCCTCGTGCTCGCGGCGACCACCAGCCGGGCAGCCGCCCAGGCCAGGCCCACGCCGAGCGCGAGCTCAGCACCGAAGGTGCGCACGGCGGCGAGGCCGGAGGCGAGCAGGACGAGATAGCCGACGGCCGACGCGGCCGCCATCAGCCCGACCGTGCGCCCGAGCACGGGCGAGCCCCGGCGGACTGCTTCGGCGAGGACGACGGTGAACTCGGCGCCGACGGCGACGGTCAGCGTGCCGAGCGCGATGGTGACCGGGTCGAGCCCACGGCCGGTGACGTCGAGCAGCAGGAAGCCCCAACCGGTGGCCGTCAGCGCGGCGGCGACGGCCCGCAGCGCGTCTGCCCGGCGGCGCAGACCGAGCAGCAGCACGGCCGCGGCGACGGCGATGCCGACCAGGCTGGCGTCGTACCGATCCTCGTCGAGCAGGTGCTGGCCCTGGGCCAGCACGAGCGGGAGGCCGACGAGCTCGACCTGGTAGCCCTCCGGCGGCGCAGGCAGGGAGCGGACCAGGTCGGTGCGGAGGTCCTGCAGCCCGCTCACGTCGTCGAGCCGGACGCCGTAGGTGAGCAGCGCGACCGCGCGGTCGGGCGCGACGACCGTGCCGGAGAGGTAGTCCGGCAGCAGCCGCACAGCGGCGTCGACCTGGCCCGCCGTCGGGTCGTCACCGAGGAAGTCGAGGAAGGTGGTCGGCGCGATGATCGCGCGCATCACGTCGCCGTGCTGCCGCGCGATGACGCCCTCGGTCTCGCGCATCCACGCGAGCGTCTCCGGCGTCAGGGTGTCGATGCCGCGCAGCACCACGTCGATCTCGCCGGCGCTGCCGAGCACGTCCTCCGCGTGGCGGGCGTCGTCGAGGGCGGCCAGCCCACCGGCGAAGTGGTCGACGTCGGTGGTGACCGGGAGGTCCGGCAGCACCTTCCAACCCCAGGCAGCGAGGACGATGCCGAGGAGGGCGAGGGCCTTGAGTGCGACCGGTGCACCGCGTCCGGGGGTTCCGAGGCTCCTTGCTGACGCTCGTCCCATCTCGACCACCGACGGGACCGCCGGCCCGAGCGCCCAGGAGACCGCAAGGGTCAGCAGCAGGCAGACCACCACGCCGACGCCGAGCAGCAGCCCGATGTCGTGCACCAACGGCATCGGCGACAGTGCGAGGGTGCCGAGGCTGGCGGCCGAGGCCGCGGCGACGACGACGACGGTGCGCCGCGAGGCGCCGGTCAGCGCATAGGT
>DATLIG010000013.1:0-14078 GCA_035539555.1 Nocardioides sp. | reverse complement strand
CCGGCAAGGACATCAAGATCATCACGGTCGACGCCGTCAAGGACGGGATGACCGCCCTGTCCGAGGGCAAGATCAACTTCATCGTCGAGTGCAACCCGCTCCTCGGCGACCAGCTGATGGACCTGGCCAAGAAGGTCGTCGCCGGCGAGGAGGTCCCGGAGCGCGTGGTCACCGAGGAGACCACCTTCACGCAGGAGCAGGCCACCGAGGTGCTCGCGGACCGCAAGTACTGAGCTGACCGGCCCGCGCTCCCTCCCCTTCCGGGGCGCGAGCCACCCCTTCCGGCGGGTCCGCCACCACCGTGGTGGACCCGCCGGCACCGGGCCCGAGCAGGCCGACACAGCCAGACCGCAGGCCCCGACGAGAACGACCGGAGAGAACCATGACGACGACGCACGAGGAGCGACCGGTGACCACGACGACGCAGCACGCTGGCGGCGTGCCGGCGGCGCAGACCCCCGAGCCGGTGATCGAGATGCGCGACATCTCCATCACCTTCGGCAGCGTGCGCGCCCTCGACGGCGTCTCCCTGCGGCTCCTGCCCGGCGAGGTGCACGCCCTCATGGGCGAGAACGGCGCGGGCAAGTCCACCCTCATCAAGGCGCTCACCGGCGTCTACACGATCGACTCCGGCACCATCGTCGTCGGGGCTGCGGAGCACCAGTTCTCGACGCCCGCCGCGGCCCAGGCCGCCGGCATCAGCACGGTGTACCAGGAGGTCAACCTGGTCCCGAACCTCACCGTCGCCGAGAACATGCTCCTCGGCCGTGAGCCCCGCTTCCTCGGCGGCATCAACGTCCGCGCGATGAACCGCCGCGCCGCCGCCACCCTCGAGCGCCTCGGCCTCGACATCGATCCCCGCTCGGTGCTGGGCGACCACCCGATCGCCATCCAGCAGCTCGTCGCCATCGCCCGTGCCGTCGACGTCGAGGCGCGCGTCGTGATCCTCGACGAGCCGACCTCCAGCCTCGACGCCGACGAGGTCGAGAAGCTGTTCGAGGTCATGCGCCGCCTGCGCGAGGACGGCGTCGCCATCGTCTTCGTCTCCCACTTCCTCGACCAGATCTACGAGATCGCCGACCGGATGACCATCCTGCGCAACGGCCGACTGGTCGAGGAGCGGATGGTCGCCGACACCACCCAGCTCCAGCTGGTCAAGCTGATGATCGGCCGCGAGCTGGAGGCGCTCGAGCGCCTCGAACGTGCCGCCGCCAACGAGGTCAGCACCACCGAGCCCGTCCTCAGGGCCGTCGGTCTGAGCCGCAAGGGCTCCCTCGAGGCCACCGACCTCTGCCTGTACGACGGCGAGGTGGTCGGCGTCGCCGGCCTCCTCGGCTCCGGCCGCACCGAGCTGGCCCGCCTGCTGTTCGGCGCCGACACCGCCGACCACGGGACCCTCGAGATCCGCTCGGAGCGGCGCAAGCTGCGCAGCCCGCGCCACGCGATCGACCGCAAGGTGGCCTTCTCGAGCGAGGACCGCAAGGCCGAGGGCGTGATCGCCGACCTCACGGTCGCCGACAACATGCTGCTGGCGCTGCAGGCCTCCCGCGGCTGGCTGCGCCCGATCCCGCAGGCGACCCGCACCCGCCTGGTCGACGAGTACATCAAGGCCCTCGACATCCGGCCGGCGGACCCGAACGCGCTGATGCGCAACCTGTCGGGTGGCAACCAGCAGAAGGTGCTGCTCGCCCGCTGGCTGATCACCGAGCCGGAGCTGCTGATCCTCGACGAGCCCACCCGCGGCATCGACATCGGCGCCAAGGCGCAGATCCAGGCCAAGGTCGCCGAGCTCGCCGCGAAGGGCATGTCGGTCGTCTTCATCTCCGCCGAGCTGGAGGAGGTGCTGCGCCTCAGTGACCGGCTCGTCGTGATGCGCGACCGCCGCAAGATCGACGAGCGCCGCAACGACGACGTCACGGTCGGCGACGTCCTCGAGATCATCGCCGGCCAGGCCGACGCCGCCGGCTCCCGCATCGAGGAGGAGAGCTCCCGTGACTGACACCCTGATCCCGGCCCCGAGCCCCGCGCCGGCTCCGGAGACCCGCCACGCAGCGGACCGCCCGACGGCGCTGGCCCGATTCCTCGGCAGCACCCTGGTGTGGCCGATCCTCGCCCTCCTGCTGCTCCTGGTGGTCAACGTCGTCGCGACGCCGTCCTTCCTGAACGTGCGGATCCAGGACGGCCACCTCTACGGCAACGTCGTCGACATCGCCCGCAACAGCGCGCCGGTCCTGCTCGTCGCGCTCGGCATGACGCTGATCATCGCCACCCGCGGCATCGACCTCTCGGTCGGGGCAATCGCCGCGATCGCCGGGGCGGTCGCCTGCACCCGGATCGTCGGCGCCGCCGACGAGGCGGCCGTGACGACGGCGATCATGGCCTGCACCTGGGCCCTCGTGGTCTGCGTGCTGCTCGGGCTGTGGAACGGCTTCCTCGTGTCCGTGCTGGGGATCCAGCCGATCATCGCCACGCTCGTGCTCATGGTCGCCGGTCGCGGCCTCGCGATGCTGGTCACCGACGGGCAGATCACCACGGTCAACAACGAGACCTTCAGCGACCTCGCCACCGGCTACGTCCTCGGCCTGCCGATCGCCTCGCTCATCGCGATCGGGATGGTCGTCGCCGCCGCCGTGTTCACGCGGCGTACCGCACTGGGCATGCTCATCGAGGCCGTCGGCATCAACCCCGAGGCCAGCCGGCTGGCCGGCGTCCGGGCGCGCACGATCATCTGGACCGTCTACGTCTTCGGCGGCTTCTGCGCCGGTCTCGCCGGCCTGATCATCGCCGCCAACACCAACTCGGTGAACGCCAACAGCCTCGGCCTGTGGATCGAGCTCGACGCGATCCTCGCCGTCGTCATCGGCGGCACGGCCCTGACCGGCGGCCGGTTCTCGCTCGCCGGCACCCTGGTCGGCGCGCTGTTCATCACCACGCTGGCCCGCACCATCCCCAACGTCGGCATCCCGTCCGAGGCCAACTACCTGTTCAAGGCAGTCGTGGTCGTCGCGGTGTGCCTCCTCCAGTCGCCGCGGGCCCGTGCCGCCCTGCGGGTACGACGCCCCGCCACCTCGAAGGGAGCGACCGCATGAGCGCCGCCACCGCCACCGTCGGCACCACGACGTCGGCCTGGGACCGGATCCGCAGCTACTCCCCGCCGCCGCGGTTCCTGCCCCTGATCGTCACGATCGCCCTGTTCGCGGGCATGTTCGGCGCCGGCAGCGTGCGCTACGAGAACTTCGGCGACCCGCAGGTCTTCCTCAGCCTGATGATCAACAACGCGCACCTGATCGTGCTCGCGGTCGGCATGACGTTCGTGATCCTCACCGGCGGCATCGACCTCTCGGTCGGCTCGGTGGTCGCGATGTCGACCATGATCCTGGCCAAGACGCTGCAGTCCGGCTGGTCCCTGCCGGCCGCGATCCTGGCCGTGCTGGTGGTCTCGACGCTGCTCGGCACGGTGCTGGGCCTGCTCATCCACTACTTCGACATCCAGCCGTTCATCGCCACCCTCGCCGGCCTCTTCCTCGCCCGCGGTGTCGCCTACCTGATCAGCATCGAGTCGATCCCGATCAACAACGAGACCTTCATGAAGTGGGCCTACGAGCCGCTGACGCTGTGGTCGACGTACTGGATCCGCTGGTCGGTCGTCGTCGCCCTGGTGGCGGTCGTGGTGGCGGCGTACGTGCTCGCCTTCACCCGCTTCGGCCGCACCGTCTACGCCATCGGCGGCAACGAGTCGTCGGCGATGCTGATGGGCCTCCGGGTCGGCGCGGTCAAGGTCGGCGTGTACGCCGTCAGCGGGTTCTGTGCCGGGTTGGGCGGCCTGCTCTTCGCCCTCAACACCCCGTCGGGCAACAGCCTGCACGCGGTCGGCATGGAGCTCGACGCGATCGCCGCGGCGGTCATCGGCGGCATCCTGCTCACCGGCGGGCGCGGCTACGTGTTCGGCGCGCTCGTCGGCGTCCTGGTCCTCGGCGTCATCCAGACCTTCATCACCTTCGACGGCACGCTCACCTCCTGGTGGACCCGCATCGCGATCGGCGTGCTGCTCCTGGTGTTCGTGGTCATCCAGCGGCTCATGACGCGGCGGCAGCCAGCATGAACTCACCCCACGAAGTTCTCCTCCTCCGCTGCGCTCCCCCGAACAACGTCGCGGGGGCCCCGAGATGAGCGAGGCTCCGCGAAGGATCCCGGTGATGGCGGACGTCGCCCGTCTCGCCGGGGTCTCCCACCAGACCGTCTCGCGCGTGGTCAACGGCCAGACGAACCTCCGGCCGGAGACCCGCGAGCGGGTGCTCCGCGCGATCGACCAGCTCGGCTACCGGCCCAACACCGCGGCCCGCAGCCTGGTCACCCGCCGCTCCGGGACCATCGGCGTGATCGGCTCCCGCAGCGGGTTCTGGGGCCCGAGCACGGTGCACCGGGCGATCCAGGCCGCCGGCCGCGACGCGGGCTACTTCGTCAGCTCGGTCAACGTCCAGATGCTCACCCGTGACGAGTTCGTCGACGCGATGGACCACCTGCGCGACCAGCACGTCGAGGGCATCGTCCTGATCGCCGCCAACGACGACGCGGTGGACGCGGCCCGGGCGCACGCCGGCCGCGGCGTCCCCGTCGTCGTCGTCGAGGGGGACCAGGCCAAGGCCGAGTGGACCGTCGGCGTCGACCAGGTCGCCGGCGCCGAGGTCGGTACGCGCCACCTGATCGAGCTCGGCCACGAGCGCGTCCTGCACCTGTCCGGCCCCGCGTCGTGGGCGGAGGCCCGGGCCCGGCTCGCCGGCTACCGCAACGCGATGTACGACGCCGGGCTGCCCCCGCTACTGCAGGTCGAGGGCGACTGGTCGGCCCGGAGCGGGTTCGAGGCCGGGAGCAGGATCGCCGAGCGCGACGACGTGACGGCGGTCTTCTGCGCCAACGACCAGATGGCGCTGGGCCTGCTGCGCTCGCTGAGCGAGGCCGGTCGCTCGGTTCCCGACGACATCAGCGTCGTCGGCTTCGACGACATCCCCGAGGCGGCGTACCTCATCCCGCCACTGACCACGGTCCGCCAGGACTTCGACGCGGTCGGACGCCGCGCGATCCAGATCCTTCGGTCCGCACTCGCCGACGGCGGCCTGGCCGACGAGGCCCCGCCGGAGCGGCTGATCGAGCCCGAGCTGGTCGTCCGGGCCAGCACCCACGAACCACGAGCAGGACGAGGAGCAACCCCCCGATGAGCGCGGGACAGCAGGAGCAGTACACGATCGGCGTCGACTACGGCACTCTCTCGGGCCGTGCTGTCGTCGTCCGGGTTTCCGACGGGGCCGAGCTCGGCTCCGCGGTGCACGCCTACGAGCACGCCGTCGTCGACACGACCCTGCCCGGGACGGGTGAGGCGCTGCCGCCGGAGTGGGCGCTGCAGGTGCCCGAGGACTACCGCCAGGTGCTCCGGATCGCCGTACCTGCGGCGATCTCGGCCGCCGGCATCGACGCGGCGCAGGTCATCGGCATCGCCACCGACTTCACCGCGTGCACCATGGTGCCGACGCTCGCGGACGGCACGCCGCTGTGCGAGCTGCCCGAGCTCGCCGGCCGCCCGCACGCGTTCGTCAAGCTCTGGAAGCACCATGCCGCGCAGCCCCACGCCGACCGGATCAACCGGTTGGCCGAGGAGCGCGGGGAGGCCTGGCTGCCCCGCTACGGCGGGCTCATCTCGTCGGAGTGGGAGTTCGCCAAGGGGCTCCAGGTCTTCGAGGAGGACCGCGAGGTCTACGACCGGATGGAGCGCTGGGTCGAGGCGGCCGACTGGATCGTGTGGCAGCTGTGCGGCAGCTACGTCCGCAACGCCTGCTCCGCCGGCTACAAGGGCATCCTGCAGGACGGCGCCTACCCGTCGACCGACTTCCTCGAGGCGCTGGCGCCCGGCTTCGGCGGCTTCGTCGCCGACAAGCTGGAGCATCCGATCGGCGAGCTCGGCGCTGCTGCGGGCCGGCTCACCGCCGAGGCGGCTGCCTGGACCGGACTTCCCGAGGGCATCGCCGTCGCGGTCGGCAACGTCGACGCGCACGTCACCGCCCCGGCCGCGCAGGCCGTCGACCCCGGCCAGATGGTCGCGATCATGGGCACGTCGACGTGCCACGTGATGAGCGCCGACGTGCTCCGCGAGGTCCCCGGGATGTGCGGCGTCGTCGACGGCGGCATCATCGCCGGCCGCTGGGGCTACGAGGCGGGCCAGAGCGGGGTCGGCGACATCTTCGGGTGGTTCGTCGACAACGCCGTCCCGGCGTCGTACGCCCAGGCGGCGCAGGCGGCGGGGGAGTCGGTGCACGAGCACCTCACCCGCCTGGCGTCCCAGCAGGCGATCGGCGAGCACGGCCTGGTCGCGCTCGACTGGCACAGCGGCAACCGCTCGGTCCTCGTCGACCACGAGCTCTCCGGCCTCGTGGTCGGCCTGACCCTCGCCACGCGGCCGGAGGACGTCTACCGCGCACTGCTCGAGGCGACCGCGTTCGGGACCCGGGTGATCGTGGAGACCTTCCGCGACAGCGGCGTACCGGTCGAGGAGTTCGTCGTCGCCGGCGGCCTGCAGAAGAACGCCCTGCTGATGCAGGTCTACTCCGACGTCACGCGGCTGCCGCTGTCGGTCATCGACTCCGACCAGGGGCCGGCCCTCGGCTCGGCGATCCACGCCGCCGTCGCGGCCGGCGCCTACCCCGACGTCCCCACCGCCGCGAAGGCGATGGGCAAGGTCCGCAAGGCCGTCTACGTCCCCGACGAGGCGCGGGCGCAGGCCTACGACCGGCTGTTCGCGGAGTACCGCGAGCTGCACGACCACTTCGGCCGTGGCGTCGGCGCCATGCGCCGCCTCAAGGCGATCCGGCGTGAGGCCGTCGCCGGCAAGGAGCGGGACCGATGAGCGTCGTCGCCGACGTCGACCAGACCATCCGCCAGGTCCGGCGCGAGGTCGCGGTGCTGCACGCCGAGCTGCCGAAGTACGGCCTCGTCGTGTGGACCGCGGGCAACGTGTCCGCCCGGGTCCCCGGCCACGACCTGCTCGTGATCAAGCCCAGCGGAGTGTCGTACGACGACCTCACGCCCGACAACATGGTCGTCTGCGACCTCGACGGCAAGGTCGTGGAGGGCGAGCACGCGCCGTCGTCGGACACCGAGGCGCAGGCCTACGTCTACCGGCACCTGCCGGCGGTGGGTGGCGTCGTCCACACGCACTCGCCGTACGCCGTCGCGTGGGCCGCGCGGGGCGAGGCGATCCCGTGCGTCACCACCATGTGCGCGGACGAGTTCGGCGGCGAGATCCCGGTCGGGCCGTTCGCGATCATCGGCGACGACTCGATCGGCCGGGGGATCGTCGAGACCCTGCGCGAGAGCCGCTCGCCCGCCGTCCTCATGCAGAACCACGGCGTCTTCACCGTCGGCCCGAACGCGAGGTCCGCGGTCAAGGCGGCCGTCATGTGCGAGGACGTCGCCCGTTCCGTGCACCTCTCCCGACAGCTCGGCCAGCCGATCCCGATCGCCCAGCCGAGCGTCGACGCCCTCTACGACCGCTACCAGAACGTCTACGGCCAGCGCTGACGCCGGCCCCACCGCCTAGCCACCACCACGACGCCCGCCGTGTCATTCATCGGGCGCCTGAACCAAGGAGCACCACGTGACCACCAACCCCACCGCCGAGCAGGAGATCTGGTTCCTCACCGGGAGCCAGTCCCTGTACGGACCGGAGACCCTGCAGCAGGTCGCCGACCAGTCGCGCGCCATCGCCGACCGCCTCGCCGAGCTGTCGGACCTTCCGGTGCGGGTCGTGTGGAAGCCCGTCCTGCTCGACGCGGCCGCGATCCACCGCCAGGTCCTCGAGGCCAACCTCGACCCGGCGTGCGTCGGGCTCGTCGCGTGGATGCACACGTTCTCGCCCGCGAAGATGTGGATCGCCGGCCTCGACGCCCTGCAGAAGCCGCTGCTGCACCTGCACACGCAGGCGGGCATGGCGCTGCCGTGGTCGACCATCGACATGGACTTCATGAACCTCAACCAGGCCGCCCACGGTGACCGGGAGTTCGGCTACATCCAGTCCCGGCTCGGCGTCCCGCGCAAGACGGTCGCCGGCCACGTCGAGAACCCCGTCGTCCGCCGCCGGATCGAGGAGTGGGCCCGCGCGGCGCGCGGCCGCGCCGAGCTGCGGCAGCTCAAGCTGGCCCGCTTCGGCGACAACATGCGCGACGTCGCGGTCACCGAGGGCGACAAGGTCGAGGCCCAGCTGCGCTTCGGCGTCTCGGTCAACACCTACGGCGTCAACGACCTCGTCGCGGTCGTCGACCAGGTCGCCGATGCCGACATCGACAAGCTCGTCACCGAGTACGCCGACCTCTACGCCATCGCTCCCGAGCTCCTGCCCGGCGGCGAGCGCCACGACTCGCTCCGGTACGGCGCCCGGATCGAGGCCGGCCTGCGGACCTTCCTCGAGGACGGCGGGTTCGGCGCGTTCACCACGAACTTCGAGGACCTCGGGGGGCTGCGCCAGCTCCCCGGCCTCGCGGTGCAGCGACTGATGGCCGACGGCTACGGGTTCGGCGGCGAGGGCGACTGGAAGACGTCGGTCCTGCTGCGCGCCACGAAGGTGATGGCCGAGGGCCTGCCGGGCGGCACGTCCTTCATGGAGGACTACACGTACCACCTGGTCCCCGGCGAGGAGAAGATCCTCGGCGCGCACATGCTGGAGGTCTGCCCGACCCTCACCGACGACCGGGCCTCGCTCGAGGTGCACCCGCTCTCGATCGGTGGCCGCGAGGACCCGGTCCGCCTGCGCTTCACCGCCGACCCGGGCGCCGCGGTCGTCGCCGGCCTCTCCGACCTGGGCGACCGGTTCCGGCTGACCGTCAACGAGGTCGACGTGGTCGAGCCCGACGAGGCGCTGCCGCAGCTGCCGGTGGCATGTGCGGTGTGGGAGCCCCGCCCGTCCCTGGCCACCTCGGCCGAGGCCTGGCTGATGGCCGGCGCCCCGCACCACACCGTGCTCTCGAAGGCGATCGGCGTCGAGGTGCTCGCCGACTTCGCCGAGATGAGCGGTGTCGAGGTCGCGGTGATCGACGCGGACACGACACCGCGCGGCTTCCAGCGCGAGCTGCGGTGGAGTGCGGCGTACCACCGTCTCGCCGAGGGCCTCTGACCGATCGATTGGATCGATCCAATAGACTCACCGGGGGTCGCTCAGCCCGCCAGCCGGCGGCCCCCGGTGTATCCATCCCTTCCCACCAGGAGACCTGCCGTGACCGGCCTGCTCGACCGTCCCGACCCCGTCATCGCCCCGGACTCCGAGCGCGTGCCCGCCCTCCCGCGCGGACGCCGCGCCAAGATCGTCTGCACGCTCGGCCCGGCCACGGCGTCCGAGCGGCGGATCCGGGCGCTGGTCGACGCGGGCATGGACGTGGCGCGGTTGAACATGAGCCACGGCACGCACGTCGACCACTCCGAGGTCTACCGCCGGGTGCGCGAGGCGTCCGAGGCGAGTGGCCACGCGGTCGCCGTCCTCGCCGACCTGCAGGGTCCCAAGATCCGGCTGCGCCGGTTCGGCGCCGCGACGGTGCTGCGCCGCGGCCAGCGCTGGACGATCACCACGCGTGAGGTCCAGGGCAACGGCGAGATCTGCGCGACGTCGTACGACGGCCTGCCGGGCGACGTGCGCCCCGGTGACCCGATCCTGATCGACGACGGCAAGATCCGGCTGCGCGTGGTCGAGGTCAGCGAGACCGACGTCGTGACCGAGGTCCTCGTCGGGGGGCCGGTGAGCGACAACAAGGGCATCAACCTGCCCGGTGTCGCGGTCTCGGTGCCGGCGCTGTCGGAGAAGGACGCCGCCGACCTGCGGTTCGCGCTGCACCTGGGTGTCGACGTGGTCGCGCTCAGCTTCGTCCGCAACGCCTCCGACGCCGCCGACGTGCGCGCGATCATGGCCGAGGAGGGCATCCGGGTCCCGGTGATCGCGAAGATCGAGAAGCCGCAGGCCATCGAGAACCTCGACGAGATCGTGCGCGCGTTCGACGGCGTGATGGTCGCCCGCGGCGACCTCGGCGTGGAGTGCCCGCTCGAGGAGGTCCCGTTCCTGCAGAAGCAGGTCATCGTCGCGGCCCGCCGCAACGCGCGCCCGGTGATCGTGGCGACCCAGATGCTGGAGTCGATGATCACCAACCCCGCGCCGACGCGGGCCGAGACCAGCGACGTCGCCAATGCGATCCTGGACGGTGCCGACGCGGTGATGCTGTCGGGGGAGACCAGTGTCGGGGCGCACCCGATCACGACGGTCGAGACGATGGCGCGGATCGTCGCGTCCACCGAGCGCTCCGCCCTCGATGACCAGCAGTTCGGCCGGTTCGACCGGATCGAGTTCGACCCGCACACCCGCGGTGGCGTGATCACCAAGGCCGCCGAGGAGGTGGCCGAGCGCACCGGTGCGTCCTACGTCGTGGCGTTCACGCAGTCGGGTGACTCGGCCCGTCGCGTGGCCCGGCTGCGCAGCCGGATCCCCGTCCTCGCCTTCACGCCCGACCCGAAGGTGCGGGCCCAGCTCGCGCTGAGCTGGGGCGTCGAGACCTACCTGACCGCGCCTCCGCTCGACACCGACGACATGGTCACCCAGGTCGACCACGAGCTGCTGCGCACCGGGCGGGTCCTCGAGGGCGACCTCGTCGTCATCGTGGCCGGCAGTCCGCCCGGCGTCCCCGGCTCGACCAACGCGCTCTGGATCCACCGGATCGGACAGCGCTGACCTGTTGGGTGTCGGGCCTGCGTGAGCGTTCACATCGCGCACGCGGGCCCTTCTTCGCGGGAAGCTCAGGGAGTTCTGCGCAAGCTCTTGACGAGGAATGTTAGCGCTAACAATACTGTGACGGTCATCACCCCCCGAGCCGTGGAGTGCCCATGTCCTCGACCGTCCCGGCCGTACGCCGCCTCCCCGGCGCCGCCGTCGCCCTGCTGATCCTCATCGCCGGGTTCGCCCTGCCCACGCCGCCGGCGCAGGCCGCGAGCGTCCTCGACGACCCCGCGCTGCTGCTGGCCTTCGAGGACGACCTGGCCGACACCAGCGGCGCCGCCCAGCCGGTCACGGCGGTCAAGGCGGGCGGGGGCGAGCCGTCGTACTCCTTCGTCGACGGCGTCACCAGCGGCACCAAGGCGCTGCAGCTGGCGAGCGGCACCTACCTCGACCTGGGTACCGACGTCGCGCTGCAACCGTCCGCACTGACGTTGTCGTTCTGGTTGAAGCCGTCGGTGACCATGGCCGGCGAGCAGGTCATCACCTGGAACAAGCAGGCCTACAACTCCGACGGCTGGTACCTCTCGTCGGAGGGCAACAGCTCGCCGCTCGCGCTGTCCGTCGGGCCGGGTGGCGCCCAGCCCTACAAGCTGCGGGTCGCGTCGACCGACCGCGCCGCCTTCTTCCCGGCCGGCCAGTGGACCCACGTCGTCGTCTCCTACGACAGCGCGAGCAAGACCGCCCGGTTCTACCGCAATGGCGTCAAGGTGGCCTCCCAGGTCGCCCAGCCGGCCGGTGGGGCGTCGACCGGCGTCATCACGGGCAGCGACGCGCTGCCGAAGACGATCGGCTTCAACGGCCCGCAGTACAACGGCGCCTTCCTGGCCAGCGCGCTCGACCAGTACGGCCTCTACGCCGGCGTCGCGTCCACCAGTGACGTCGTCACGCTCTACGAGCAGGGCGGCGGCAGCCTCGACAAGACCGCGCTCGCCCAGGCCGCGGCCGACGACATCAACGTGCCGGAGAGCGCCACCGTCGGACTTGCGCTGCCGACCGAGGCCGCCAACGGCGCGAGCATCGGCTGGGAGTCCAGCAACCCCGACGTGATCAGCCCGGCCGGCGAGGTCACCCAGCCCGACGCCGGCGCGGGCGACGAGGAGGTCACCCTGACCGCGACGGTCGCCTTCGCCGACGGCGAGCCGGTGGTCCGTACCTTCACGGTCACTGTCCCGGCTCCGCGGGAGGTGCTCGAGGACAGCGGTGTCGTGGACGTCCATGTCGACGACGCGTACCTGAACAACGCGGCCGCCAAGGAGCAGGAGTACCTCACCAGCCTGGACTCCGGGAAGTTCCTCTTCTGGTTCTACAAGACCGCCGGGCTGACCCCGCCCACGGCCAGTGGGTACGGCGGCTGGGAGGACGGCAGCAGCAGCGGCAACTTCCGCGGCCACGCCTTCGGGCACTACATGTCCGCGCTCGCGATGTCGTGGGCCTCCGCGACCGACGCCGACACGAAGGCCGCCCTCCGCGCCGAGGTCGAGCAGGCCGTCGCCGGGCTGGCCGAGGTGCAGGCGTCGTACGCAGGCACCGCGAAGGCCGGCTACCTCGGGCCGTTCCGCACGACCGCCCTCGACGCGGTCGAGGGCCGTGGCTCGTCCGACGACGCCGTGATCGTGCCGTACTACAACCTCCACAAGGTCCTCGCCGGCCTGCTCGACATCGACAAGTACGTCGGCGGCGCGACCGGCGACCAGGCGCTGCAGATCGCCGAGGGCTTCGGCGAGTACCTCTACGGCCGGGTCTCGACGCTGAGCGACACCAGCGTCATGCTCCGAACCGAGTACGGCGGCATGAACGACGCCCTCTACGAGCTCTACGCCCGCAGCGGCGGCAACCCCCACTTCAAGCGGGCGGCCGAGGCCTTCGACGAGGTCACGCTCTTCCGTCAGCTCGCCAACGGTCAGGACGTGCTGTCCGGCAAGCACGCCAACACCACGATCCCCAAGCTGATCGGGGCCCTGCGCCGCTACACCGTCCTCACGCAGGACCCCGAGCTCCACGCGCAGCTGAGCGACGCGGAGAAGGCCGAGCTGCCGATGTACCTCCAGGCCGCGCAGAACTTCTGGCAGATCGTCGTCGACGACCACACCTACGCGACGGGTTCCAACAGCCAGGCCGAGCACTTCCACGACCCCGAGTCGCTCTACGAGTTCGCGACCCAGAAGGGCACCACCGGCAACGCCGAGACCAGCGAGACCTGCAACGAGTACAACATGCTCAAGCTGTCGCGCGAGCTGTTCAAGCTCACCCAGGACGTGAAGTACGCCGACTACTACGAGAACACCTTCCTCAACCACATCGTGTCCTCGCAGAACCCGGACACGGGCATGACGACGTACTTCCAGGCGATGGCGCCCGGCTACTACAAGCTGTACTCGCTGCCGTACACGCTGTTCTGGTGCTGCACCGGAACCGGGATGGAGAACTTCTCCAAGCTCGGCGACTCGATCTACTTCACCGGCGCCGGCAGTGTCTGGGTCAACATGTTCTTCAGCTCGCGCTTCGAGGACGACGACACCAACCTCGCGGTCACCCAGGAGGCCGACCTGCCGACGAGCGACACCGTCACCTTCCGGGTCGCCGCCGCCGACGGAGGCACCGTGGCGGCGGATGCCGAGCTCCGGCTGCGCGTCCCGGACTGGGTGGACGGCGCACCGTCCTTGGAGATCAACGGGGCCGGCGCCGAGCCGACGGTCGACGACGGGTACGTCGTGCTGACCGGTCTGGCCGCCGGCGACGTGATCACCTACCGGCTGCCCATGAAGGTCGAGGTCGTCGAGACCCCCGACAATGCGGACTTCTTCGCCTTCAAGTACGGCCCCACCGTCCTCAGCGCGGGCCTCGGCACCAAGGACCTCGACAAGTACAACCCGGTCGGGATCCTCGTCCGGGTGCCGACGCTCGACACCGCCGCGCAGCAGATCATCACCGTCGACGCCGACTCGGTTGCCGACTGGAAGGCCGACGTCGCCGACAACCTGGTGCGGGTCGCGGACTCCGTCGACGGCCAGGTCCGCTTCGAGCTGCGCAACACCGTCGACGGCGACGGACTCGTCTTCACGCCGCACTACCGGCGCCACGACGAGCGCTACGGCCTCTACTTCAGCTACGAGACCAAGGACTCCGAGGCCGCCCAGCAGCGGATCCTCGACGCGAAGGAGCTGCTCCGCGAGGACGAGGTCGTCATCGACAGCCTGGACAGCTTCGACAACAACAACTTCGAGAACGCCAAGGGCCTCAAGGCGTCGTCGACCTCGTCGGTCGGGACGTTCAACGGCCG
>DATLIG010000012.1:0-3741 GCA_035539555.1 Nocardioides sp. | reverse complement strand
ACCCCCAGCCGGTCCCCCGCCCGCAGGCGGCGGCTTCCCGCCGTACGGGCCTCCTCCGGGCTTCGGTGGTCCCGGTGGTCCGGGCGGTCCCGGCGGCCACGGCGGCGGCTTCGGCGGTCCCCCGCCCCGCAAGAGCCGGGTCGGGCTGATCGTCGGCTCGATCGTCGCACTGGCGCTGGTCATCGGCCTCGGCGTGGCCGGGTTCCTCTACTTCACCGGCCGGTTCGGGATCGGGCCCCTGAGCGCGGCCGACAAGGACGCCGCGAAGGCGATCACCGACGGCGTCGAGAAGCCCGCCTGGGCGAGCAACGGTGACGTCGACTGCGCCGTCGACGAGCTGGTGCACGAGCACCGCTCGAGCGAGCTCGAGGAGCGCGGCCTCGTCAAGCGCAGCGGCGACGACTGGAGCTACTCCGGCGAGTGGCGCCGCGACGACGCGAACGCCTACTACGAGAGCCTCCTCGGCTGCACCGGCGACTGGGCCAAGCAGGTCGGCGCCGAGTGGAAGCTGGACGACACCGGCTGCCTCGACGACATCGGTACGACGACGATGGCCGCCTGGTTCGCCCAGGACACGCTCGCCCTCAGCGACGGCACGGACAGCGCCGAGGAGGACCGCGCGGCGGCTGTCGAGAAGCTCGACGCCTGCTACCTGAAGACTCCACCGGCCCCCGAGGCGACGCCGGCGGCCGGCTACCGCTCGGTGAAGTTCACCTTCGCCGACACCGCTGCCGAGGGCGACGTCACCATCAACACCGGCGGTCCGGGCAGCTGGACCGAGCTCACCGGCTCCTCCGTCTCGGTCCCGACCGAGGAGGGCGGGCAGCGCGGCTGTGTCGACGCGCAGGCCGTGACGACGTACCCGTGGGGCTCGACGGCCGAGGCCGAGGAGCAGTTCTGCGGCACGGCGAAGCCGAAGCGGATCTGGTGGAAGAAGAAGGCCCGCTGCACGATCGAGCCGGGCTGCTACTCCTACGTCCTGCACTACGAGGGCTTCAAGGACTTCTCGAGCATCACCGCCAGCTACACGAGCAACGGTGGCGACTGCAACGCGGTGAGCGGCAGCTGTTCCGACACGGTGTCGGTCGACGCCGGCGGCCGGGGCACCCTGGTCACGTGGAGCTTCCCCGGGTCCTATCGCGGCAGCTTCGTCGCGCGGGTCGGCAACCTGAAGACCAAGCTGCCCAACTGACCCGCGCGCCGGCCCGAGGTCGTCCGCGGTGAAGTGGAACACGTTCTATTGTGGGGGCCCAGCAGGTAGCCTGAGTCCGTCATGACCGAAGGCCCGACCCCCCAACAGATCCGCCGCGCACTGGCTCGTGCGGAGCGTGGTGCCGCCCTCGATCCCGCCGAGGCCGAGGCGCTCCTCGCCGCGACCGGTGACGAGCTCGACCGGCTGAGCGCCGCGGCCGCGAAGGTGCGCGACGCGGGCCTGGTCGCCGCCGGCCGGCCGGGGGTGGTGACCTACTCCCCCAAGGTGTTCATCCCGATCACCAAGCTGTGCCGCGACCGGTGCCACTACTGCACGTTCGTGGAGACGCCGGCCCAAGCCGCACGCGAGGGCCGGGCGCCGTACCTCTCGCCCGACGAGATCCTCGACATCGCCCGCAAGGGCGCCGAGCTGGGTTGCCTCGAGGCGCTGTTCACGTTGGGCGACCGGCCCGAGGAGCGTTGGCCCGAGGCCCAGGCGTGGCTCGACGAGCAGGGCTACGACTCGACCCTGGCCTACATCCGGGCGATGGCGATCCGGGTGCTGGAGGAGACCGGGCTGCTGCCCCACCTCAACCCCGGCGTGATGTCGTGGGAGGAGCTCAACCGGCTCAAGCCGGTCTCCCCCTCGATGGGGATGATGCTCGAGACCACCTCACGGCGCCTGTACGAGACCAAGGGCGAGGCCCACCACGGGTCCCCCGACAAGGACCCCGAGGTCCGGCTCCGCGTCCTCGAGGACGCCGGCCGCCACGGCATCCCGTTCACCACCGGGCTGCTGGTCGGGATCGGCGAGACCCTGACCGAGCGCGCGGAGACGATCTTCGCGCTCCGGGCGAACCTGCGCGCCTACGGCGCCGTGCAGGAGGTCATCGTCCAGAACTTCCGGGCCAAGCCCGACACCGCGATGCGCCACGTCGACGACCTCGACCTCGCCGAGTACCGTGCCGCGATCGCGGTCACCCGGATCGTGCTCGGGCCCAAGGCCCGCATCCAGGCACCCCCCAACCTCGTCGACCTCGAGGAGTGCCGCGCGCTGCTCGACGCCGGCGTCGACGACTGGGGCGGCGTCTCCCCGCTCACCCCGGACCACGTCAACCCCGAACGCCCGTGGCCCTCCCTCGACCGGCTCCGCTCGATCACCGCCACCTGCGGCTTCGAGCTGAAGGCGCGCCTCACCGTCCACCCCGAGTACGTCGTCGGCTCGCTCCGCGACGGCCAGGCCTGGATCGACCCTCGACTGCACGCCCACGTGGCCGCCCTCGCCGTGGCCGACGGACCGATGGCTGGGCTCGCGATCCCCGAGGTCCGCCCGACCGGGCTGCCCTGGCAGGAGCCGGACGTCGTCCTCGAGTCGGCGGGCCGCACCGACCTCTTCGCCGCGGTCGACACCGAGGGCCGGTCCGAGGACCGGCGCAGCGACTTCGCCTCCGTGTACGGCGACTGGGAGTCCGTGGGCGCGGCAGCCGCCGTCACCGGTACTCCCGCGGTCCTGCACGCCGAAGGCGGCGCCGCCCTCCGGGCAGCGGAGGCCGATCCCGGCACGCTGTCCGACGAGCACGCGCTGACGCTGATGACGGCCGAGGGCGACCTGCTCCGCTCCGTCGTACGCCTGGCCGACGACCTCCGCCGGCAGGTCGTCGGCGACGACGTGACCTACGTCGTCAACCGGAACATCAACTTCACCAACGTCTGCTACGTCGGCTGCCGCTTCTGCGCGTTCGCGCAACGCAAGACCGACGCCGACGCCTACTCCCTGTCCTACGACGAGGTCGCCGACCGCGCCCAGGAGGCCTGGGACCTCGGCGCGACCGAGGTCTGCATGCAGGGCGGCATCGACCCCGAGCTGCCGGCGACCGCGTACTTCGACATCGCCGCCGCGGTGAAGAAGCGCGTGCCCGACATGCACGTCCACGCCTTCTCCCCCATGGAGGTCGTCAACGGCACCGCCCGCACCGGCCTGTCCATCGAGGACTTCCTCATCAAGGCCCGCGAGGCCGGCCTCGGGTCGCTGCCCGGCACGGCCGCGGAGATCCTCGACGACGAGGTCCGCTGGGTCCTCACCAAGGGCAAGCTCCCCGCCCGCACCTGGATCGAGATCGTCTCCACCGCCCACCGCATCGGTCTCCCGACGACGAGCACGATGATGTACGGCCACGTCGACAACCCCCGCCACTGGGTCGGCCACCTGGGCGTCCTCAAGGGCGTGCAGGACACCGCCCGCGAGAACGGCAGCAGCGGGTTCACCGAGTTCGTCCCGCTCCCGTTCGTGCACACCTCCGCGCCGATCTACCTCGCCGGCGTCGCCCGCCCCGGCCCGACCCTGCGCGACAACCTCGCCGTCCACGCCATGGCCCGGATCCTGCTCCACGGCCGCATCGACAACATCCAGACCTCGTGGGTGAAGCTCGGCATCGACGGCACCCGCGCCATGCTCAACGCCGGCGCCAACGACCTCGGCGGCACGCTCATGGAGGAGACCATCTCCCGCATGGCCGGCTCCGAGCACGGCTCCGCCAAGACCGTCGCCGA
>DATLIG010000011.1:0-5437 GCA_035539555.1 Nocardioides sp. | reverse complement strand
GGTCACTTGGGCAGCTCCTGGTCGTCGGGGTCGGCGCCGGTCTCGGCCAGCGGCGAGCCGCCGGGCGGCGGCGTCGACCCGACCGGGCGGCGGATCATGTCGTGGAGGTCGGCGCCGGTCGGCACCATCGGGTAGACCGAGTCCTCCTGCTCGACGCGGAAGTCGATCACCACGGTGCCGGGATCGCGGCGCGCGGCCTCGACCGCGGCGGCGACCTCGGACCGCTTGGTCACCCGCAGGCCGGTCAGGCCGTGGGCCTCGGCCAGCTTGACGAAGTCGGGGCTGCGCATCGGCGTCGCCACGTAGCGGCCGCCGTAGAACATCTCCTGCCACTGGCGGACCATGCCGAGGTAGCCGTTGTTGATGATCGCGACGTTGACCTTCACGCCGTCCTGGGCGCAGGTCGACAGCTCGCACGCGGTCATCTGGAAGCCGCCGTCGCCGGCGACCACCCACACCTCGCTGTCGGGCCGGGCCATGCGGGCGCCGATCGCCGCCGGCAGGGCGAAGCCCATGGTGCCGAGGCCACCCGAGGTGACCAGGCCGCGGGCGTGGTCGTGCTTGTAGTACTGCGCCTCCCACATCTGGTGCTGGCCGACGTCGGTGACCACCAGGGCCTTGCCGTCGGTCAGCCGCCACAGGTCGTGGATGACATGGGCGGCGTACAGCTTGCCGCCGTCGGGGAGCGACTGGATGTCGCGGACCGCGACGTCGCCCTTCTCGGTGTCGATGCGGGCCAGCCACGGCGCGCGATCCGACGCCCGCACCCGCGGCGTGATCGTCTGCAGGAAGTGCTTCACGTCGTCGACGATGCCGACGTCGGCCGGGACGTTCTTGCCCAGCTCCGACGGGTCGAGGTCGACGTGGATCTTGCGGGCGCGGCGGGCGTAGGTCTTGAGGTTGCCGGTGACGCGGTCGTCGAAGCGCATGCCGAGCGCGATCAGGAGGTCGGCCTCCTGGATCGCCCGGTTGACCCACGCCTCGCCGTGCATGCCCATCATGCCGAGCGCGCGCGGGTGGGTGGCCGGGAAGCCGCCCAGGCCGAGCAGGGTGCACGCCACCGGGATGCCGGTCTTCTCGACGAACGCGAGCAGCTCGGCGCTGGCGCCGGCCTGGACGATGCCGTGACCGGCGAGGATGACCGGGCGCTCGGCGCCGTCGATCAGCACCGCCGCCCGCTCGAGCGCGTCGAGCGAGGTCGCCCGCGGCGGCCGGCCGTGCGGCGTGCGCGCGAACGAGCGGTCGTCGGGATCGAAGCTGCAGCTGCCCTGCTGGGCGTCCTTGGTGATGTCGACCAGCACCGGCCCGGGCCGGCCGCTGCGGGCGACGTGGAACGCCTCGCGCAGGGTCGGGCCGACGTCCTCGGCGCGGGTGACCAGCCAGTTGTGCTTGGTGATCGGCAGGGTCACGCCGGTGACGTCGGTCTCCTGGAACGCGTCGGTGCCGATGAGGTGCGACGACACCTGGCCGGTGATGAACACGACCGGGACGCTGTCGAGCATCGCGGTGGCGATGCCGGTGACCAGGTTGGTCGCGCCCGGGCCGGAGGTGGCGACGGCGACCCCGACCTTGCCCGACGCGCGCGCGTAGCCGTCGGCCATGTGGGCCGCGCCCTGCTCGTGGCGGACCAGGACGTGGCGGACGCGGTACTTCGGCAGCGCGTCATATGCGGGCATGATCGCGCCGCCCGGGTAGCCGAACACGACCTCGACGCCCTCTTGCTCGAGGACCTCCCAGATGATCTCGGCGCCCGTCCGGCGCAGAGGTTGAGGAGAAGGGGTGGCTGCGCTGGCGGACGCTGGAGTCATGGGGTCTTCGCTTGGCTCGAAGTCGGACCCGGAGTGCTCGGGTCGGTCGGGTCGGGCGGGAACGTCACCGCGCCCTCGGAGGCCGAGCGCACGGTGGCGGCGTACTTACCGAGCACCCCGCGCGGCCGCGGTCGCGGCGCCGGGGCGTTCGGCCGGGCGTCGAGGTCGGCCTCGACGTCGAGACGGCGGGTGGCGACGTCGATGACGACGCGATCGCCCTCGCGGATGCGGGCGATCGGCCCACCCAGCGCCGCCTCGGGCGAGACGTGGCCGATCATGAAGCCGAACGTCGCGCCCGAGAAGCGGCCGTCGGTGAGCAGGGCGACGTCGTTGGCACCCAGCCCCTGCCCGACCAGCGCGGCGGTGACCGCGAGCATCTCGCGCATGCCCGGGCCGCCCGACGGGCCCTCGAAGCGGATCACGACCACGTCGCCGGCCTTGATGGCGCCGGCCGCGACCGCGGCGAACGCGTCCTCCTCGCTGTCGAACACCCGGGCCGGCCCGGTGTGGCCGGTGCGGGCGTGGCCCGACAGCTTGATGACGCAGCCCTCGGGGGCGAGGTTGCCGCGCAGGATGGCGAGGCCACCGGTCGCCGACTTCGGCTTGTCGAGCGTGGTGATGACCTGCTGGCCCGGGGTCTCGCGGGCGGCCTGGGTCTCCTCGCGCAGGCTCTTGCCGGTGACCGTCGGGGTGTCGACGAGCAGGCCGGCGGCGAACAGGCGGTCGCACAGCACGGCCATGCCGCCGGCCTTGTGGAAGTCGACCGCGGTGAACCGCCCGCCCGGCTTGAGGTCGGCGATGGTCGGCGTGCGCGCCGACAGCCGATCGAAGTCGTCGATGTCGAGCGGCACGCCGGCCTCGCGGGCGATGGCCAGCAGGTGCAGCACCGCGTTGGTCGAGCCGCCCGAGGCGGCGACCGCGGTGATCGCGTTCTCGAGCGAGGCGCGGGTGATGAACTTGCGAGCGTTGCCGCCGTCGGCGAGCAGCTGCATGACCTGCTTGCCGACCGCGACCGCGGCGTCGGTGCGCTCGGGCGCGGTGGCCGGGATCTCGGCGACGCCCATCGGCCCGAGGCCCATCACGGTCACCGCGGTCGCCATGGTGTTGGCGGTGAACTGGCCGCCGCAGGCGCCGGCGCCCGGGCAGGCCTTGTCCTCGAGGGCGCGCAGGTCGGCCAGGGTCATCTTGCCGGCGGCGTGGGCGCCGACCGCCTCGAAGACGTCCTGGATGGTGACGTCCTTCTCCTTGAATCGGCCGGGCGCGATCGGCCCGCCGTAGAGGATGATGCCGGGCAGGTCGAGGCGGGCCAGCGCCATCGCCGCGGCCGGGATGGTCTTGTCGCAGCCGACCAGGCACACGACCGCGTCGACCAGGTGGCCGAGGCACACCAGCTCGACCGAGTCGGCGATCAGCTCGCGCGACACCAGGCTGGCGCGCATGCCCTCGGTCCCCATCGTCACGCCGTCGGACACCGAGATCGTGTTCCACTCGATCGGGGTCCCGCCCGCGGCCCGCACGCCCCGCTTCACGTCGTCGGCGAGGGCGCGCAGGTGCAGGTTGCACGGCATCACCTCGGTCCACGTGTTCACGACGGCGACGAGCGGTTTCTCGAGGTCGGCGTCGCGCAGGCCGGTCGCCTTCAACATCGCGCGCGCCGGGGCTCGGCTCGGGTCTCGCTTCAGGGCATCGCTGCGCATGGTCCTCTCGGGTGGGAAAACGAAAACCCCCGCTACCTTCCGGTGCGGGGGCCAAGCTCTGATTCGGAGTTCCGTCTCAGGTCGGCGGCCCGCACCGGGTCGCAATCAGCAGCACGACGGGCAGCAGCACGATCTCGCCAATAATCAGGCCACCGACGATGCCGTCGACCTTCTCGACACCCGCGGCGCCGGTCCGAAGGACCGTGGCGACCTCGCAGGACTCGTCGAGACGCATCACGGACTCAACACTACGCGCTGGACGCACCGTGTCAAGGAAAAGGAATGCTCACCGATGTTCATCTCGCGTCAACACGCAGTTAACGGGTTGACGCCCACCCTTGAGCATCGCTCAAGCATGTAGGCAGCCGTCCGTAGTCCGGACGATTCTGTCCGGACCGCGGACGCTCCACCCCCTACCCGACCCGTGCCGAGGGGAAGGGCCAGTACCTGGAAGGGCTTGCGAGCTCAGCCAACCAGAGCAGAGACTTTCAGAGGCACTTTCAAACGCTCGCCTCGCTCCGCTCGGCTCGCTTATCCCGGGGGCGGAAGGATGCGAAAGATCAGGGCATCCTTGTTGGTCAGCGCGGTGCCGACGCAGGCCTTGAAGTCGGCGATGGCGCGGACCACGGTCTCGGCCAGCATGCGGCCGTCGTCGCGGCGGCGGGGGGCGTCCGGCTGCGATCCCACGTACTTGACGAAGTCGTCGTACTTGTCGAGCAGCTTCTGAGGATCGAGGTCCTTCAGCATCGGGACGAAGTACCCCGGGTCGACCACGACCCAGTCGCCCTTGCCGACCTCGAGCATGTTGCGGTCGCCGTACGGGGTCGACAGGTGGTCGTGCGGGATCGACCCCAGGAAGCCCTCGTCGTCGGCCTGGTGCTGGTGGGGGATGACCTCGACGAAGAACACGAACAGCTCGATGCCCTTGCGCAGGTTCGACAGGTCGTCCTCGTCGAGCGGCGGGAAGGTCTCGGGCACGCCGACGTGCATCGCCGGCACCACCACCCGCTCGAGGATGTCGATGGCCAGCGGCGCGGTGGCGCGGCGCAGGCTGACGATCTGGGCGACCGCCTCGAACAGGCCGCGATCGGTGGTCTGCTCGGCGACCGGCTTGGCCTGGTCGGCCCGCGACAGCGCCTCGGTGACCCGCTCGACGATGACCTGGTTCTGCGGCCCCAGCCGCGGCCCGGCCTCCTTGATCGCCTCGATCAGCTTGGACGTCGGCTCCTTGGCCCACAGCTGGCCGAGGGTCGCGAAGTCCATCGACAGCCACTGGCCGAGCGGCACGGTGTGCAGCCGCAGGTAGTGCTGGGCGAGGAAGCGATCGAGCGACTGCCCCTTGTCCTTCTCGCGGGCCTGGTCGTGCTGCTCGCGGATCTTCTCGATCTCGGTGACCATGCGCCGGATCGCGCCCGAGCCCATGCGCAGCAGCTGCTCGGCGAACATGAACGGCGCGATCTCGAGGAAGATCTTCGAGAACCCGATCCGCCAGGTGTGGGGATCGTCGCCGAACAGGATCCAGTGGCCGCCGTGGCGCCGGCGCAGGGTCTCGCCGATCCACGAGCCGAAGTTGAACCAGATCTCCCAGTGCGACTCGTCCTTGAGGTCGAGCTCGTCCTTGTCGCCGATCTGGCCGAACAGCCAGGTGTCGAAGGTGATCAGCTCGACCGGGACCGCCAGCGCGATCGCGCCCTGGTCGCCCTCGACGTCGGCGATGGCGTCGACCACCTCGCCGTCGGGGTCGATCAGCTCGTCGAGGACGATCTCGGTCTGGCCGCGGACCTTCGACGAGAACCGGTACGCGCCCTCGCGTAGCTCGTTCATCGCCTTCTCGAAGCGGGCCTGGGCGGCCTCCTCGGCGGCGGCCAGCTGCTGGGCGCTCTCGGACTTCTTCTTCGGCTCTGGCTTGTCGGGCTCCGACACGACCGGGGA
>DATLIG010000010.1:0-12574 GCA_035539555.1 Nocardioides sp. | reverse complement strand
ACGGCATGAACGGCCGCGCCTACGACCCGCGCTTCCTCTTCACCTGGCCGTCGGCGAAGTCGTCGGTCATGGGCCCCGCCCAGCTCGCCGGCGTGCTCGAGATCGTCGCCCGCGAGTCCGCGGAGAAGAAGGGCCAGCCCTTCGACGCCGAGGGCTTTGCGGGCATCAAGGAGATGGTCGAGCAGCAGATCGAGGAGCAGTCGCTGCCCTACGTCCTCTCGGGGATGGTCTACGACGACGGCGTCATCGACCCGCGCGACACCCGGACGGTCCTGGGCATCTGCCTGTCCGTCATCGACAACCAGCCGATCGAGGGCGCCATGAACTTCGGCGTCTTCCGGATGTGAAGGCGAGCTCATGATCACTCGAATCCTTGTGGCCAACCGCGGCGAGATCGCCCGCCGCGTCTTCCGCACCGCCCGCCGCCTCGGCATCGAGACCGTGGCCGTGCACTCCGACGCCGACGCCGGTCTGCCGTTCGTGCGCGAGGCGGACGCCGCCGTACGCCTGCCGGGGAACACGCCGGCCGAGACCTACCTCCGTGGTGACCTGGTCATCGCCGCGGCGAGGAAGTCCGGCGCGGACGCGATCCACCCCGGCTACGGCTTCCTCTCCGAGAACGCCGCGTTCGCCCGCCAGGTCGCCGACGCCGGCCTGACCTGGATCGGTCCCGACCCCGACTCCATCGACCGGATGGGCTCGAAGATCGAGTCCAAGAAGCTGATGGAGGCCGCCGGGGTCCCGGTGCTCGGCAACCTGTCGGTGGAGACCGCGACCGAGGACGACCTGCCGCTGCTGGTCAAGGCGTCCGCGGGCGGCGGTGGCCGCGGCATGCGCGTCGTCCGCACGCTGGCCGACCTGCCCGGCGAGGTGGAGAAGGCGTCGGCCGAGGCGGAGTCCGCGTTCGGCGACGGCACCGTCTTCGTCGAGCCGTACGTCGAGCGCGGCCGCCACGTCGAGGTCCAGGTCGTCGGCGACGGCAGGGGCGGGGTGCTGGTGCTCGGCGAGCGCGACTGCTCGCTGCAGCGCCGTCACCAGAAGGTCGTCGAGGAGGCGCCCGCCCCCGGTCTGAGCGAGGAGGTCGCGAGCGCGCTGCACGACGCCGCCCGCAAGGCCGCCGAGGCGATCGACTACCGCGGCGCCGGCACGGTGGAGTTCCTCTACGACGCCGACACCCAGCGCTTCTACTTCCTGGAGATGAACACCCGCCTCCAGGTCGAGCACCCCGTCACCGAGCAGGTGTACGGCGTCGACCTGGTCGAGCTGCAGGTCGCGGTCGCCGAGGGGCGTGACCTCCCGGCGATCGACCCGCAACCGGAGGGCCACGCGATCGAGGTCCGCCTCTACGCCGAGGACCCCGCGGCGGACTACGCCCCGCAGACCGGCCGCCTGCTGGAGCTGGAGCTCGAGCACGACGACGCGTTCGCGCTCGACGGCTTCGGCATCCGGCTCGACACCGGCTTCGAGTCCGGCGACGAGGTCGGCACCTTCTACGACGCGATGCTGTCGAAGGTGATCGCCTGGGCGCCGACCCGCGAGCAGGCGGCGCGCGCGCTGGCCAGGACCCTGGAGAGGGCCCGGATCCACGGCCTCACCACCAACCGCGACCAGCTCGTCGCGTCGCTGCGGCACCCGGCGTTCCTCGACGTCACCGGCGTGGCCACGTCCTTCTACGGCGACCACCCGGACACGCTGGCGCCGTCGGCAGCCGACGACCTGCTGCCCTTCGTGGGTGCGGTCGCGCTCGCCGAGCACCGCCGCCGGGGCGCGAAGGTGCAGTCCCGGATCCCGGCCGGCTTCCGCAACGTCGACGCCGGTCCGCGCACGACCAGGCTCGGGCTGGGCGGCGAGGAGCTCGAGGTCCGCTGGTACGGCGGCCGCGACGGCTACCGCGACGCCGACCGTGACGACCTGGCCGTCGTGGCGGCGTCGCCGTCCGAGGTCCTCGTCGACGTCGACGGGGTCACCCGCCGCTACGACGTCCGCGTCCTGGAGTCCGCCGTGCTCGTGGACGGGCCGCGGGGTGGCGCCACCCTCCGGATCGTGCCGCGCTTCGTCGACCCGTCGACGCAGGTCGCCGCCGGCTCCCTGCTCGCGCCGATGCCGGGCAGCGTGATCGCGGTGCGGGCGGCGGTCGGCGACGTCGTACAGGAAGGGCAGGCCATCCTCGTGATGGAGGCCATGAAGATGCAGCACACCATCGCGGCGCCCTATGCGGGCACCGTCACCGAGCTGTCGGCGAGCGCCGGTCAGCAGGTCGAGGCGGGCGTCGTGCTCGCCATCGTGGAGCCGGCGGAGTCCGGAGAGGAAGAGGCAACGGCATGACGCAGACCATGTTCACCGAGCCCGAGGAGCGCGTCGCGCTGCGCGAGGCGGTCAAGAAGCTGGCCGGCAAGTACGGCCGCGAGTACGTCGAGAAGCAGGCCCGCGAGGGCGGCAAGATGACCGAGATGTGGCTCGAGATGGGCCAGAACGGCTTCCTCGGCGTCAACATCCCCGAGCAGTACGGCGGCGGGGGCGGCGGCATGTCCGACCTGGCCGCGGTGCTCGAGGAGTCGGCTGCGGCCGGTGCGCCGCTGCTGATGATGGTGGTCTCGCCGGCGATCTGCGGCTCGATCATCGCCCGCTGCGGCACCGAGGAGCAGAAGCAGCGCTGGCTCCCGTCGATCGCCGACGGCACCCACCTGATGGCATTCGGCATCACCGAGGCCGACGCCGGCTCGAACTCCCACCAGATCACCACCACCGCGACCCGCGACGGCGACGAGTGGGTGCTCAAGGGCCAGAAGACGTTCATCTCCGGCGTCGACGAGGCGCACTCGGTGCTCATCGTGTCGCGCACCGAGGACGCCAAGACCGGCAAGCTGAAGCCGGCGCTGTTCGTCGTACCCACCGACGCGGCGGGCTTCACCAAGCAGCCCATCCCGATGTCGTGGCAGGCGCCGGAGAAGCAGTTCACGCTCTTCCTCGACGACGTGCGGGTCCCGGTCGACGCGCTCGTCGGCGACGAGGACGGCGGCCTGTGGCAGCTCTTCGCCGGCCTCAACCCCGAGCGGATCATGGGCGGCGCGATGTCGTGCGGCCTGGCGCGCTTCGCCCTCGACAAGGCGGTCGCCTACGCGAAGGAGCGCTCGGTCTGGAAGGACCAGCCCATCGGCGCCCACCAGGGCATCGCGCACCCGCTCGCCAAGGTGAAGATCGAGCTCGAGCAGGCCCGCCTGCTCTGGCAGAAGGCCGCCGCGCTGTACGACGCCGGCGACGACTTCACCGCCGGCGAGTACGCCAACATGGCCAAGTACGCCGGCGGGGAGGTCGCCTGCAACGCCACCGACGTCGCCGTGCACACCCACGGCGGCAACGGCCTGACGCAGGAGTACGGGCTCGGCAACATGCTCGTCGCCGCGCGGCTGGGCCGGATCGCGCCGGTCAGTCGGGAGATGATCCTGAACTTCGTGGCGATGCACTCGCTGGGTCTCCCCAAGAGCTACTGAGTTCGATGGCCCGAGCGCGCAGTTGGCCGCCGTAGGTGGTTGCGCTCGCCCGGCGGCCAGCCGGTCGACGCGTGGGAACGCCGATTCCTCCGCTCCGGTCGCTCGTTCCTCGCTCCCTCCGCTCCGTCGCTCGGCGTCCCCACGTCGGTCGACAGTGCGGAGGGGGCGCGGATTTCGGGACAGCGGGCCGACGCGAAGGGCATGATCCCGCCATGCGTTTCCTGCCCTTCGCCCTCGTCGGCCTGCTCTGGCTGTACTGCCTGGTCGAGGTCATCACCTCGCGTGAGGACAGCGTGCGCAACCTCGCGAAGTCGTGGTGGCTGCTGATCGTGCTGTTCTTCCCGCTGGCGGGCTCGATCGCGTGGATCATCGCCGGGCGACCGTTGGCCGAACGGCCGATGACCCGCGGCCAGGGCGCCGCGCCCGGCTTCCCGGAGTACGAGCGGCGGGGACGGTTCGCCTCGGCCGACCCGGAGAAGGACGACGACTTCCTGCGCAAGGTCCGGGAGCGGGCCGAGGAGCAGCGCCGGCGCTACGAGGCGCAGCGACGGGACGAGGAGGGCCGGGAGCCGCAGGGCGAGTAGCACGGCCCGCCGGAGGGACCCCGTCCCTTAAGTCGAGTAAGTCTATGTAGTATCTCCGGCATGACGACGACCGCCGTGCCCGCCACCCGCCGTACCGTGCTGCGCGGAGCAGCCGTCGGCTGTGCGGGTGCGCTGGCCCCGGTGGTCGGGGCGACGCTGGCCGAGGCCGTCACCGGTACGACGGCCACCGCAGCCCGGCCCGCGCTCGACCGGCCGAACGTCATCGTCGTCTCCATCGACGACCTCGGCTGGGACGAGCTGGGCTGCTACGGCAACCGGTTCAACGAGACACCGCACATCGACCGGCTGGCCCGCGAGGGCGTCCGCTTCACCCAGGCCTACGCCGCAGCTCCGCTGTGCTCGCCGACGCGGGCGGCGCTGGTGACCGGCCGCTACCCGGGACGCACCGGGATCACCGACTACCTGCGCGGCGAGGGCGCGGCCAGCGACCTCCACCTCTCGCCGCGGATCCCCGGCATCGCGTCGGTGCTCAAGCCGCGCGGCTACACCGCCGGCCACATCGGGAAGTGGCACCTGACCGAGACCTACCACGGGCACTACCGCTCGCGTCCGGGCAACCCGTACGCCCACGGCTTCGACGAGGTGATCCTCTCCGAGCACCGCTACATCGGCGGCGGGGACTACTTCGCGCCCTACGCCTTCCTGCCCGGGGTGCCCGCGCGCAGCTCGCACGAGTACCTCACGGACCGGCTCGCGCTCGAGGCGGTCGGCTTCATCCGGCGCCACCGCAGGGAGCCGTTCTTCCTGCACGTCGCGAATTACGCCGTCCACACGAAGCTGGAGGCGAAGTCCGCGCTGCTGGCGAAGTACCGCGCGAAGCCCGGGGCTGGGCGGCCGGGCGCGCGACCGATGCTGGCGGCGATGCTGGAGAGCGTCGACGCCCAGGTCGGCCGGATCGTCCGGACCCTGAAGGACCTCGGCATCGCCCGCAACACGCTGCTGCTGGTCACCAGCGACAACGGCGGGCAGAACCGGCCGGCCAACCGGCCGCTGCGCGGCGGCAAGGGCCAGCTCTACGAGGCGGGGATCCGGACGCCGTTGATCGCGTGGTGGCCGGGGCAGGCCGCCGCGGGGAAGGTCACCTCCGAGCTCGCCAGCACCATCGACATCCTGCCGACGGCGGCGGCACTCGCCCACGGCACGACGCCGGAGGGCGTGGACGGGATCGACCTGACGCCGGTGATCCGAGGCCGCGCGGACAGTGGTCGCGACACGCTGTTCTGGGCCTACCCGCACCACATCGGCGGCTGGCACCCGGCCGCAGCCGTGCGCCAGGGCGGCTTCAAGGTGGTCCGCCGCCTGCGCACCGGCCGCGACGAGCTCTACGACCTGGTCGCCGATCCCGCCGAGACGACCGACATCGCGAAGCGCGCCCCCGAGACCCGCAAGCGGCTGTCCGCGCTGCTCACCGAGCACCTCGACGAGCTCGACCTGTTCGCGCCGCCCCCCGGTCCGGCGGACTACCCGCGGGCCGCCACGACGGGCGGCTTCCACGCCCTGCCCGGAACGGGTGTCCGACGCAGCGCCGAGCACCTCGCCTCCGGCCGGTTCGCGCTGTCGCTGGCGACCGCCGGACTGGTCGCCGCCGGCCGTGGCGAGATCCGGCTGGGCGTCGTCCAGGACGCCGACAACCTGCTGGTGGTCCGCTACTCGCACCGGCGCCGCGGCGTGCGCTGGGAGCTGCGCCACCGCGGCCGGTCGATCACCCAGGGTGCCGAGCCGGTCCGCACTCTCGACGGCACGGTGGACCTGTCCCGTCCGGGCGCGCGCCTGGGCGTGGCGGTGCGCGGCAGCCAGGTGACGGCGTACGCCGATCCGGGCACCGGCCGCTGGCAGATGCTCTTCCGCTTCGACGTCGGTGGTGTGCTCGACTTCAGCTCGCGGACGGTGCGCTCGCGCTACCGGTACGCCGCGACGAGCGGGAAGGGCTTCCGCGCACGATCGGCCTGATCGGCCGGTGCCGGTGGGCGCGTGATGGGATCTCCTCGTGGGTGGTGTCCTCGAGGGTTTCCTGACGATCGCGATCGTGATCTCCCTCGGCTCCCTGCTCGCTCACCTCGGCATCGTCGACGCCGCCGGCCAGCGCAGCCTGTCGCTGGCTTCCTTCTACCTCGCCAGCCCCGCCCTGCTGGTGACCGTGCTGGAGGACTCCGACCCGTCGCGGGTGCTGTCCGGTCCGCTGGTCGCGACGGCGGCCGGGGTGCTGGTCAGTGGCGGCGTGCTGGTGGGGATCGCGGTCGTGCGCCGACTCGATGCCGGTACGACGGTGATCGCCACCCTCTGCTCCGCCTATGTCAACGCCGGCAACCTCGGCATCCCGATCGCCGCCTACGCGCTGGGCGATGCCGCCCTCGTCGTACCGGCGCTCATGATGCAGCTGCTCTTCCTCCAGCCGCTCGCGCTCACCGTGCTCGACGTCGTGACCAGCCCGGAGCGCCCGTCGCTCGGCCGGATCCTGCGCCGCCCCGTCACCAACCCGCTCACCATCGCGTCCTTCGCCGGGCTCGCGCTGGCGGTCACCGACGCCGAGCTGCCCGGCGTGGTGCACGCGCCCCTCGAGCTGGTGGGCGGGATGGCCGTGCCCGCGATGCTCATCGCCTACGGCGTGGCACTGCGCCTGGGTCCGCTCCCCGGACGCGGCGTACCGCCCCGGGCGCTGGCCACCGTGTCGCTGCTGAAGATGGTCGTCCAGCCGGTCGCGGCGTACGTCGTCGGACGCTTCGCCGTCGGCCTCGACGGGCACGACCTGTTCGCGGTGACCCTGCTCTCGGCGCTCCCGACGGCGCAGAACGTCTTCGTCGTCGCCACCCGCTACGACCGCGGGATCCTGCTCGCGAGGGACGCCATCTTCGTGACCACACTGGCCTCCGCGCCGGTCGCGATCGGCATCGCGGCACTGCTGGCCTGAGCCCGCCGTCGGCGTCGAACGGGCAGTGGTCCCCGGGTCGTCGTACCCGGAGTTATAGGTTGCGCGTGTGGGAGTCGTCGGAGACATCGATCGCGGGCAGCGCCGCAATTCGGTCTTCGGCTTCCCGCTGGCGGTGTTCTACAAGTTCTTCGACGACCAGGGCAACTACCTCGCGGCGATCCTGACGTTCTACGCCTTCCTCTCGATCTTCCCGCTGCTGCTGCTCGCCACGTCGATCCTCGGCTTCATCCTCGAGGGCAACCCGCGGCTGCAGGAGCAGGTGCTCGACTCGGCGCTCGGGCAGTTCCCGATCATCGGCGACGCCCTCGGTCGCCCCGAGGGGATCCAGGGCTCGACGGGCGGCGTCATCGTGGGTTCGCTGACCGCGCTGTACGGCGCCCTCGGCCTCGGCCTCGCGCTGCAGAACGTGCAGTCGGCGGCGTGGGCGGTGCCGCGCAACAGCCGGCCGCACCCGGTGATGACCCGGGTCAACAGCCTCTTCATCCTCGCGGTCGCCGGCATCATCATCTTCACCATCTCCGTCGGCTCCGCGGTCCTCACCGAGACCCGTCTGGTCGGCGAGCTGTCGCAGCACGGCTGGTTCCACTGGCTGGTGCGGCTGCTGACCATCCTGATCCTGGGCGCGACGATGACCGTGCTGCTGCGGATGGCCGCCGCCCGGGCGATCCGCGCCAACGTCATCCGCGCCGCTCCCGGTGGCTACACCATCGCCGTGATGTGGCAGTTCCTGCAGTGGATCGGGACCATCTACGTCACCAACGTCGTCGCCAGCGCCGACCGCAACAGCATGGCCGGCGTCTTCGGCGTCGTCCTCGGCCTGATGGGCCTGCTGTACATGGGCGCCGTGATGGGCGTGCTCGGCATCGAGGTCAACGTGGTGCTCGCCCGCCGCCTCTGGCCGCGCGCGCTGCTGACGCCCTTCACCGACTCCGTCGACCTCACCGAGGCCGACCGCCGCGCCTACGCGATGTACGCCCAGATGCAGCGGCACAAGGGCTTCGAGACGGTCGCCGTACGCTTCGAGGGCCGCGACGGCGACACCCACGACATCGTGCTCGACCCCCGGACCGAGAAGGTCATCAAGCAGCACCTCCCGGGCAAGCCCCCGCGGGCCGAGGCCGTCGACGAGCCGACCCAGCCCTTCCAGCTGCCCCCGCGGTCCGAGGACTGACGCCTGCCTGACCGGCGCGCCCTGCCGTCGGTCGAGTAGCACGCGAGCGCCAGCGAGCGGCGTATCGAGGCCACAGGAAGGGTCTCGATGCGCCACTGCGCTCGTTCCTCGCTCCGTGGCTACTCGACCGACGTGGGTTGGCGCAGCAGCTCCCGCAACCGTTCCAGGACGGAGTCGTCGAGGCCCAGCCCGTCGCGCAGGTACGACGCCCGGTCGCCGTACAGCTCCTCGGCGGCGGCCCAGGCGGCGTCGAGGTACTCGACGTCGACCACGAGCGTCGGCTCGTAGACGGCGACCAGCTCGGGGCCGCCGTGCTTCGCGATCTCGGCCTCGACCCGGGCGCGGGAGGCGGCGCTGCGGGCGTTGGTGAGCAGGTAGTCGGACTCGATGGTCGGGTCGTCGACGCCGGCGATGTGGAGCAGGAGGGCGGCGACCCAGCCGGTGCGGTCCTTGCCCTGCGAGCAGTGGAAGAGCTGCGGGCCGCCGGTGGCGAGCTGACGCAGGACGTCGCCGAACGCCGTGCGGCAGTGCTCCTCGACGACGAAGCCGCGGTAGACCTCGTCCATCAGCGCGACGGCCTCGTCGTGGCTGGTCAGGTTGGAGAGGCGCTCGATCGGGATGCCGATCGCGTCGAAGTGGAGGTTCTCGACGCCGGGCACCTCGGGGTCGGGGTGGAGTGCGATCTCCGTGGCCGAGCGCAGGTCGATGATCGTGTTCAGCCCGATCCCGTGCAGCGCGTCGAGGTCGACGTCGGTCAGGCGGAGGTCGTTGGAGCGGAAGAACACGCCGGTCCGCATCCGGCCCCCGTCGGCCGTGGCGTAACCGGTGCCGGCGACGTCCCGGAAGTTGTCGGCCGACGCCAGCCGGAGGTACTCGTTGTCCGCCTGCTCGCTCACGACAAGTCAGGGTAGGCGGCGTGCCACCCTTCCCCGGTCCCGGGTGGCGTCACCGCCGGGGCGGCCGCGGGACGAGCATCGGCGTGCGGGCGGCGTACTCGGGGTAGCCGGGGCGTTCCATCATCGTCCGCTCCAGCAGCCGCGCGCCGGTGGCGAAGGCGAGGAAGTACGTCATCACCACCGGCGCGAGCACGGTCGCCAGCCCGGCGGCCCAGCCGGAGGCGAGTCCGCCGGCCAGCCAGATGCCCCACCACACACAGGCGTCGCCGAAGTAGTTGGGGTGCCGCGTCCAGCCCCACAGTCCGGTGTCGAGCACCTGTGGCCGGCGGTCCTTCGGCACTGCCTTGTACGCCGCCAGCTGCGCATCGCCGACCGCCTCGAAGGCGAGCCCGACGAGCCACAGCAGACCGCCGGCCACGACGAGCGGCCACCAGGCCACGTCGCGGGCGACGCCGACGCTGACGGGCAGGGCGACGAAGGCCAGCGCCGCGCCCTGCACCGCGAACACCTTCCGCACCGCGACGCCCATCCCGACCTCGCCCAAGGGGCCGCCGAGGACCTTCTCGTAGCGCGGGTCCTCGTCGCGGTGACCCCTGCTGCGGCGGTGGATGTGCGCGGCCAGCCGAAGCCCCCACACGACGACGATCGCCACCAGGAAGCCGGTCCGCAGGCCGTCGCCGACGTCGCGGGCCAGGGCAACGGCGCCGCACGCAAGTGCGGCGACCACGAAGCCGAGGCCCCACGCGACGTCGACGACGGCGACCCGGCGCTGCTGCCGGGCCACCGCGGCGGCCACCCCCATGACAACCACCGCGGCCGCGATCGAGGTCCCGAGGGAGACGAGCAGGTCGCTCACCCCGGGATCACCAGGCCCTCGTCCACGGCAGCCGGTGCGGGCCGTCCGGGCGCACCAGCAGCACCTGGTCGACGCCCATCCGGCCGTCCCGGAACGCCATCGACCCGCCGACCAGGTAGAGCCGCCAGACCCGCACCAGCTCCTCGCCGACGAGGTCGGTGATCGCGTCGATGTTGGCCTCGAAGCGCTCCAGCCAGCCGGCCACCGTGAGCACGTAGTGCTCGCGCAGCGCGTGCACGTCGCGGGCCTCCAGCCCGGAGGACTCCAGCAGGGCGACGGTCTCGCCGACCGGTCGCATGTACATGTCGGGTGCGATGAACGACTCGATGAACGGGCCGCCTCCGGGCCAGCGGCCGGTGCGGGACATCTGCTGCACGAGCACCCGGCCGCCGGGCCGGACGGCGTCGTGCAGCACCTGCGCGTAGGTGCCGTAGTTGGCCTGTCCGACGTGCTCGCCCATCTCGAGGGACGCCACCGCGTCGTACTCGGCACCCCGGTAGGGGACGGCGTCGCGGTAGTCGCAGAGCCGGAACTCCACGAGGTCGGACAGCCCTCGCCTCCGCGCGGCCGCCTCCGCGAAGCGCTTCTGCTCCGCGGAGATGGTCACGCCGAGGACCCGCGCGCCGAACTGCTCGGCCGCGTGCAGCGACAGCGAGCCCCAGCCGCAGCCGACGTCGAGCAGTCGCATCCCGGGCTCGAGGCCGAGCTTGCGGCAGACCAGGTCCAGCTTCGCGTGCTGCGCCTCGGCGAGCGGCTGGTCGGCGGAGGCGTGGTAGCCGCACGAGTAGGCCATCGTCTCCTCGTCGAGGATCAACGAGTAGAAGTCGGCGGTCGTGTCGTAGTGGTGGCTGATCGCGCTGCGGTCGCGGTCCTTGCTGTGCAGCCGGCCGCGGATCCGGGCCTGGGTCGCCGGGGGAGCGGGCGGACGGCCGATGAGGTCCAGTCCGAAGGCCGTCCGCACCGCTCCGGTCAGGGCGCGCAGCGGAGGTCGCCGCCCGGACAGGCCGCGCTCCTGCGCCACGGCGAACGCGTGGGTCAGCGCCGCGTCGAGGTCGCCGGGCACGTCCAGCTCGCCCGTGACGTAGGCCTGCGCCGCGCCGAGCTCGCCGGGGTGCCACAGGAGCCGGCGCAGCGCCTCGGGCGAGCGCAGCTCGACCACCGGCGCGACGTCCGGCCCGGCCTCCGAGCCGTCCCACGCGACCAGCCGGACGGGCAGGTCACCGCCGAGGAAAGGACGCAGCGCCTCCTCCAGCCGCGCCGCGACGCCGCCGGTGGCCGGCGCGTGCGGGCGGTGCTGCAGCACGCTGGTCATCGCGCCTCCCGGGTGAGGGTCAGCTGGTGGTCGTCGATGTAGCCGGCGGCGAACCCTCCACGGCAGTACTCCAGGTAGAAGTGCCACATCCGCACGAAGGTCTCGTCGAAGCCGAGGGCGGCGACCTGCTCGTGCGCGTCGAGGAAGGCGCGGTCCCAGCGCTGCAGCGTCGGCGCGTAGTGCGCGCCGAACGCCAGCTCGTCGCTCACCCGCAGCGAGGTGTGACGTCGTACGACGTCGTGGATCGCCTGGACCGACGGGAGCGCGCCGCCGGGGAAGATGTACTTGGTGATGAAGGTGTGCGTCGACCGCGTCGCGAGCATCCGGTCGTGCGGCATCGTGATCGCCTGGATCGCGATCGTCCCGCCCGGCGCCAGCACGTGGTCCAGCGTCCGGAAGTACGTCGGCCAGAACTCCCACCCGACGGCTTCGATCATCTCGACGGACACCACGGCGTCGTACCCGCCTGCGGGCTCGTCGAGCAGCGCCCGGTAGTCGCACAGGTCCACCCGCACCCGGTCGCCGTGCCCTGCCGCGGCGATCCGCTCGCGGGCGAGCTGCTGCTGCTCGACCGACAGGGTGATGGTGCGGACGTCGGCCCCGCGTGCGGCAGCCCGGATCGCCAGCTCGCCCCAGCCGGTGCCGATCTCGAGGAGCCGGGTGCCGGGCCCGACCCGCGCCTGGTCGAGCAGCCGGTCGATCTTGCGGTGCTGGGCAGCGGCGAAGTCCTCGGTCAGCGCCGTCTCCAGGTCCTCGAAGAGCGCCGCGGAGTAGGACAGCGTCGGGTCGAGGAAGGCGGCGAACAGGTCGTTGGACAGGTCGTAGTGGTGCGCGACGTTCGACTGGGTGTTCTCCCGCGTGCCGCGGTGGCTGCGGGGGAGCTTCGGCGACACGAACGCCCGGAGGCGCTGCAGGGAGGGCGGCACCAGGTGGGCGACGTCGGCGGCCAGCACGGTCAGGAAGTCGCCGAGGGTCCCGTCACCGGGCTCGCCGTCCTCCGACCAGGCGCCCGTCATGTAGGCCTCGCCGAAGCCGATCAGCTTGTCGCGACCGATCCGGGCGAAGAGCTCGGCGGGCCGGTGGACCACCGCCGCGGGCCCGCCGAGACCGAGCACCTCGGCGGTGCCGTCGGGGTGCGCGAGGCGCACGGTGACGTGGAGGCGGCCGATGGCGGAGCGGAACAGCCACTCGGCGATGCGGGCGGAGACGCCGCCGGTCGGCGGGGCCTGGAGGCCGGCCCACGGGGCGGTGGCACGGGTGTCGGCGACGGTCATCGGAGGTGGCCTTCCTGGAGCTCGTGGGCGGGGGCGTCAG
>DATLIG010000009.1:0-19819 GCA_035539555.1 Nocardioides sp. | reverse complement strand
CCGCCCGGGCCGCCCGGGCCGGCCGGGCCACCGGCGCCGCCTGCCCCGCCCGTGAGCCACCAACCGGCCCCGCCGCCGCCCGTGCGTGCCCTCGTCGCGCTCGAGCTGTCCTCGGGTCGCGTCGTCACGATCCGCCGTCGGGTGCTCATCGGTCGCAGCCCGCGGGTCCAGCAGGTCGGCGGCAGCGCCAACCTGCCGGCGCTGGTGACGGTCGACGACCCCTACGTCTCCAGCACCCACCTCGAGGTCGCCTCCGACGGCATCCGCGTCACGGTCACCGACACCTCCACCAACGGCACGCTGCTGGCGCGCCAGGGCCGGGCCCCGTTCGCGCTCGACCACGGGGTGGCGACCGAGGTGGCGATCGGTGACGTCCTGACCCTGTCCAAGGGGCTGACCGCGACGGTCATCGCCTCACCGGAGTCGTGAGCATGCAGCCGCCACGGATCCCGGGCTTCACCTTCGTCGACCTCGTCGGCGAGGGCGGGTTCGCCGACGTCTACCGCTACCAGCAGGAGCTCCCGACGCGGCAGGTCGCGATCAAGGTCCTGCGCAGCGGCGGTGACGCGGCGGCGCTCGAGCTGTTCCGTGCCGAGGCCAACGTGATGGCCCAGCTCTCCAACCACCCGTCGATCGTGCCGATCTACCAGGCCGGCGTGAGCTCCGACGGTCGCCCGTTCCTCGTCATGGAGTACTGCCCGCCGCCGCACGTCGCGCAGCGCTACCGCGCCCAGCCCCTGGCCGTCGCCGAGGTGCTCGACATCGGGGTCAAGATCGCCAGTGCGGTCGAGACCGCCCACCGGGCCGGCATCCTGCACCGCGACATCAAGCCGCACAACATCCTCACCAGCACCTTCGGGGTCCCGCTGCTCACCGACTTCGGCATCGCGTCCGTCGTGGGGGAGGGCGGCGCGTCCGGCCAGGGGCTCTCGATCCCGTGGTCGCCGCCCGAGGCACTGCTCGCCGACAGCGCGGACGCGCGCAGCGACGTCTACTCCCTCGCCGCGACCCTCTACTCGCTGCTGATCGGCCACCCGCCGGTCGAGCGGCGCGACGCCCCCAACGACAACGCCAGCCTGATGCAGCGCATCGAGCGCGGCCAGCTCAGCCCGCTGCGCCGGCCGGAGGTGCCCGCGTCCCTGGTCTCGATCCTGCGCCGCGCGATGTCGGTCGAGATCGAGAAGCGCCCGGTGTCGGCGATGGTGCTCGGTCGCCAGCTGCAGGACGTGCAGATCGAGATGCGGCAGTCGCCGACCCGGCTCGAGGTCATGGACGCCTCGCCGTCGGCGCTGGTGCAGGAGCACCCCAACGACGCGCGCACCCTGATCCGTCCGGTGTCGGTGATCATCCCCGCCGCCGTCAACGCCCGCCCGGCGCCCAGCCAGCCGGCGATCGACGAGCAGACCCGGGTCCCCGGCGCCCCCTCCGCGACCGGCGGCGACTCCCACGGCCGTACGCCGCCGCGTCGTACCGACGCCCCCCGCAGGGGGATCGCGGGCCGCATCGTCGCGGGCGTGCTGGCGCTGGCGGTGGTCGGCGGCATCGGCTGGGCGCTGGTGGCCGGCGGCGAGGAGAAGGACCCGGACCGCGGCACGATCCGCGGCGAGGACCCGCCCGACGCCGTCCCCGGCGACGATGCACCGCCGGCGCCGAAGGTCACCCGCAGCGGCAAGGGCACCCGTTACACCTTCCGCTGGGTCCAGGAGGACCCCCAGCCGGAGGACCAGTTCAAGGTGCTGTTCACCGGTGACGGGGCCAGCCAGGACGGCGCGGACTACACCGAGGAGACGAGCAGGGTGGTCACGGTCCCGGTCGGCTCGACGGTCTGCGTCGAGGTCGGCGTCACCCGTGAGGGCGCTGCGCCGTCCCCGCTCTCCAAGCCGGTCTGTGCGGTGGGCCAGTGACCCGCCGCTGGCGCCGGACCGCCTCCGGCACGATCCTCGCTCTCCTGCTCGGCACGCTCGTCGTGCTCGCCTACAAGTACGACGGCAAGCCGTTCACCGAGGTCGAGCTCAACGACGGTGGCGTCTGGGTCACCAACGAGTCGCTCGGCCTGGCCGCCCGCCTCAACCCGCAGATCGAGGAGCTCGACCTCGGCGTCGATGCCGTCACCCGCGACTTCGACGTCTTCCAGCGCTCGACCGACGTCTACCTCGACGACCTCACGACCGACCGCTCGGTCAAGCCGGTCGACGTTCGCCGCGCGACGGCCAAGGAGGCGACCGACCTGCCGCCCGGCTCCGTGGTGGCCTACGGCGGCGACACCTTCGCGGCCGTCGACTACGTCCACGGCAAGGCGTGGGTGCTGTCCTCGGGACGGATGGCCGGTTTCTCCCACAAGAGCACCGCGCCCGACGTCACCGACGCGGTGACCGCGACGGTCGCGCCGGACGGGACCGTCTGGGTGCTGCGGCAGAACGGCAAGGCCACCTCGTTCGAGGTCGACGGCGACGGCAAGGCCGTCGAGGGCGACACCGTGGACCTGGGCGAGCAGGTCGGCACGAATCCCGACCTGCTGGCGCTGACGACCGTCGGTGGCACGCCGGTGCTCTACAACCGCACGTCGCTGGAGCTCACCCGGCCCGGTGCCGACCCCGTGGTCGTGGAGACGTCCGACCCGACGGCGCTCGCCCTGCAGCAGGCGGCGAGCGACGGCGACGAGGTCTACGTCGCGACGCGGGAGGGCCTCTACGTCACCCCGGTCGACGGCGGCGACCTCGAGAAGGTCACCGACGAGGAGATCTCGGGTGCGCCCGCGGCCCCGGTCGTGCTCCCCAGCACCGGCTGCGTGTACGCCGCGTGGGCGTCGGTGACGCCGGCCAACTACCTGCGCGACTGCCCGGACGACAAGGACGACGACACCGTCCCGATCAAGGACATGGAGGAGAACGCGGAGCTGACGTTCCGCGTCAACCGTGACGTCATCGTCCTCAACGACGCCCGCACCGGTGACGCCTGGCTGGTCCAGCAGCCGGGCAAGGCGCAGATCGACAACTGGCCGCAGGTCGACCCGCAGAACGAGAACCGGTCGAAGATCAAGAAGACCACGGACGAGGTCCCGGACCAGGAGAACCGCCCGCCCGAGCCCGGTGACGACGACCTCGGCGCCCGGCCCGGCCGTTCGACGGTGCTGCCGGTCGTCGCGTTCAACGACCACGACCCGGACGGCGACATCATCCGGATCATCAAGACCACGCACGTCAGCGGTCCTGAGGTCGAGACCAAGATCGTCGGCGGCGGCACCCAGCTCCAGGTGACGGTCCAGGCCGACCAGACCGGCACCTCGGTCTTCAAGTACTACGTGACCGACGGACGGGTGAACCAGCAGATCCCGGCCGAGGTCCGCCTCCAGATCCGGAAGAACGACGAGCACGAGGCTCCGCAGCCGATGCCGGACCGCAAGGAGCCGAAGCTCACGGTCACGCGCGGAGCGACGTCCAGCTACTACCTGCTGGCCGACTTCTACGACATGGACGGCGACGACCTCACCCTGACCGCGGCCTCCGGTCGCGGCGTCGGGGTCGAGTTCCGGCCCGACGGCACGCTCACCTACACCGACCCCGGCACCGGCAGCACCAGGGGAGAGATCAGCTACACGGTCGAGGACGGCATCGACAAGTACGACGGCAAGATCCCGGTCAACGTGGTCGGCGAGGCCGCGCCTCCGGAACTCGTCGCCGACCTCGCCTCGGGTGTGGCGGGCACGCGGGTCGTCGTACAACCGCTCACGAACGACCGCAACCCCGAGGGCGGCGACCTGACGCTCAAGGACGTCAAGGTCGTGGGCGACGACGCCGGCACCAAGATCACCGAGGACCTCGAGACCGGTACGTTCACGTTCGAGGCGGCGAAGGCCAAGCCGTACTACCTGCAGTACTCCGCCTACAACTCCTCCGCCACCCGCTCGGCGTTCATCCGGCTCGACGTCGAGTCGCCCCCGAAGGACAACCGCGCGCCGATCGCCGTCCGCGACAAGGTCACCATCACCCCGGGCGGCACGGCCCAGGTCGACCTGCTGCTCAACGACCTGGATCCCGACGGCGACGTGCTCGTCGTCAAGCGGATCAACCGGCCGTCCGTGCCGGGCGTGAAGGTGTCCGTCGTCGACAAGCGGCTCGCGGTCGTCAGCTCGGTGGCCGACCTCGTGGGCAAGCCCGTGACGGTCGAGTACGTCGTCTCCGACGGCCGCAGCTCGGCGAGCGGCTCGCTGGTCATCGCCCAGCGCTCGTCGAGCGAGGCCAACCGCCAGCCGATCGCCAACCACGACCAGGTGACGGTGCGTGCCGGCTCGGTCACCTCGGTCCCGGTGCTCGCCAACGACTCCGACCCCGACGGCGCCAAGCCACGGCTGTTCCAGTCCGACCTCCAGAACGCGCAGGGCCTCGACGTGTGGGTCGCGGGCGACACGCTGCGGCTGCGGGCACCCGAGGAGCCGGGCAGCTACTCGGTGATCTACGGCGTGCGCGACACCGACGGACGCAGCGCGTCGGCCGAGGTGAGCATCTTCGTCGTCGCCGACTCGGCGAAGAACAACCACCCGCCCGTCCCGCAGCCGATCATCGACCGCGTCATCGGCGGACGTCCGAAGGTCATCTCCGTCGACCTCGTCGGCGCCGACCCCGACGGCGACGCGGCGTCCTTCCGCAGCATCCTCACCGCACCCTCGCTCGGGCGGATCGTCGACACCGGCGTCGACTGGATCCGCTACGAGGCGTTCGAGGGCAAGCGGGGCACCGACTTCTTCCAGATCGTCCTCCAGGACAAGTACGGCGCCACGGGCGTCGCCGAGGTCCGTGTCGGCGTCGTACCGGAGGAGAAGGAGAACCAGCCGCCGGTCGCGCTCGACGACAGCGTGCTCGTCCAGCCGAACCGGACGATCTCCTACAACGTGCTGACCAACGACACCGACCCCGACGACGACCCGCTGCGGGTGGAGTCGCTCAACAAGAGCACGCCGGCGACCGAGGAGAACGGCTTCATCGAGGTCGAGGTCGGCGACGCCCCCGACTCCGGCTCGGCGCAGACCAACGTCGGCTACACGATCGAGGACGCTGCGGCCGCGACCGACAGCGCCGTGCTCAAGGTGTCGGCCAGCAAGCAGGCGCCGTTCTACGCCCCGATCGCCCGCGACGACGTGGCCGAGCTCGGCGACATCATCGGCAAGGACCCCGGCGACACCGTCGAGATCCCGGTGCTGGACAACGACCTCGACTTCGACGGCGCCAAGGCCGACCTCCACGTCACCGCGTGCGACGCGGGTGGCGAGGAGTGCCCCGTCATCGACGACGACAGCGCCATCCGCGTCGAGCTCAAGGCCGACGACCAGGTGGTGCTCTACCGGCTCGACGACGCCGATGACGAGTCGACCTTCACCTACGGCGTGGTGTTCGTGACCGGCACCGACAACGTGCCGCCGCAGCTGACGACCGACGAGGACCGGGTGCCGGTGCCGGCCGTCGCCAACGAGGCGAAGGTCTTCGACCTGAAGGACCTGGTCGTGACCAGGGCCGGTCGCCAGCCGCACATCGTGCCGAGCACGCTGCCGACGTCGGTCAACGGCAACGTCACGGTGGTCGAGGGCGAGGCGACCTCGCTGTCCTTCCAGCCCACCCGCGACTACGTCGGTGGCGCGTCGGTGACGGTCGAGGTCAGCGACGGCAAGACGGCGGGGGAGGACACCGCCCTCAGCTCGTTGCTGACGATCCCGATCGACGTGGCGCCGGCCGGCAACGTCGCGCCCACCATGCGCGACGCCGCGGTCGACGTCACCGAGGACGGCGAGGCGGCGACGGTCGACCTGAAGGGGTTGACCCGCGACGCCAACGAGGGCGACCTCGACGCGATGACCTGGTCGGTCACGTCCACGCCGAACGGGCTGTCCGCGGACATCGAGGGCGAGGACGGCATCCTCTCCATCGAGGCCACCGGAGCCGGAAGCACCGACGACCTCTCCGTCGAGGTGGCCGCGGACGACGGCCACGGCGGCCGGGCGACCGCGACCGTGACGGTCCGCATCGTCGGCAGCAACCTGCCGCTGCTGCAGATCCCCGTCATCTCCGTCAACGCCGAGGAGGGCGAGGAGACCTCCGTCGACATCGCCGACGCCGCCGTCAATCCCTACCCCGACGAGCCGATCGAGGCGAGCAACCCGCGGGTCGAGGGCAAGGGCCGGCTGACCGGCCTGCGGGCCGAGGGATCGGCCGTGTGGTTCACGCCGGCCTCCTCGGGGTCGTCGCAGATCAAGGTGACCGTGTCCGACGCCTCCGGCGACAAGACCCGCGACGTCGTGGCCCGGATCAACGTCACCGTCATCTCCGAACCCGATGCCCCCGAGCGCCCCGTGCTGTCCTCGGTCGAGGCCTCCTCGGCCGTGCTGTCGTGGCGCGAGCCGGAGGCCAACGGTGCCACGATCGAGGAGTACGAGGTCCAGGGCTCGCACGGCTTCAGCCAGAAGTGCGTGGCGACCACCTGCCGCCTCGACGACCTCACCCCCGGCGAGACGTACACGTTCACCGTCCGGGCCCGCAACAGCGAGGGCTGGGGTCCGGAGAGCCCCGAGTCCGAGGACATCACGCCCAACAAGGCGCCCGACCTGATGACGCCGCCGACGATCGTGGTGGAGTCCTCGCCGACGGGCGACCGGATGGACCGGCAGCTCACCGTGCGCTGGACCCCGCCGAACAACGAGGGCTCCCCGATCACGTCGTACGAGATCAAGGAGGCGGGCGGCGCGCAGGTCTGGACGGCGGGTGGCAGCGCCACGTCGTACGTCATCCCGGGCCTGACCAACGGCACGCCCTACGCCTTCGAGATCCGGGCCATCAACGAGGTGGAACCGAAACGTGAGTTCTCCTCGGCGTCGAAGGCCGTCAAGCCGTTCGGCGTCCCGGCGCCCTCGGGCCAGAAGCCCGGCCTGACGGCCAGCGAGGACTCGCCGTACAACAGCGACCCGTGGGTGCGCATCGAGTGGTCGACGTGGTCGGACACGCAGAGCAACGGCAACGCCGTGTCCGAGTACGTCGTCTACTGCACGGGGTGCAAGGCGTCGACCTACCGCTTCCCCGCCTCGACCACCGCGCGCACGTTCAGCGCCGACGACGGCATCCGCAACGGCCACGACGTCACGTTCTCGGTCGCTGCGAAGAACGACGCCGGTGTCAGCGAGAAGAGCCCGGGCGCCACCGGGCGGCCGTACTCCAAGGCAGGTCCGGTCCGGAACCTCCGGGAGGTCGCCCCGTCCCCGGCCGACCAGACGGCGCGGATCGGGTGGGACGTGCCGGCAGACCTCGGCGGCCTTCCCCTCGACTACTACATCGTCGAGGACAGCACCGGGGCGCGCGACATCGTGTCGGCGACCCCCGGTGGGGGTGGGACCGACATCAGGTTCGACGGCAACGGCCGCCACTCGATCAGGGTGTGGGCGGTGACCCGCAACGGCGACCGCGCCGTCCAGGGCGAGGACATGCCGCTCGGGGGCATCGACACCTGGGGCAAGCCGGACCCGCCACCGGTCACGGCGCCGGTCAGCAGCGACTTCTACTACGTCGACATCCGGGTCAGTGCCGGCGCGGCGAACGGCAAGTCGGTCACCGGTGTCCAGTACAGCCTCGACGGTGGTGCCAGCTGGCTGAACGACGACCGGTTGAACAGCAGCGACGGCGCCGCGGCCCAGGTCCGGCAGGGCGGGGACGGGAAGACCATCCTCGCGCGCACGGTCTCCTCCGCCGACGACAGCGACCCCCGCAAGTACAGCGATCCGGTCCCCATCACCGGCTACTCCGAGATGCGCTGGCTCAATGTCAGCTGGAGGGGCGGGGTCTGCCTCGGTGGGTGCGAGGCCCAGGTCGCGGGCGCGGGCTTCCCCAAGGAGAGCGGCGTGCGGGTCGACACCGACTACGGCACGCTCGGCCTCAACGGCACCTGCAACTTCAACCAGGCGCTCCCGACCGACACCGGGTCGTTCAACAACGTCACCGTGGGCGGCCAGGACTGCGCGTTCACCGGCCACGGCACCCTGACCGTGACGATCACCGGTGTCCCGGACACCGTCAGCCGCTAGGTCCAGAAAGGACATCCATGTCGCTCAGCACCGAACAGACCGAGTGGTTCTCGCAGACCTTCGCCCAGCTCGTCGCCAACGTCGAGCAGGCCATCGTCGGCAAGACCGAGGTCGTCCGGCTCGCGTTCGTCACCCTGCTCGCCGAGGGTCACCTGCTGCTCGAGGACTACCCGGGCACGGGCAAGACCTCGCTCGCTCGCGCGATCGCGCAGACGATCCAGGGCGACCACCACCGGATCCAGTTCACGCCCGACCTGCTGCCCAGCGACGTGACCGGTGTGACGATCTTCGACCAGCGCTCGCAGCAGTTCGAGTTCCACAAGGGCCCGATCTTCTCCAACGTGGTGCTGGCCGACGAGATCAACCGCGCCTCGCCGAAGACCCAGTCGGCACTGCTGGAGGTGATGGAGGAGAGCCAGGTGACCGTCGACGGCGTCACCCACGCCGTCGGCCAGCCGTTCATGGTGATCGCGACCCAGAACCCGATCGAGCAGGCCGGCACCTACCGCCTGCCGGAGGCGCAGCTCGACCGGTTCCTGGTCAAGACCTCGTTGGGCTACCCCGACCACCAGAGCACGGTGCAGATCCTCACCCATGCCCCGAAGGGCAAGGCGGCGACCGTGCTCAGCCCGATCATCAGTGGCGACAACGTGCTGCACCTGATCCGGCTGGCGCAGGAGGTCCACGTCGAGCCTGCGGTTCTCGAGTACGTCTCGTCGATCACCGAGGGCACCCGCGAGGCGCCCGAGGTCGTCCTCGGCACGAGCGTCCGCGCCGCCCAGGCGCTGGTTCGCGCCGCCCGCGCGTGGGCCGTCTCCTACGGCCGCAACTACGTCGTGCCCGACGACGTGAAGACGCTCGCCGTCCCCGTCCTGGCCCACCGGATGGTGCTCGACCCCGAGGAGGACTTCCGGGGTACGACGACCGAGGACGTCGTGCGCCGGGTGCTCGAGCGCGTGTCGGTCCCGCTGGAGCCCGCGGGCCGCTGAGGCGATGAGTCGATGAGTCCCCGCACCTGGGCGGCCGGCCTGCGCCGTACGCTCACTGCCGCCAACCGGCGCCGCCAGGCGCTCGCCGGTGGGCTGCGCGACGACCTCGCGCAGCGGACCGGGCGCGTCCGGACGGCTCTGCGCCCGGTCACCGAGACGGTCACCGAGGCCGGTTGGGTGGTCGGCGTCCTCGCGGTCGTGCTGCTGGTCGCCGGCCCGGTCCTGCACTGGCCCGAGCTGCTGGCCGCGGGACTCTTCCTGGCTCTGCTGCTGCTCATCGCGATCGCGTTCGTCGTCGGCCGGCAGCCGTTGGCCGCGCGGCTGGACCTCGCCCGCGACCGGGTCATCGTGGGGGAGCGGGCCAACGGCTACCTCACGCTGACCAACCCGAGCCAGCGGCGCTCGCGGCCGCTCGTGGTGGAGTTCCCCGTCGGCGCCGGCCGGGCGGCCTTCGAGCTGCCCGCGCTCGCGCCCGGCGCCACGCACGAGGAGCTGTTCGCGATCCCGACCGAGCACCGTGCCGTCCTCGACGTCGGTCCCGTGACGGCCGTCCGTGCCGATCCGCTCGGCCTGCTGCGCCGTGAGGCACACCTGAGCCAGATGGACACCCTCTACGTCCACCCGAAGACACTGCGGGTCGAGGGCTCGGCCGCCGGCCTGGTGCGCGACCTCGAGGGCCGCACGGTGCCGAAGGTGTCCGACAACGACGTGTCCTTCCACGCCCTGCGCGGCTACGTGTCCGGCGACGACCGGCGCCACATCCACTGGAAGTCGAGCGCCAAGACGGGCACGCTCATGGTCCGCCAGTTCGAGGAGACCCGGCGCTCCCACCTGCTGACGATGGTCAGCTCCCGGCTGGAGGACTACGCCAGCGACGACGAGTTCGAGATGGCCATCTCGATCGCCGGCTCGCTCGGCACCCAGGCGCTCGCCGACGGGCAGCAGCTCAGTGCCGTCGCGTCGCACGGGTCCCTGCCGTCGGCGGGTGCGCAGCGCTTCCTCGACGGCCTCTCCGGGCTGACCTACGACTGGAAGGCCAAGCACCTCGTCGACGTCGCCCGCTACCTCAGCCTCGACGAACTGGCTGCCAGCGTGATCGTGCTGTGCGTCGGCTCGGGGGTGAGCATCACCGAGCTGCGCCGGGCGCGGCAGTACCTCCCGGTCGACACCCGGGTGATCGCGATGCGCTGCCTGGTCGGCCACGAGCCGTCGGTGCGCTGGCTGGGCGACCTGGCCGTCTCGACCGTCGGGCGGCTCGAGGAGCTCGGCGTGGCCGTACGACGGGTGTCCGCATGACCGCGCTCAGGCCGCCGGCCGGACCTCCCGGACCGCCGCCGGGTCCGCCGCCCGTCGCGCCGCCGGTGCGCTCGGCCAGCACCAGCGGACCGGTCGTCGTCGTCCCGCAGCGGCACGGCCGCCCCGGAACGCTGCCGTCGTGGTGGCTGGTGCTCGTCGACGCCGTGCTCGTGGTCGGACTCGGCGTGCTCTGCGCCTGGCCGCTGGGAGCGGCGTACGTCGGGCACCGCTGGCTGCTGGCGCTCGTCGTCGGCCTGGTCCTCGGTGTCGGGGTCAGCTGGGTCAGCGCGCGGCTGCGCTGGGGAGCCTGGCTCACCGTGCTGGTCGCGGTGGCGGGCTACCTCGCGGTCGGCTCCGCCGTCGTCGTACCCGATCGGGCGCGCAACGGCGTCCTGCCCACGGCCGACTCGCTGCGCGACCTCGTCACGGGGGCAACCCGCACGTGGCGGGAGTCCCTGACCCTGCCGGTGCCCCTCGCCGAGACGGGCACCGTGCTCATCGTGCCGCTCCTGACCGGCCTGGCCGGCGGCCTCCTGGCGGCCGTGCTGCTGTGGCGCACCCGGCGCCCGGGCCTGGCCGGTCCGGTGCTCGGGCTGGTGCTCGTCGTCGGGTGCGCCTTCGGCGACATCACCGCGGAGGCGACGGTCGTCCGTGGCCTCGCCGTCGCGATCATCGGCGTGGTGTGGCTGCGGTGGCGCGCCCAGCGTCACGTCCGCGCTCGGTGGGGACGCCGGGTGCTGGCGACCCTCGTCGTCGTCGCCGTCGCAGGTGGCGCGGCGGCGGGCATTGCGATGGCGGCCGGGACCGGCGACGAGCGCGCCGTCCTGCGGGACCACATCGACCCGCCGTTCGACCCGCGCGACTACCCGAGCCCGCTGGCGAAGTACCGCTACTACAAGAAGCAGCCGGTCCGCACCGGGTCGACGCTGTTCACCGTCGACGGGATCGAGAGCGGGACCCGGGTCCGGTTCGCGGTGATGGACTACTACGACGGCATCGTGTGGAACGTGTCCGGCGGTCCCGGGTCGGTCCACGACTCCGGCACCTTCCGCCGCCTGCGCAACGACCCGGAGGCCAACCTCAGGGCGACGGCGCACGGGACGATCACCATCGGCTCCTACACCGGTGTCTGGGTCCCCAGCGTCGGTACGACGCTCTCGATGACGCCGCTCACCGACGGTGCCGTCGACGGCGAGGCGGCCAGCGAGCTGGTCATCAACCGTGAGACCGAGACCGTCGCGCAGATCGGCGGGGTCAAGCAGGGCACGACCTTCGAGATCGAGGCCGAGGTCCCCCGGGAGCTGTCCGACGAGGAGATCCGCGACCTGCGCGCCGCCTCGGTCGCCCTGCCGGCGCCGAAGGTGGTCCCGGAGGAGCTGGTCGAGCGGGTCCAGCGCTGGCAGGTCGCGGCGGGCTTCGACGGCGGCACCGACGGGGAGGTCGCGATGTTCCTGCGCGACGCCTTCCGCGAGCACGGCTACTACTCCGACGGCATCGACGACTACACCCCGTCCGGGCACGGCTTCAGCCGGCTCGCGGTGCTCACCAAGACCGCCACGCCCGTCGGCAACGCCGAGCAGTACGCCGCCGCGATGGCCCTGGTCGGCCAGCAGATGAACCTGCCGATCCGGGTCGTCATCGGGTTCAAGGTGCCGCCGGGCGGCGGCGCCGTGCGCGGCGAGGACGTCACCGCCTGGACCGAGGTCAAGTTCGAGGACGCCGGCTGGGTGCCCTTCGACCCGACCCCGCCGGAGGACCAGAAGCTCCGCAAGCCCAACGACGAGCCCAACGAGGAGCCGCAGCCGCAGGTGCTCCAGCCGCCGCGCATCCCGGGCGAGCCGAAGGAGGCCAGCGACAACCTCCAGCAGGGCGACGGCGAGCGCAGCAACATCGACATCCTCGAGGTGCTCGGCACGATCATCGGCATCATCCTCGACGTCGCGAAGGTCGCGCTGCTGACGCTGCCGCTGTGGGGCGTGCTGCTCTACAAGTTCCTCCGCCGGCGCCGGCGCCGCAAGGCCGGCGACGCGACCGTCCGGCTGACCGGCGCCTGGCACGAGCTCGCCGACCGGATGCGCGACCTCGGTGTCCGGCCGGCCCCCGGGGCCACCCGCCGCGAGAGCGCGTACGCCGCCGCGGACCGGTACGACGCCGTACCGGTCGTGACGCTGGCACACACCGCCGACCGGCACGTCTACGGGGCCGGCGAGCCGACGACCGACGAGGCGCGCGCCTACTGGGCCGACGTCGACACCGCGCTGAAGCGGATCCGCAGGGCGACGCCGTGGTGGCGCCGGGTGCTCGCCCGCTTCTCGCTGGCGTCGGTGCCGTGGCGGGCCGGCCTGGTGCGGGTCCGGGCCCGGCTGCGCCGGATCGGTGCCGCCGTGGGCCGCCGGGTGCTGGCCTTCTGGCCGGTGGCGCGCGTGCGGGCCGGTGTGCGGCGGATCGCGAGGCGCGATCGCACGGGTGGCCTCCGGCGCAGGCGTTGATCCCTCGCGCCGTTCGGGTCCGCATCTCCGCGGAGCGGGTCCCTTCGCCGTGCTGCCGCGGCCTCCGGGCCCGGGTGACCGTTGACAAGTGACAGGACTGTCACTAATCATGGCTGGCGGTTCGTGACGAGGGTCACGGGGAGGGTTGGTCAGCCATGGGGTCCCACATGTTCCGGCGCGGACGGTTCGTCGCGCCTCTGCTCGCCGTCGTCGTGGCGCTCGCCGCCTCACTCGCTCCGGCACCGTCCGGTGCCCAGGCGGCCCCCGTGGCCGCCGTGGCCGCCGCCGCGACGCCGGATCCGTTCTTCACCTACACCGGCACGAAGCCGCTGGCGGAACACGCACCCGGGGCGGTGCTGAAGAAGCGGACCGTGCCCTACAGCGTCGCGGGCCTCGACCTGCCGTTGAGCGTCGTCCAGATCCTCTTCCGTACGACGAACGCCAGGGGCGAGGCCGTCGCCGGGGTGACCTCGGTGATCAAGCCGGTCACCGGTACGGCGACCCGCGTGGTCTCCTACCAGTCGTTCTACGACTCGCTCGACCCCGAGCACGGGCCGTCGCGGGCATTCACCGGCGCGCGCACGCTCGGTGCGATGCCGGCGCACATCGAGACGCTCCTGGTCTCGGCCTTCCTGCTGCAGGGCTATGCACTCGTCATGGCCGACACCCAGGGACCGACGGCCGACTTCGCCGCCGGCCCCGAGTACGGCTACGTCACGCTCGACTCGATCCGTGCGGTCTTCCGTGCGACCGGCACCGGCATCGCGCCGACCGCGAAGGTCGGCCTGATCGGCTACTCCGGCGGCGCGATCGCCACCAACTGGGCGTCCACGCTGGCGCCGTCGTACGCGCCCGACGTCGACCGCAGGCTGGTCGGCGCGGCCGAGGGCGGCGTGCTGGTGCGGCCGTCCGCCAACCTCGGGTACGTCGACGGCTCGCTGGTCTGGGCGGGCGTGATGCCGATGGCCATCGTCGGGGTGGCCCGGGCCTACGGGATCGACCTGACGCCGTACCTCAGCGACTACGGCAAGCAGGTCTACGCGAAGCTCCAGAAGGCGTCCATCAGCGCGGTGCTCGGCGCCTACCCGGGGCTGACGTGGAAGCAGCTCACCAAGCCGGCGTACGCCGACCCGGCCGACATCCCGATCTTCGTGAAGACCGTCAACAAGCTCAACCTCGGCAGCCGCCCGACCCCGACGATCCCGATGTTCATCGGCCAGGGCACCGGCGGCGAGCTGGAGGGCACGATGGGCAACAAGGCCGGCATCGGCAAGGGCGACGGGGTGATGGTCGCGGGCGACGTGCGCACCCTCGCGCGGCAGTACTGCGCCGACGGCGCCCGGGTGCTCCACCGGGAGTACGCGCTGAGCCACTTCACCTCGGTGCCGCTGTGGCTGCCCGAGGCGATCAGCTGGCTGGGCGCCCGCTTCGCGGGCAAGGCGGCGCCGAGCAACTGCGCGACGATCAAGGTGGGCAACCCGCTGACGCCGCTCGCCCCCTCCTGAGCCCGGGGTCGGGCGCGGTGTGATCTGCGCCCCGCGCGCTTGCCGTCGCCGCAGGTCAGCGGCCATACTTCAGAGAACTAGAACGTGTTCTACATGGGGGCAAGGGTGTACGACTTCGAAGGTGAGCACACCGGTGCGGGCGCCCGTGGTGGCGGGCCGGCGCGCGCCCTGATGTTCCTGGAGCTGCCACGGTGGACGGTCGAGTACGGCGCCTCGCGGCTGCTCGACCTCGCCGCGGTGGCGCTGCCCGAGCGTGACCTCGGGGCCGGCCGGCCGGTGCTGGTGCTGCCCGGGTTCTCGGCCCACGACAGGCTGACCGGCCGGCTGCGCGGCCACCTCGCCCAGCGGGGGTGGCAGGTGCACGGCTGGGAGCTCGGCAGCAACCACGGGCTCACCGAGAGGATCGTCACCGGCCTGCCACGGCGTCTCGCCGAGGTCGCGGACCGGTACGACGAGCCGGTCGCCGTCGTGGGCTGGAGCTTCGGCGGCCTGCTGGCCCGCTGGCTCGCCCACGAGCACCCCGGGAAGGTTCGCCAGGTCGTCTGCCTCGGCTCGCCGTGGCGCGCCGAGGGGGAGCGGACCCGGGCGACCGGGATGTTCGAGAAGTCCAAGGTCAAGCACGGGATCGTCGACAACGCCCGCGCGATCGTCGACCAGCTGCGTGGCCCGGTGCCGGTGCCGCTGACCGCCGTGTGGTCGAGGACCGACGGGATCGTGCCGTGGCGCGGGTGCACCGTCGACGAGCAGATCGACCCGGCCGCCGAGAACGTGGAGGTGGTGAGCAGCCACGTCGGCATGGTCGCCAACCCGCTGGTGCTCTCCGTCGTGGTCGACCGGCTCCGACAGGACCCGGCCGCGTGGGAGCCCTTCGCCTGGCGCAACCTCGTTCCCGGAGCCGCTGGAGCGGCGTCGTGATCACCCCAACGAGTTCTTCGCATCCCCCGCGTCGCACCTCCAGCGAACAACTCGCCGGGGACCCCGAATGAGCGCGCTCGAGCGGCGCGACCCGTCGTACGTCGCCAGCGCGCTGCCGCTGCTCAAGCTGGCCATGCGGGCGTACTTCCGCTCCACCGTGTCCGGCATGGAGAAGGTCCCCGACGGTGGCGCCCTCATCGTCGGCAACCACTCCGGCGGGCTGATGCCGATGGACGTGCCGATCATCGCGGTCTCCTTCGCCGAGACCTTCGGCGCCGACCGGCCGCTGTACTGCCTCGCCCACGACATGCTCTTCACCGGCGCCGCAGGCCCGGTGATGCGGAGGTTCGGGTTCGTCAACGCCACCCGCGAGGCCGCGCACCGGATCCTCACCGAGGGTGGCGTCACGATCGTCTTCCCCGGTGGCGACTACGACACCTTCCGGCCGACCCTCAAGGCCAATGTCGTCGACTTCAACGGACGCACCGGCTACCTCCGCACCGCACTGCGGGCCGGCGTACCGATCGTGCCCGTCGTGTCGATCGGCGGCCAGGAGTCCCAGCTGTTCCTGACGCGCGGGGAGTGGCTCGGCCGGCTCTCGCCGCTGCGCAAGCTGATGCGGACCGACCTCTTCCCGATCGGCTTCGGCTTCCCGTTCGGGCTGGTGCCCGCGCCACTGAACCTCCCGCTGCCGACCAAGATCACCACCCGGGTGCTCGACCCGATCGACCTCGAGGCGGAGTTCGGGCCGGACCCGGACCTCGCCGAGGTCGACGAGCTCGTGCGCGGGCGCATGCAGGACGCCCTGGCGGAGATGTCCCGACAGCGTCGCTTCCCGGTGCTGGGGTGACGGGCGTGCTGCGCGAGCTCCGCACCCAGCTGTGGGTCTTCAAGGTCCTCGTCACCACCCGGATGCTGGTGCTGATGAGTCCGGCCAAGTACGTCCGGCTGGTCAGGATCCTGCGTCAGCAGGGCACCAACGCCACGACGAGCTTCGCCCTCGCCGCCGTACGACGCCCGCACGGCACCGGCCTCGTCGACGAGCGCGGATCGCTGACCTGGCAGCAGCTGCAGGGCCGCGGAGCGGTCCTGGCTGCCGGGCTCGTCGCGACGACCGGTGGGCCGATCGAGACCGTCGCGATCCTGTGCCGCAACCACCGCGGCTTCGTCGACGCGCTGCTCGCGAGCTCGCGGCTCGGAGGTGGTGCGCTGCTGCTGAACACCGGCTTCTCCGGTCCGCAGCTGGCCGACGTGATGGAGCGCGAGGGCGCCCGCGTCATCCTGTACGACGAGGAGTTCGCCGGTGTCGTCGCGGACGCCCGGTCGCGGATCGACGGCCTGGTCGAGGTCCTCGGCTGGACCGATTCCCCTGTCCCCACAAGGGTCCTGAGCATCGAGGGCCTGATCGAGGCCCACGCCGGGCAGGCGCCGCCGAAGCCGGCCACCCGAGGCCGGGTCGTGCTCCTGACGTCCGGGACCACCGGCACGCCGAAGGGCGCCCGTCGCAGCGGGGGCGGCGCGGACGAGCTCGCCGGCATGCTGGAGAAGATCCCGTGGCGCGGCGAGGAGACGGCCGTCGTGGTCGCGCCGATGTTCCACGCGTGGGGCTTCGGGCAGCTGGTCATCGCAGCGACCATGACCACCACCGTCGTCACCCGCCGCAAGTTCGACCCCGAGGCCACCCTGGCGCTGGTCGACGAGCACCGGGCGAGTGGCCTCAGCGTCGTACCGGTCATGCTCGAGCGGATCATGGACCTGCCGGCCGAGGTGCTCGACCGCCACTCGCTCGCGTCCCTCCGGTTCGTCTCCGCCAGCGGCTCGCGGATGAGGCCGCAGTCGGTGATCGCGTTCATGGACCGCTTCGGCGACGTGGTGCACAACAGCTACAACGCCACCGAGGCCGGGCAGATCAGCGTCGCCCAGCCGGCCGACCTCCGGCACGCGCCCGACACCGCCGGCAAGGCGGTCCGCGGCACCCTGCTGCGGGTCGTCGACGACGCCGGCCGCGACGTCGGCCCGGATGTGGTCGGGCGGATCCTGGTCCGCGGTGCCTCGCCCTTCGACGGCTACACCGCCGGCGCCGAGAAGGACTTCGTCGACGGCTACATGGTCAGCGGTGACGTGGGCCGCCTCGACGCAGACGGCCGGCTCTACGTCGTCGGCCGCGACGACGACATGATCGTGTCGGGCGGCGAGAACGTCTACCCGATCGAGGTCGAGAAGGTCCTGGGCGGCCACCCCGCCATCCGCGAGGTGGTGGTCGTCGGCGTGGACGACGAGGCGTTCGGCCAGCGGCTGGCGGCGTACGTCGCCGTGCAGCCGGGCGGCGAGGCGCCCACCGTCGACGACCTGAAGGCGCACGTGCGCGACCAGCTCGCCGGCTACAAGGTGCCGCGCGACGTGGTCTTCCTCGACGCGCTGCCACGCAACGCGTCCGGCAAGATCATGGTCCGCGAGCTGCCGGGGGTGGCGTCGTGAGCGAGCCGCGGCCGGTGCGACCGGCGATCGAGCGGATGACCGGCTTCGACGCGGGCTTCCTCTACATGGAGACCCCGTCGGTCCACATGCACACGCTCAAGATCGCCATCCTCGAGGCCGACGACGCGCTGTCGTACGACGCCTTCGTGACCGGCATCCTGGCCCGGCTGAAGCGGCTGCCCCCGCTGCGGCGTCGGGTCGTCGAGGTGCCCTTCGGCCTCAACCACCCCGTGTGGGTGACGCAGCGCCGGATCGACGTGCCCCACCACATCCGCCGCCACCGGATCGGCGGCCCCGACGACACCGGCAGCATGCACGACCTCGAGCAGCTGATCGGCATGATCGCCAGCACGCCCCTGCACCGCGACCGGCCGCTGTGGGAGCTGCACTACTGCGAGGGCCTCGAGGGCGGCCGGGTCGCGGTCGTCGGCAAGATGCACCACGCGCTCGCCGACGGTGCCGCCGCCAACGCGCTGCTCGCCAATGTCACCGACGTGCGGTCCGCCGCGACGCCGGAGGCGGTGCAGGAGGAGTACGCGACCACGGACGCGCTGCCCAGCCGGCTCAACCTGCTGCGGCACGCCTGGGCCGATGCCGCGCGGCAGCTCCTCGACCTGCCGGACCTGCTGCGGCGTACCTTCCTCGGCGTGCGGGGCGTCATCCGCGCCCGCCGGGCCGGCGCGAAGGCCCCGGTGCCGGTGCTGCACGCGCCGCGGGTCTCCTTCAACGGTGCGCTGACGCCGCTGCGCTCCTTCGCCACCGTCACCCTGCCGCTCGCCGAGCTCAAGCGGATCCGCGTGCAGCACGAGGGCGTCACCCTCAACGACATCGTCCTCGCCACCACCTCGGGCGCGCTGCGCCGGTGGCTGGCCGCGCACGACGAGCACCCGGCGTCGTCCCTGCTCGCGGGCGTGCCGGTCAGCACCGACGAGCGGGGCGCCGTCCCGCGGCTCGGCGGCAACCAGGTCTCCAACCTGTTCACGACGCTGGCCACCGACGTCGAGGACCCGGTCGCGCGGCTGCGCACGATCTCCGAGACCACGGCCCACGCCAAGGAGATCCACGCCCAGCTGGGTGCCTCGATCCTGGTCGACTGGTCGCAGTTCACCCCGCCACGACCCTTCGCCGCCGCCGCGCGTGCCTACTCGAGGCTGCGCGCCGCGTCCTGGCACCCGGCCGCGTTCTCGGCGATCGTCTCCAACGTCCCCGGTCCGCGCGAGCCCGCGGCCGTCGGGGGAGCTCGCCTGGCCGACCTGTTCAGCGTCGGCCCGCTCGTCGACGGGATCGGCCTCAACGTGACCGTCTGGTCCTACGTCGACCGGATGAACTTCTCGCTCCTCGCCTGCCCGGACCTGCTGCCGGACGTGCAGGCGCTGGCGTCGTACTTCCCGGCCGCGCTGGCCGAGCTCGATCTCGAGCCGCCCGCCGCCGCCCTCGAAGCGTCCCCCGAGGCGTCCCCCGAACAGAGGAACATCTCTTGACGACCCACGTCATGAAGTCCGCCGGCCGTCACGCGCTGCGCGGATCGCTCGTCGCTGCCCGCGTGGGCGGCAAGGCGGCCGTGTACGGCGTCCGCGCGGGCATCCGGCGCACCCAGCGCTTCCCGGCGCTGCCCGACCTGCCCGAGGGCCGGTACGTCGACCTGCCGGGGCGCGGCGAGGTGTTCGTCGTCGACACGGGGGCGCCCGAGGGGCAGGCCGGCGCGCCGGTGCTGCTGCTCTTCCACGGGCTCGCCACGACGTCGTACCTCACCTGGTTCAGCACCATCGACGAGCTGCGCGCCGATCACCGGGTCGTGATGCTCGACCAGCGGTGGCACGGACGGGGGATCGTCTCGGAGCGGTTCTCGCTGGAGGACTGCGTCGACGACGCTGCGCTGGTGCTCGACGAGCTCGGGATCGACCGGGTGGTCGCCGTCGGCTACTCGATGGGTGGCGCCCTGGCGCAGGTGTTCTGGCGCCGGCACGGCGCGCGGACGGCGGGCCTGGTGCTGGCCTCGACCGCCGCGTGCTGGAAGGAGAACCTCGGCGACGCGATGTTCTACCCGGTCCTCGGTGCGGCCAACGACCGCTTCCGCGACCACTACCG
>DATLIG010000008.1:0-21484 GCA_035539555.1 Nocardioides sp. | reverse complement strand
GGGAAGCTGGCGACCACCACGACCGCCGCCCAGATGCTGACCAGCAGGCCGGCGGCGGAGTCGGTCACGCCGAGGCCCGCACTCATCGGGGCGAGCACCGCGGTCGGCAGCATCTCGCCGGTCACCATGACCAGGGTGGCGCCACCGAGGACGAGCAGCGCCGGCCAGGGCAGGGCGGGCGCGATGGAATGGGTCGGGCGCGGGGCCGCGAGGGGGCTTGTCGTCGTCATGTCACCGACGGTAGACATTTACACTGATGTCAATGTCAAGGTTCTCGTCCGACGATGTGAGGCACAAGACATGAAGATCGGTGAGCTGGCCGAGCGGACCGGGGTCGCGACGCGGCTGATCCGCTACTACGAGCAGCAGGGCCTGCTGGAGGCCGACCGCCTCCCCAACGGCTACCGCACCTACGGCGAGGCGCACGTCGAGGAGGTCGAGCGGGTCGCCGGGCTGATCCAGTCCGGCATCCCCACCCGCCTCGTGAAGGCGCTGCTGGAGGCCGAGGCGGCCTGCGCCCAGGAGGCCGCGACCTGCTCCCGCGAGCTGGCCGCCCTGTTGGCGGCCGAGCTCGAGGGGCTCGAGAAGCGGATCACCTGCCTGACCCGCAGCCGGGACACGATCCGCCAGGTGCTGGCCCAGACCTCCCGGTAGCTCAGCGCCAGCCGAGGCCGGGCGCGACGTGGGTCAGGATCGACTCGATCACGTGCGCGTTGTAGTCCACGCCCAGCTGGTTCGGGACCGTCAGCAGCAGCGTGTCGGCCGCGGCGATCGCCTCGTCCGCGCGCAGCTGCTCGACCAGTTGGTCCGGCTCGGCGGCATACGTTCGACCGAAGATCGCGCGCATGTCGTCGATCTGGCCGACCTGGTCGCCGTCGGGTCGCCCGCCGAAGTACATCCGGTCCTCGTCGGAGACGAGCGGGAAGATCGAGCGGCTGACCGACACCCGCGGCTCGTGGGCGTGGCCCGCCTCTGCCCAGGCCTCGCGGAAGACCCGGATCTGCTCGGCCTGCTGGACGTGGAACGGCTGGCCGCTCTCGTCCTCCTTGAGCGTGGAGCTCATCAGGTTCATGCCGAGGCCGGCGGCCCAGCGTGCGGTGCCGTTGGACGCCGCACCCCACCAGATCCGCTCGCGCAGGCCCTCGGAGTGCGGCTCGATGCGCAGCAGTCCCGGCGGGTTCGCGAACATCGGGCGCGGGTTCGGCTGGGCGAAGCCCTCGCCCTTGAGCGCCTCGAGGAAGACCTCGGTGTGGCGGCGGGCCATGTCGGCCTCGGTCTCGCCCTCGGCCGGGGCGTAGCCGAAGTGGCGCCAGCCGTCGATGACCTGCTCCGGTGACCCGCGCGAGATGCCGAGCTGCAGCCGGCCGCCCGAGATCAGGTCGGCGGCACTGGCGTCCTCGACCATGTACATCGGGTTCTCGTAGCGCATGTCGATCACGCCGGTGCCGATCTCGATCTCGCTGGTCCGCGCGCCGATGGCCGCGAGCAGCGGGAACGGGCTGGCGAGCTGCCGCGCGAAGTGGTGCACCCGGAAGTAGGCACCGTCGGCGCCCAGCTCCTCCGCCGCGACCGCGAGGTCGATCGACTGCAGCAGCGTGTCGGCGGCGCTGCGGGTCTGCGACTGGGGACTCGGCGTCCAGTGCCCGAACGAGAGGAACCCGATCTTCTTCATGATGGTTGAACTGTCAACCTTCTCGGATCATTCCGAACTCAGGACTTGGCGAGCAGCGCCAGGAACATCGCGTCCGTGCCGTGGCGGTGCGGCCACAGCTGCGCCGTGCCGTCGACCGGCCCGTCGGCGTCCGCGACCCCGGGCAGGAGCGGCCGCACGTCGACCGTCCGCACGTCGTCACGACCCGCGAGCGCCGCCTCGACGACCTCGCCGGTCTCGGCCAGCACGGGCGAGCACGTCGCGTAGAGCAGCACTCCCCCGGGCCGCAGCACCCGGATCGCCTCGTCCAGGAGCGCCCGCTGGAGCGCGACGAGCGAGCCCACATCCCCCCGGGTACGCCGCCAGCGCGCCTCGGGACGCCGACGCAGCGCACCCAGCCCGGTGCACGGCGCATCGAGGAGGACCCGGTCGACCGAGTCGTCGGCGAACGGTGCGCGGGTGCCATCGGCCTGGAGCACGACCACGCCCCGATCGGCGCCGACCGCACGTCGTACCAGGGCGGCGCGGTGGTGGTGCTGTTCCACGGCGACCAGCCGGGCGCCCTGCTGGGCGGCGAGGGCGGCGAGCAGGGAGGCCTTCCCGCCGGGACCGGCGCACAGGTCCAGCCACACCTCGTCGCGGCCCTCGACGGGCGCGGTGGCCGCGGCCAGGGCGACGAGCTGGGAGCCCTCGTCCTGCACGCCGGCGCGGCCCTCGGCGACCGCGGGCACGGCCGACGGGTCGCCCCCGTCGAGCACGACGCCGTAGGGCGAGAACGGGGTGGGCGTGCCGGGGAGCTCGCCGCGGGTCGCCCGTCCCGGACGCGCCACCAGGGTGACCCGGGGCGGCACGTTGTCGGCCGCCAGGAGGTCGGGCAGCTCGTCGGCGGCGTCGCGGAGCGCGGTGCGGAGCTCGTCGACGACCCAGGCGGGGTGGCTGTGGGCGACGGCAAGGTCGTCGGGGGCGATCTGCGCGAGCCAGGCGTCGAGGTCCTGCGCGGCGACCTTGCGCAGCACGGCGTTGCTGAAGCCGGCCGCGCCCTGGTTGACCTTCGCCCGGACGAGGGTGACGGTCGTGTCGATCGCGGCGTGGGTCGGCACCCGCATCGCGAGCAGCTGGTGGGCCCCGAGGCGCAGCGCGTCGAGCACCTTGGCCTCGACCTTGCGCAGCGGGCGGTCGATGCAGGCGGCGAGGACGGCGTCGTACGTGCCCTGGCGGCGGATCGTGCCGGAGGCGAGCTCGGTGGCGAAGGCCGCGTCGCGGCCGGTCAGGCGGTGCCGCGCGAGCGCGGCCGGGAGCAGGAGGTTGGCATAGCCGTCGTCGACGCGGACCGCCTTGAGCACCTCGAAGGCGGCCAGACGGGCCGGATCGACCCCCTTGCCCCCCTTCGGCCGACCGGCGCTCACTCGAAGGTCGCCGTCTCCGGCAGCCGGACGCCGCGCGCCCAGTCGGCGGCACCCATCTGCTTCTTGCCGAACGCCTTGACCTCGCCGAGCCGGACCGCGTCGGTCGCCGTGCCGACGAGGACGTGGTTCTTGCCGACCCGGACCGCGCCGGGCGCGAGGTCGCCCACGCCCTCCTCGATCGTCACGGCACCGAGCTTCACCCGCTCGTCGTCGAGGGTCGTCCACGCGCCGGGACCGGGCGTGCACGCGCGGATCCGGCGGTCGACGCCGACGGCCGGCTCGGACCAGTCGACCCGGGCGTCGTCGACGGAGATCTTGGGGGCCAGGCTGATCCCCTCCGCCGGCTGCTCGCGCGCCTCGAGCGCACCGTCGGCGATTCCGTCGAGGGTCGCGACGAGCAGCGAGGAGCCGCCCTCGGCGAGTCGGGCGAGCAGGTCGCCGGCGGTGTCGGTCGGGCGGATCCGCTCGGTCATCACCCCGAACATCGGACCTGCGTCCAGTGCCTCGACGATCCGGAAGGTCGTCGCGCCGGTGAACTCGTCGCCAGCCCAGATCGAGTGCTGCACGGGCGCCGCACCGCGCCAGGCGGGCAGGATCGAGAAGTGCAGGTTGACCCAGCCGTGCTTCGGGATGTCGAGCGCACTGCGCGGGATCAGGGCGCCGTAGGCCACCACCGGGCAGCAGTCGGGCTCGAGTGCCCGCAGCGCCTCCTGGAACTCCGGCTCGCGGGGGTGGCCGGGCTTGAGCACCGGGATGCCGAGCTCCTCGGCCCGCTGCGCGACCGGGCTCGGGGTCAGCTTGCGGCCACGACCCGCGGGCGCGTCCGGACGGGTGACGACGCCGACGAGCTCGTGCGGGGACGCGGCGATCGCGTCGAGGGCGGGTACGGCGACCTCGGGCGTCCCGGCGAAGACGAGTCGCAGGGGCCTCACCGGCCGAAGCCCCCCGTCGCGTGCGGCGAGAGCCGCACGGTCGGCTTCTCGAGGCCGAACCACTCCGACTCGCGGATCTCGCGCATCGCGGCCTTGCGGCCCGCGTCGTCGAGCCGGTCGATGAACAGGATGCCGTCGAGGTGGTCGGTCTCGTGCTGGATCGCGCGGGCGAGCAGCTCGGAGCCCTCGATGGTGACCGGGTCGCCGTGCATGTTGAAGCCGCGGGCGACCACGGACAGGGCCCGCAGGCAGTCGTAGGTCAGCTCGGGCAGTGACAGGCAGCCCTCCGGCCCGTCCTGCGTCTCCTCCGACAGGTCCAGGACCGGGTTGACCAGGTGGCCGACCTCGCCGTCGACGTACCAGGTGAACACGCGGAGCCCGACGCCGATCTGCGGCGCGGCAAGGCCGGCGCCCGGCGCGTCGAGCATGGTGTCGGTGAGGTCGGAGACGAGCTGGCGCAGCTCGGCGTCGAACTCGACGACCTCGAGTGCGGGCTTGCGCAGGATCGGGTCGCCGAACAGGCGAATGGGTCGGATGGCCACCGCGTCATCCTAGTGAGCGCGGGCTGATCCTCAGATTCCCCGGTTCTCAGATCTCGAGTGGGTCGAGCTGGACCCGGACCGGCTCCAGCTTGCGTGCGGAGCGGAGCCGCTGCGCCTCGGCCAGTGCGTGCGCGAGGTCGCCGCCCAACGTGCGCGGCACCCGGAGGACGAGCCGCTCCTCGCCCTCCTCGCTGCCGACCACCGGCACCGGCCCGAGGACGTCGGTCGCCTCGGGCAGCGCGGCCAGTGCCTGCAGGTCGTCGAGCGCGCCCGGCGTGCCGGTGAGCGTCGCGACCCGGGCTGCGGGTGGCAGGCGGGCCGCCCACCGGTCCTCGGCCTCACGGGTCGCGAAGCCTGCGGGGTCCCAACGGACGAGCGCCTGCAGGACCGCCAGGGACGGGTCGCCCACCGCCAGCGCACGGCCGCCGGGCCGGACCAGCCCGACCGCGTTGCACCAGCGCCGCAGCGCCTCCTCCTGCGCACGCATGCTGTCGCGACCCAGCGCCCACCACGTGTCGAGGAGTACGACGACCGCGTAGCCCCCCTCGGCGACCGGTTCGGCTCCCGGCGTGGCCACCACGATCCGCGGTCCGGCGTCGACGGCGGCGCGGATCCGGTCGCCGGACGAGGCCACGACCGGGACCGACGGGAAGGTGCGGCCCAGCTCGTCGGCGGTGCGCGCGTCGCCGAGCACGGGCGCGCGCAGCCCGGTCGCGCCGCACTCCGGGCACGACCAGTCGGGCGCCTCGGTGGCACACCAGCGGCAGCGCGGCGGCGACGTCGGGCCGGTCAGCTCCAGCGGGCCCGAGCAGGCCCCGCAGCGGGCGGGGGTCCGGCACCGCTCGCAGGCGAGCTTGACGGCGTACCCGACCCGCGGGGTCTGCACCAGCACCGGCCCCCGCTCGAGCCCCCACCGGATCCCGTCGAAGACCTCGCGCGGCATCCGCGCCGTGGACGCGAACGGGTCGCGCGCCAGGGCGTGGTCGGTCGCACCGGTGATGCCGACCATCACCCGGTCGCGCACGGCCGCCCGCGGGAGCGCGATCTCGTGCGCCCAGCCGCTCCGGAGCAGCTGGTCGGCCTCGACCGTGCGCGCGAACCCACCGACGAGGGCCGCCGCTCCCTCGGCCTCGGAGCGGAGCAGCAGCACCTCCCGCGTGTGCGGGTACGGCGCCCGCGGCTCGGCGTGCAGCTCGTCGCCGTCGTCCCAGGCGACCACCAGCCCGAGGTCGCGCACCGGCGCGAAGGCGGCGGAGCGGGTGCCGACGACGATCCGCCGGGTGCCACGGCTGACGGCGAGGAAGTCGCGGTAGCGGGCGGCCGGGCCCGGCTCTGCCTGGAGCGTGACGTGGTGTCCTTCGCCGAGGACGTCGGTCAACGCGGCGTCGACGCGGGCGACGTCGCGGTGGTCGGGCAGGCAGATCACCGTGCCGCGACCGGCCGCCAGCGCGACCGCCGCGAGGTGGGCCAGCAACGCGGGCCAGTCCTCCCCCGGGCCGGTCCCCCACACCGCCCGCGGTGCCTGCCCGTTGCGCAGGTGGGCGATGAACGCACCCGCGGCCGGGTACGCCGCCCACGCCTCCTCGCACCCACCCCGCTCCGCCGTCAGGGGCGGTTCGGGCGGGGACGGATCCTTCTCCGTCGTGGCGTGCCGCGGGGGCACCGCCAGCCGGCGCACGTCGGCGCTGACGCCGGCGTACCGCTGCGCGACCTGCTCGCACAGGGACGCCACCTCCGGGCTGAGGACGGGCTCGGCGCTGACCAGCCGTCGCAGCGGCGCCAGCCGTCCGTCGTGCTCGGAGGCCGCGGTGCGCCCGACGACGAACCCGTCGACGTCCTGTCCGCCGAAGCGCACCTTGACCCGCGCACCGGGCACTGCGCCGTCGGCCATCGCGACCGGCACCGCGTAGTCGAACGTCCGGTCGAGGTGGGCCAGCGGCAGGTCGAGCACGACCTGGGCGACCGGGTCGGCCTCCGCGATCTCCGCCTCGGCCACCTTGCGGGCGCGGGTCGCGGCCGCCTTCACCCGTCCCTCCGCCACCCGGTCCCGCACGAGACCGGGCAGGTCGAGTGCCGGCTCGTCGGGGTGGGGGGTCATGGGCGCAGTTCTACCAGCGGGGCCCGATCCCCGGTCGGTCCGTGCACAGGCCGACCGGTCAACGGGTGATCAGCCGGCGAGCCGAGGTGCGGACCACGGTGGTGTAGCCCGCCTTCCTGCCGGTGATCCGCACCGAGATCCGGTGGCCCTTGTCGATCCGCCGGATGACGAACGTGCTCCGCGTCGCGCCCGCGATCGCCCGGCCGTCGCGCAGCCACTGGTAGGTGAACGTGATCCCGCTCGGCGACCAGGTCCCCCGCAGCGCGGTGAGCCGCCGTCCGACGTACGGCGTCCCGCCGGCGCGCACGGTCGTGGGCGCCGTGATGATGCCACGCTGGATGGTGCTCGTCGACCGGGTCCAGGGCACCGACTGCAGGCCGTTGGCGGTGCCGGTGACGGCAACGCTGAGCACCTTGCCGAGGTCGGCGTACACCGGTGTGTACGACGCGTTGACGGCACCGCTGATCGCCACGCCGCTGCGCCGCCACTGGTAGGTCGTCTCGGTGCCCGCCTCCGACCACGCCACTCCGGAGACGCTCAGCCTGCGCCCCACCCGCGGCGTCCCCGACGTGAGGGCCGGGGTGCCGACGAGCTCGGGCGTGCCCGTCGGGATGTCGCAGGTGTAGACCTCGATGTCGTCGACGTACCAGCCCGGAGCCCCGAAGTAGGGGTCGTAGTGCATCGTGAACTGCGGCTTCACGGCCTGTCCGGCGAACTCGCTCAGGTCGACCCGGCTCCCGGTCCAGCCCTTGCTGGTGCCGGCGAACGCGGTCCGTCCCGACGGGAGCAGGTTGTAGGCCAGCATCCGACTCGGTCCGTAGGCCGCCCACGGCCGGCTCTCGAGGTTGACCGTCGTCGTGCCGTCGCGAACCAGCTCCACCGTCCCGCCGTCGTAGTACTCCCCGGCCTCGGGCCAGGACTCGAAGACGTGCCAGTGCCGGAACGCCAGGTACGCCGGCTGTCCGTCGGGGAGGTCGATCCAGCTGCTGGCCTGGATCGGGAGGTGGGCGAGGAGCGTCTCGTCGTCGGTGGCGCCGTCCTCGGCGAACCACGCGGTGTCGCCCGAGTACGCGTTCGGGACGACTGCCGGGTCGGGGGTCCGCGTCCAGCCGGCAGGTGCCGTGAAGGCGGCCTGGTCCGTCTCGGACGCGGGGTCGAGCAGGACCCGCTTGACCGTGGTGCCGGGGCAGGTACGGGCCGCGTCGCGGACCGGCTCGCCGGCGGGACGGGTCGTCATCTCCGTCGCCAGGACGGCCTGGTGCACCGCGGTGCAGTCCGCCGCGGTCAGCGCCGAGCCCTGCATCGTCGTGCACGACTGCTCCAGGACGGTGGCGAGGTCGTCGTACTCGGCGAAGGCGGGAATGGTCGTGATGACCTGCGTCCAGAGGCGGGCCGACTTCGCCAGGCCGGGGTCACCCGCGTCGATCCCGGTGATGGTCTGGCCGTTGAAGGTGCCGCCCTGGGAGATCAGGTAGAACGCCTTGTTGCCGACGCCCGAGTTGGTGTGGACGCCACCGGAGTCCTCCTGCCCGGCATACCACCGGGTACTGGTCATGCGGTCCGGCTGGGCGTGGAGCGGCGGGTTCGCGGCGCTCCGGAACGCGCCCACGTTCTCGCCGAGGAGGAACGCCGCATCGTCGTCCCCGGCCGCGGTGTTCCGGTGGTCGATGATCTCGCCGATGATGTCGGCGAGCGACTCGTTGATCGCGCCGGACTGGTCGAAGTAGATGAGTCCCGGGATCCGCTCGATCACGCCGTGGGTCATCTCGTGCCCGACGATGTCGTCGGCCTTCGGGTAGTTCGCCCCGTAGAACATCGCCTCGCCGTTCCAGAAGGCGTTGTCGTAGGGGCAGGTCTCTCCCGTGATGCAGACCCGGACCGTGGCTGCGAGCTTCTTGCCGGTGCCGGCGTCGTAGCCGATCAGGTTCGTCAGGTCCTGCATGGCCGGAGTGCCGAACTCGTCGTAGAACTCCGACACCAGGCCGGCGTTGTCGAAGGCGGCATCGACGTCCGCGACCCCCTTCGGGCCGGACAGCTCGGTCCTCGCGTAGTTGCTCGTGCACACCGCGGGGTCGGCGACCTTCACGCTCTTCTGGTCGCAGACGACCCGGTCGGCGTCCTGGATCAGGTCGACGTCCAGTACGACGACACCGCTCCGGTCGTCGACGAGCACCATCCGTCGTACGTCGTCCCCGGCGCGCACCTCGAACCGCCACGCCGTCCGCGCCCCGGTCAGGCCGACCACCGGGATCGTGTCCGGGTCGAGCACCCAGCGACCGAGGCCCTGCGCCGTCGCGCCCTTCACCCGCATCCGGCCGACGGTGGCGAGCGCCGTCGTCCGGGCAGCGTCCTCGGGGACGGTGGCGGCCTCGACGGTGGCAGTCTCGGAGAGATGGGCGTCGAGGGACGCGAGGTCGTGGTCCCGGTCCAGCGTGACGACCACGTCGCCACCGAGCACGGGCAGCCCGTCGACCTCCTGCTGGTAGCGCACGACGGAGCTGCCGGCGGCCGCGGCCGAGCGGCCGTGCTCCACCAGCCGCGTCCCCGCCCGAGCGGCGCCGATGGCGTCGCCGTACCGAGCGAGGTGGGCACGCGCGGCAGCGGAGACGCTGGTCCCGTGGCCGACGGCCGGGTTGTCGATGTCGGTGCCGGCCGGCGTGCCGACGAAGGTCGCGACACCACCCTCCCGGCGGATCCGCAGCGGGCCGTCGGCGTCGGCCTTCAGCACCGCCTCGCCGTCGTCGGGCCCCGCGACCGCACGGGGTGCCGGAACGGCCCCCAGCGCGGCGCTGGAGACGAGAGCGGCACAGGCCAGGGCGAGCGCGCGGCGCATGGCGATCCTCCGGGGACGGCAGACAGGGCGAGCGCATCGTTCCACGCACGGGCCGGCGCCCACGGGACGACCCCGGAAAACCGCGACCGCCCGCCGTCCCCGGAGGGACGACGGGCGGTCGGCGAGGCTGGTGCTCGGGCCGGCGGATCAGACGCCCGCGGCGGCCTTCAGCGCGTCGGCGCGGTCGGTCCGCTCCCAGGTGAACTCCGGGAGCTCGCGGCCGAAGTGGCCGTACGCCGCCGTCTTGGCGTAGATCGGGCGACGCAGGTCGAGGTCGCGCAGGATCGCTGCCGGGCGCAGGTCGAAGACCTGGAGCACGGCTTCCTGGATCTTCTCGTCCGGGACGACGCCGGTGCCGAAGGTCTCGACGAAGACACCGACGGGCTTGGCGACACCGATCGCGTAGGCGACCTGGACCTCGGCGCGACGGGCCAGGCCCGCGGCGACGATGTTCTTCGCGACCCAGCGCATGGCGTAGGCGGCCGAGCGGTCGACCTTCGACGGGTCCTTGCCGGAGAACGCGCCGCCGCCGTGGCGGGCCATGCCGCCGTAGGTGTCGACGATGATCTTGCGACCGGTCAGGCCGGCGTCACCCATCGGGCCACCGACGACGAACTTGCCCGTCGGGTTGATGTGCAGCTTGTAGCCGTCGAACGGGACGCTGGTCTTGAACTGCTCGAGGACGGGCTCGATGACCTTCGCGGTGATGTCCGCGGCGATCTGCTCCTGCGAGACGTCCTCGGCGTGCTGCGTGGAGAGCACGACGGTGTCGACCCGGACCGCGCGGTCGTCCTCGTCGTACTCGATGGTGACCTGGGTCTTGCCGTCGGGACGGAGGTAGGCCAGCGTGCCGTCCTTGCGGACCTCGGTGAGCTTCTCGGCCAGCGTCTGCGCGATCTTGATCGGCAGCGGGAAGAGCTCCGGGGTGTCGTCGCAGGCGTAGCCGAACATCAGGCCCTGGTCGCCCGCGCCCTGCTGGTCGAGCTCGTCGGAGGAGCCGCCGAGGCGGACGTCCTCGGCGGTGTCGACGCCCTGCGCGATGTCGGGCGACTGCGCGCCGATGGCGACCTGGACGCCGCACGAGTTGCCGTCGAAGCCCTTGTCGGAGGAGTCGTAGCCGATCTCGAGGATCTTCTCACGCACCAGCTGGGCGACCGGGGCGTAGGCCTCCGTGGTCACCTCGCCGGCCACGACGACCAGCCCGGTGGTGAGCAGCGTCTCGACGGCGACGCGGCTCTTCGGGTCGTGCTCGAGCAGGTAGTCGAGCACGGTGTCGCTGATCTGGTCGGCGATCTTGTCCGGGTGACCCTCGGTCACGGACTCCGACGTGAACAGACGTCCGGTCATGGTGATGGGAACTCCTGATGGGGGGACGGGGTGAACTGTGTTCCAACGATACGGACCGGCAAGGGTGATGCCCGAACGTCTCAGGACGTGTCCTGCGTGGGTCAAGGGGCGAGACGGGTGACGACCTGGTCCCAGATGAGGTGGGCGAGCGCCGACTTCGACCCGTGCGGTACGTCGACCGCGGACCCGTCCGCGCCGAGGATCACCGCTTCGTTGTCGGTGCTCCCGAAGACCGCTCCCCCGCTGACGTCGTTGACGACCAGCAGGTCACAGCCCTTGCGGGCCAGCTTGGCGCGGGCCAGGTCGAGCACGCTGCCCGTCGCGTCGCCGGTCTCGGCGGCGAACCCCACGATCACCGCGCCCGGGCGGACCCGGTGGCTGGAGATCTCCTTGAGGATGTCGGGATTCTGTTGCAGCGTGATCGAAGGCGCCGATCCGTCGTCGGACTTCTTGATCTTGGTGTCCGACTGCGCCGTCGGCCGGAAGTCGGCCGGCGCCGCCGCCATCACCACCGCGTCGGCCGTCGCGGCCGCGGACAGCACGGCGTCGCGCAGCTCGGCGGTCGACTCGACGTGGACGACCTTCACCCCGGCCGGGTCGGTGAGCGCCACGTTGGCGGCGACCAGCGTCACCTCGGCACCCCGGGCGGCGGCCGCCCGGGCCAGCGCGTAGCCCTGCCGGCCCGAGGACCGGTTGCCGAGGAAGCGGACCGGGTCGAGCTTCTCGCGGGTCCCGCCGGCGGACACGACGACGTGACGACCGGCGAGGTCGGCCGGCCCGCCCGACGTCGTGGACGTCGAGCGGCCCAGGACGTCGCGCGCGACCTCGAAGATCTCCTCCGGGTCGGGCAGCCGGCCCTTGCCGGTGTCGGCGCCGGTCAGCCGACCCTCGGCAGGCTCGATGACGAGCACGCCGCGCGAGCGCAGCGTCGCCACGTTGGCCGTGGTGGCGGGGTGCTCCCACATCTCGGTGTGCATCGCCGGGGCGAGCACGACCGGGCAGCGCGCGGTCAGCAGCGTGTTGGTCAGCAGGTCGTCGGCGAGGCCGTGCGCCGCCTTCGCGAGCAGGTCGGCGGTCGCCGGCGCGACGACGACCAGGTCGGCCGTCTGGCCGAGGCGGACGTGCGGCACCTCGTGCACGCCCGTCCACACCTCGGCCGAGACCGGCTTGCCCGACAGGGCGGCCCACGTCGGGGCGCCCACGAACTCCAGCGCGGCGGCCGTCGGTACGACGGTCACGTCGTGGCCGGACTCCGTGAACCGACGCAGCAGCTCACAGGCCTTGTAGGCGGCGATGCCGCCCGAGACGCCGAGCACCACCCGGGGCCGGGACCCAGCCGATGACATGGAGGGCGTCAGATCACTCGGCGTCGGCGACCGGGGCCGGGGCGGGGGCCGCGGCAGCAGCCTGCTCGGCAGCGAGCTCCGCCGGGTCGATGTCCTCGCAGGTGAGCAGGTCCTCGTTGATCTCGCGGAGCGCGATCGAGAGGGGCTTCTCCTGGACGTGGGTCTCGACGAGCGGACCGACGTACTCGAGCAGGCCCTCGCCGAGCTGCGAGTAGTAGGCGTTGATCTGCCGGGCGCGCTTGGCGCTGTAGAGGACCAGCTTGTACTTGCTGTCGGTCTTGGACAGCAGGTCGTCGATCGGGGGGTTGGTGACACCCTCGGCGGCGATGTTCGGGGCAGACACGGAGGTCCTCACTGGTCGGTGGATGTAGCAACCATCAAGGTTACCAACTCCTCGACGGCAGCGTGAACTTCGCGGTTGACGATCGTGACGTCGAACTCCGCCTCAGCGGCCAGCTCCTCGCGCGCGGTGGCCAGGCGGCGCTCCCGCTCCTCCTCGTCCTCGGTGCCGCGCCCGACGAGGCGGCGGACCAGCTCCTCCCAGGAGGGCGGCTTCAGGAAGACGAAAACGGCGTCCGGCATGGACTCCCTGACCTGCCGAGCGCCCTGGAGGTCGATCTCCAGCAGCGCGGGCCGACCCTCGCCGAGCGCCTGCTCGACCGGGCCGCGGGGGGTGCCGTAGCGGTTGACGCCGTGGACGACCGCCCACTCCAGCATCTGGCCCTCGGCGACGAGGCGGTCGAACTCCTCGACCGACACGAAGTGGTAGTGGACGCCGTCCACCTCGCCGGGCCGCGGCCGGCGGGTCGTCGCGGAGACCGACAGGTAGATCTCGGGGTGCTGCTCGCGCATGGCGGCAGCGACCGTGCCCTTGCCGACCGCGGTCGGCCCGGCGAGCACGAAGAGCTTCGCCGAACGGTCCGGACCGCTCATGCTTCGGTGGAGAACTCGCGCTCCAGCGCGGCGACCTGCTTGGTGCCGAGGCCCCGCACGCGCCGCGACTCGGCAATGCCGAGACGCTCCATCACCTGGCGGGCACGGACCTTGCCCAGCCCGGGGACGGACTGGAGCAGGTCGAGGACCTTCATCTTGCCGATGACCTCGTTGACCTGGCCCTGCTGGAGCACCTCGCTGATCGAGGCGCCCGAGTTCTTCAGCCGGTTCTTCACCTCGGCCCGCTCACGTCGTGCAGCAGCCGCCTTCTCCAGGGCGGCCTGGCGCTGTTCGGGAGTCAGGGGAGGCAAGGCCACGAGGTCGGAGTCCTTCGGTGTTCGAGACGTGTGTCGGTGGCTTCGGTCCGCGCCGCGCTGCGCGGGTACGTGCCACCGTCGGTCAATCTAGCCATTCCCGTTCTTTCGGGGCAATGCGGGCCCCGGGGTCCCGGCCGGAAGATCGGGCTCAGAGGCTCAGCGGGCTCTTGCAGACGTCGCGTGCCTGCTGCTCCACGCCGGTCAGCGCGGTCGCGGTGTCGGCGGAGCCGAGTCGCGTAGCCGCGGCCTCGATCGCCTTCCGGTCATCAGCGGCCATGTCCGCCGGCGGCTTCTCGAAGTCGTACGACGCCGCGTCGACGCCCGCGGCGTCGAGCGCGGCCTGCAGCTCGGTGATGCGGTCGATGACGATCCGCCACTCGTCGCGGATGTCGTCGGGCGCCTTCGACGCCAGGTCCTCGAACGCGGGCAGTGCCCGCAGCAGGCCCGTCTCCTTGCCCGCGTTGAGCGCCGAGCCGAGCTCGGAGCGGTGCTCCTCGACGGCCGAGCAGTAGGAGTCGTAGGGGCCCTCCTCCTCGCTCCCCTTCAGCAGGAGCACCCCCGTCACGGCGATGGCGACCACCGCGACGAGGACCAGCGGCAGGTCGCCGCGGGAGACCGCCCTCACCCGAGCAGCGTCCGCAGCTCGTCGTTGGCGCGCAGCACGGCGTCGCGCATCGCGACCGGGTCCGGGCCCAGCCGGAGCACGCCGCGCGACGAGCTCGCCGCGACGTTGCGGGCACTGGCGCCGAAGATGCGCAGGATGTCGCTGCTGGTGCCGCCCTGCTCGCCGTAGCCGGGCGCGAGGATCGGGCCGTTGAGGTCGAAGTCGAGGCCGCTGCCGTCGATCGTGGCGCCGACGACCGCGCCGAACGAGCCCAGGGGCGCCGCGCCGGCGTTGAGCTCGCGGAGGTGGTCCAGCATCGCCGAGGCCACCGTCCGGGCGCCGAACTCCTCCGACGTCACGGCCTCCTGCACCTCGGGGCCCTCCTTGTTGGAGGTGGCCGCGAGCACGAACAGCCCGGCGTCGTAGCGGCGGGCGGTGTCGACGAACGGGATCAGCGAGCCGAAGCCGAGGTACGGGCTGATGGTGATCGCGTCGGAGGCGAGCGGCGAGGTGGGGTCGAGGTAGGCGTCGGCGTAGGCCTGCGACGTGGAGCCGATGTCGCCGCGCTTTACGTCGAGCAGGACCAGGGCACCGGCCGCGCGGGAGTCGGCGATGACGCGCTCCAGCACGGCGATGCCCTTGCTGCCGAAGCGCTCGTAGAACGCGGACTGCGGCTTCACGACGCTGCAGTACGGCGCCACGGCCTCCACCGCGCCGAGGGCGAACCTCTCGAGCCCGGCGACGTCGTCGTCGTACCCCCAGTCGTGGAGCAGAGCGCTGTGCGGGTCGATGCCCACGCAGAACTGGCCGCGTTCGGCGAGGGCGGCGGCGTAGCGGGCGCCGAACGGTCGGGTCACGAGAGTCTCCTCAGGGAATCGGGCGTCAGGTCGGCGAGGGTCGGGTAGCCGTCGACGGCCATGACCAGATCGGCCTCGGCCTGCAGGGCGCGGACCTGGTGGACCGCGCCGGACACGCCGCCGAGGGCGAGGGCGTACACGTAGGGCCGGCCGATCGCGACGGCGTCGGCACCCATCGCGAGCGCCTTGACGACGTCGGCGCCGGTGCGCACACCCGAGTCGAAGACGACCGGGCCGCGGCCGTCGACCGCAGCGGCGACGTCGGGCAGCCAGTCGAGCGCCGCTCCCCCGCCGTTGGCCTGCCGGCCGCCGTGGTTGGAGCAGTAGATCCCGTTGACGCCCTCGTCGAGCGCTCGGCGGGCGTCGTCGGGGTGGCAGACGCCCTTGACGAGGATCGGCAGGTCGGTGAGCGAGCGCAGCCACGGCAGGTCGTCCCACGTGACCGGGTGGCCGAAGGTCCCGACCCACGTCATCACGACCGTGCCGGGATCCGGGTTCGGGCCCGTCATCTCCTGGAAGACCGGGTCCGAGGTGTAGTTGGCGAGCGCCTTGCCGCGCAGCTGCGGGAAGTTGCCCGACGCGAGGTCGCGCGGCCGCCACCCGGGCACCCACGTGTCGAGCGTGATCACGATCGCCTCGTAGCCGGCCCCCTCGGCGCGGCTCACCAGGCTGGCCGCGAGCTCGCGGTTCTTCGGCGTGTAGAGCTGGAACCACTTGCCGGCGTCACCGGCGGCCGCAGCGACGTCCTCCAGCGGGTCGCTCATCAGCGTCGAGCCGATGAGCGGCACGCCGGTCGCCGCCGCCACCTCGGCCGCGTGGACATCACCGTGCTGGTCCGGCGTGCAGAGACCGACGACGCCGACGGGCGCCAGCAGCAGCGGGCTGGCGAGCGTCCGGCCGAACAGCTCCACCGACAGGTCGCGCTCCGCACTTGCGCGGAACATCCGCGGCACCAGCGCGTGGCGGGAGAAGGCCTCCACGTTGGCGCGCTGCGTCGTCTCGTCGCCCGCTCCCCCGGCGACGTACGTGCGCAGCTCGGGCGGCAGCGCGGCCAGTGCGTTGCGCTCGAGCTCGGCGAAGTCGAACGGGTGGGCAGGGAGGACGCCGCCCAGAGCGCCGAGGTAGAGCTCGATCTGGTAGTCACCCAGAGCCATGGTTTCTCCTGTCAGAGGGCCTTCAGGACCTGCTTCGGCCAGCCCGGGCCACCGTAGATCAGACCGCTGTAGACCTGCACCAGGTCCGCGCCGGCGTCGATCCGCTCACGGGCGTCCTGCGGCGTGCTGATGCCGCCGACGCCGATCAGGGTCAGCCGGTCCCCCACCCGCCCGCGCAGCAGGCGCACGACCTCGGTGGCGCGCTCGCGCAGCGGTGCGCCGGACAGACCGCCCGCGCCGCAGGCCTCGACCTTCGCCGGGTCGGACCGAAGTCCGTCGCGGGAGATCGTGGTGTTGGTGGCGATGACGCCGGACAGGCCGAGGTCGAGCGCCATGTCGGCCACGGCCAGCACGTCCTCGTCGGACAGGTCGGGGGCGATCTTCACGAGCAGGGGCACCTCGCGGTCGGTGACCGCCGCCTCCGTCGTACGACGCACGTGCGCGAGCAGCGGGGCGAGCTTCTCGACTGCCTGCAGGTTGCGCAGGCCCGGGGTGTTCGGGGAGCTCACGTTGACGACCAGGTAGTCGGCGTGCGGCGCGAGCAGTCGGGTCGACGTCTCGTAGTCGGCCTCGACGGCCGCCTGGTCGTCATCGGGCACGACCTTCGACTTCCCGATGTTCACCCCCAGGACGAGTCCGCCGGACTTGCGCCTGCGGTTCGCGAGCCGCCGGGCGACCGTCTCGGCGCCGTCGTTGTTGAAGCCCATCCGGTTGACGACCGCGCGGTCCTCGGGGAGCCGGAAGAGCCGCGGCTTGGGGTTGCCCGGCTGCGGCAGCGCCGTGACCGTGCCGATCTCGACGTGGCCGAACCCGAACGCACCCATCCGGTCGTAGACCTCGGCGGTCTTGTCGAACCCGGGGGCGAGGCCGAGCCGGTTGGGGAAGGTGAGGCCCATCGCCTCGACCGGGCTGCGGCCGGGGATCCGGGCGCGGGTGAGCACCGGGCCCCCGGCCTTGAGGGCGTCGTAGGTCAGGTGGTGCGCCTTCTCGGCGTCCATCCGGACCAGGACGTTCTCGAAGACCCGGTCGTAGATCGTCACGCGTGCCACTCCTGCAGGGACTTGACGCCGATCGAGCCGGCGCGGATCGCCGCGATCCCCTGCACCGCCGCGGCCAGGCCCTGCACCGTGGTGATGCACGGAGTGCCCGTCAGCACCGCGGAGGAGCGGATCTCGTAGCCGTCGATCCGGGAGTCGCCGCCGCCGGTGGAGCCGTGCGGGGTGTTGACGATCAGGTCGATCTCGCCGCCGAGGATCATGTCGACGACCGTCGGCTCGCCGTTGGGCCCCTTGCCCTCGAAGTGCTTGCGCACGACGGTGGCCTGGATGCCGTTGCGGCGCAGCACCTCGGCGGTGCCCTGGGTCGCGAGGATCTCGAAGCCGTAGTCGGCGAGGACGCGGGCCGGGAAGATCATCGTCCGCTTGTCGCGGTTGGCGATCGAGATGAAGACCTTGCCCTCGGTCGGGAGCGAGCCGTACGCCGCCGCCTGGGACTTGCTGAAGGCGGTGCCGAAGTCGGCGTCGAAGCCCATCACCTCGCCGGTCGACTTCATCTCCGGCCCGAGGACCGTGTCGACGAAGTTGCCCTCCTTGGTGCGGAACCGGTTGAACGGCAGCACCGCCTCCTTGACCGCGATCGGCGCGTCGGCCGGCAGCGTGCCGCCGTCGCCCTCCGCCGGCAGCGCACCGGCTGCCCGCAGGTCGGCGATGGTCTCGCCGAGCATCACCCGCGCCGCCGCCTTGGCCAGCTGGGTGCCCGTCGCCTTGGACACGAACGGGACCGTCCGCGACGCACGCGGGTTGGCCTCGATCACGTAGAGCACGTCGGCACCGAGCGCGAACTGGATGTTGATCAGGCCGCGGACGCCGACGCCCTGCGCGATCGCCGTGGTGGCCTCGCGGATCCGGGTGATCTCGGCATCGCCGAGGGTGATCGGCGGAAGGGCGCACGACGAGTCGCCGGAGTGGATGCCGGCCTCCTCGATGTGCTCCATCACGCCGCCCAGGAAGAGGTCCGTGCCGTCGTACAGGGCGTCGACGTCGATCTCGACCGCGTCGTCGATGAACCGGTCGACCAGCACGGGCCGGTCGGGGCTGATCTCGGTCGCGGCCTCGATGTAGGACTTCAGCGCGGAGTCGCTGTAGACGATCTGCATGCCGCGGCCGCCGAGGACGTACGACGGACGCACCAGCACCGGGTAGCCGATGGTGTGCGCGATCGCCTGCGCGTCCTCGAAGGACACCGCGGTGCCGTGCTTCGGGGCGACGAGGCCGGCGTCGGCGAGGACCCGCCCGAACGCGCCGCGCTCCTCGGCGAGGTCGATCGCCTCGGGCGTCGTACCGGCGATCGGGACGCCGGCGTCCTCGAGGCCCTGCGCGAGGCCGAGCGGGGTCTGGCCGCCGAGCGTGGCGATGACGCCGGCGATCGGGCCCGCTGCCCTCTCCGCCTCGTAGATCTCCAGGACGTCCTCGAGGGTCAGCGGCTCGAAGTAGAGCCGGTCCGAGGTGTCGTAGTCGGTCGAGACCGTCTCCGGGTTGCAGTTGACCATGATCGTCTCGTAGCCGGCCTCGGCCAGCGCGAGGCTCGCGTGCACGCACGAGTAGTCGAACTCGATGCCCTGGCCGATCCGGTTCGGGCCGGAGCCGAGGATGATCACGGCCTCCTTGCCCTCGGCACGCGGCAGGACCTCGGTCTCCTCGTCGTACGACGAGTAGTAGTACGGCGTGGCCGCGGCGAACTCGGCGGCGCAGGTGTCGACGGTCTTGTAGACCGGTCGCACGCCGAGGGTCTGCCGGGCGATCCGGACCTCGGACTCCTTGAGCCCCCGGATGCCCGCGATCTGGGCGTCGGAGAAGCCGTGCCGCTTGGCCAGGCGCAGCGCGCCGGCGTCGAGCAGCTCGGTCGCCGCGAGCTGCTGGGCGATCTCGTCGATCAGGAACACCTGGTCCACGAACCACGGGTCGATCTTCGTGGCGTCGTGGATCTCCTCCTGCGTGGCGCCGGCGCGGATCGCCTGCATCAGCTTCTGCAGGCGGCCGTCGTGCGGGACCTTGATCTCGTCGAGCAGCGTGGCCTTGTCGCCGGGCTCGCCGGTCCAGTGGAACGGCGCCGACTTGTTCTCCAGCGAACGCAGCGCCTTGTTGAGCGCCTCGGTGAAGTTGCGGCCGATCGCCATCGCCTCACCGACCGACTTCATGTGCGTGGTCAGCGTCGGGTCGGCGGTCGGGAACTTCTCGAACGCGAACCGCGGCACCTTGACGACCACGTAGTCGAGCGTCGGCTCGAAGGAGGCCGGGGTCTCCTTCGTGATGTCGTTGGGGATCTCGTCGAGCGTGTAGCCGACGGCGACCTTGGCCGCGATCTTGGCGATCGGGAACCCGGTCGCCTTCGAGGCCAGCGCGGACGAGCGCGAGACGCGGGGGTTCATCTCGATGACGATGACCCGGCCGTCGGCGGGGTTGACGGCGTACTGGATGTTGCAGCCGCCGGTGTCGACGCCGACCTCGCGGATGATGCCGATGGCGAGGTCGCGCAGGTGCTGGTACTCACGGTCGGTGAGCGTCATCGCCGGGGCGACGGTGATCGAGTCACCGGTGTGGACGCCCATCGGGTCGAAGTTCTCGATCGAGCAGATGATGACGACGTTGTCGGCCTTGTCGCGCATCACCTCCAGCTCGTACTCCTTCCACCCGATGATCGACTCCTCGATCAGGACCTCGGTGGTGGGGCTGGCGGAGAGGCCGGCACCGGCGATGCGGTGCATGTCGGCCTCGTCGTAGGCGATGCCGGACCCGAGGCCGCCCATCGTGAAGGACGGTCGTACGACGATCGGGAACCCCAGCTCGACGGCGGCCTTCTCGACGTCGTCCATGGAGTGGCACACGAAGCTGCGCGCGACCTCGCCGCCCACCTTCTCGACGATCGCGTTGAACAGCTCGCGGTTCTCGCCGCGGTGGATCGCCTCGAAGCTGGCGCCGATCATCTCGACGCCGTACTTCTCCAGGACGCCGCTCTCGTGCGCCGCGATCGCGGCGTTGAGGGCGGTCTGGCCACCGAGGGTCGGCAGGATCGCATCCGGGCGCTCCTTGGCGATGACCTTCTCGACGAACTCCGGGGTGATCGGCTCGACGTAGGTCGCGTCGGCGAACTCCGGGTCGGTCATGATCGTGGCCGGGTTCGAGTTGATCAGGATGACCCGCAGGCCCTCCTCCTTGAGGACCCGGCACGCCTGGGTGCCGGAGTAGTCGAACTCGCAGGCCTGACCGATGACGATCGGGCCGGAGCCGATGACCAGGACGGACTTGATGTCTTCACGCTTCGGCATCAGGCCTTCTCCTCCAGCAGCGTCGTGAATCGGTCGAAGAGGTATGCCGCGTCGTGCGGACCGGCGGCGGCCTCGGGGTGGTACTGGACGGAGAAGCTCTTGAGCCTCCCCGCGCCGTCGCGGAGCTCGAGGCCCTCCACCACGTCGTCGTTGAGGCAGACGTGGCTGACCGTCGCGACGCCGTACGGCGTCTCGGTCTCCTCGCCGATCGGGGCGTCCACGGCGAAGCCGTGGTTGTGAGCGGTGACCTCGACCTTGCGGGTCGTCAGGTCCATCACCGGCTGGTTGATGCCGCGGTGGCCGTACTTCAGCTTGTAGGTGCCGAAGCCCAGCGCACGGCCGAACAGCTGGTTGCCGAAGCAGATCCCGAAGTAGGGCAGGTCACGGCCCAGCGCCTCCTTCAGGAGCTCGACCTGGCCGGTCGTGGCGGCCGGGTCGCCGGGGCCGTTCGAGAAGAACAGGCCGTCGGGGCCGACCGCCAGGACGTCGTCGATGCTCGCGGTCGCGGGGAGCACGTGCACCTCGATGCCGCGCTCGCTCATCCGGTAGGGCGTCATGTCCTTGATGCCGAGGTCGACGGCGGCGACGGTGAACCTCTTCTCCCCCTGCGCCGGCACGACGTAGGCGGCGTCGGTGGAGACCGCCTCGGAGAGGTTGGCACCGGTCATCTCGACGGTCGAGACCGACCCGGCGAAGCTCCTCGACAAGGTCAAGGCGTCGGCCGAGATGACCGGCGCCAACCTCTCGGAGGCCGTCTCCACGAGCGAGGCCTACGTCGTCCCGGCGCAGGGCGAGAAGCGGTTCACCGTCGCCGCCGTCGACCTCGGCATCAAGGGCATGACCCCGCAGCGCATGGCCGAACGCGGCATCGAGGTGCACGTGCTGCCCGCGACCGCGACCGTCGAGGACGTCTACGCGGTGGAGCCCGACGGCGTGTTCTTCTCCAACGGCCCCGGCGACCCCGCCACCGCCGACCACGCCGTCGCCGTGATGCGGGGCGTGCTGGAGCGGGGCACCCCGCTGTTCGGCATCTGCTTCGGCAACCAGATCCTCGGCCGGGCCCTGGGTTTCGGCACCTACAAGCTCAAGTTCGGGCACCGGGGGATCAACCAGCCGGTGCGCGACCACGGCACCGGACGG
>DATLIG010000007.1:0-1644 GCA_035539555.1 Nocardioides sp. | reverse complement strand
CGCCCACCCCGAGGCCGGGCAACAGCTGGCAGGTGCTGCTGTGCTGGCTCGCCGTCGCCCTCGACGGCTACGACCTGGTCGTCCTCGGCGCGGTGATCCCCACGCTCGACAAGACCGGCGCCCTCGGCTTCACCGCCGCCTCGCTGACCACCGCCGCCACCATCGGCCTGGTCGGCGTCGGCATCGGCGCGGTCGCCATCGGCCCGCTGGCCGACCGGTTCGGCCGACGGATCACGTTGATCTCCAGCATCCTGCTGTTCTCCCTGCTCACCCTCGCCATCGCGGCCGCACCGTCGATGGAGGTCTTCATCGCGCTGCGCTTCCTCGCCGGCCTCGGGCTCGGCGCCTGCCTGCCCACGGCGCTGGCGTTCATGAGCGAGCACGCGGGCGAGCGCCGCTCCGGCTCGGCGATGACGCGGATGATGACCGGCTACCACGTCGGCGCGGTGCTGACGGCCCTCCTGGCGCTGTGGGCGATCCCGCGGCTGGGCTGGGAGGCGATGTTCGTCATCGGCGGCCTGGCCGGCCTCGCCGTCGTACCCCTCATGTGGGCGAAGCTGCCCGAGTCGCACGCGTTCGTGGCCGCCAGCAAGGTGGAGGCAGCCCGTCCGGTCGAGGTCGTCCGCGGCCGCTTCCTGCTGATCAGCCTCGGCCTCTGGGTCGCGTCCTTCATGGGCCTGCTACTCGTCTACGGCCTCAACACCTGGCTCCCGAAGATCATGTCGGAGGCCGGCTACTCCCTCGAGGGTGGCGTCGGGCTGCTCCTCACCCTCAACGTCGGTGCCGTGATCGGCCTGTACGCCGCCGGCCGGATCGCCGACGCCCGAGGCAACAAGTCGACGGTGCTGCTGTGGTTCGCCGTCGCCGGCGTGATGCTCGCCCTGCTGTCCATCCGGATCGACAGCAGCGTCGTCGTGTACGCCGCCGTCCTGCTCACCGGCGTCTTCGTGTTCAGTGCCCAGGTGCTCGTCTACGCCTTCGTCGGCCACCTCTACCCGGCGCGCATCCGCGGGACCGCGCTCGGGATGGCCGCCGGCGTCGGCCGGGTCGGCGCGATCGTCGGCCCCTCGCTCGGCGGCGCGCTCGTGACGGCCGGCGTCGCGTACCCGTGGGGCTTCTACGCCTTCACCGCAGCCGCGGCGCTCGCGTTCCTGGCCCTCCTGACGGTGCCTGCGCACGCTCCCGACGATGCTGGGAGTAGGGCCTAGCGCGGATAGGCTGACCCCTCGTGTCCCAGACTCGTCGCACCGATCTCCGCAACGTCGCCATCGTGGCGCACGTCGACCACGGCAAGACCACCCTTGTCGACGCCATGCTCCACCAGGCCGGCGCCTTCAGCGCGCACCAGGCCGAGGGCGTCGCCGAGCGCGTGATGGACTCCGGCGACCTGGAGCGCGAGAAGGGCATCACGATCCTCGCGAAGAACACCGCGGTGCACTACCGCGGCCCCTCCGCCCAGGAGATGGCCGACGGCGACATGGTCATCAACATCATCGACACCCCCGGTCACGCCGACTTCGGTGGCGAGGTCGAGCGCGGCCTGTCGATGGTCGACGGCATCGTGCTGCTGGTCGACGCCTCGGAGGGCCCGCTCCCGCAGACCCGCTTCGTGCTGCGCAAGGCGCTCAACGCCGACATGCCGGT
>DATLIG010000006.1:0-31326 GCA_035539555.1 Nocardioides sp. | reverse complement strand
GTCATGTCGTGCTCCTTGCTCGGGGGATGGGGGTCAGAGCCAGCCGGTCATCCGGCGGTTGCCGGGCTTGCTGTTGAAGGGGAAGTCGCCGCCGAACGGGACGCTCGACAGGTCGACGTCGACGTGGATCGCACGCTCGCTGGTGGCGCCGCGGATCAGGTTGACCAGCCAGGTGTTGAGCGACTGGCCCGCCTGGCCGGCGGCGTCGTCGGCCCGGGCCTTGAGCGACTCGGGCAGCCGGAGGCTGACCCGGGCCAGGCCCTCGTCCTCCTCCGCGGACGCCGCCGCGGGGGTGGTCGTCGGCAGGGCCGGCGACTGCTGCGCCGCGGGGAGACCGGCGTCGACGACGAAGTCGAGGTCGCGGCCGTCGAGGCGGACGTCGACGCTGCCGTCGGCCATCGCCGCGGTGATCTCGGCGGCAGCGTGGCTGATCGCCTCCATCACGGCGAGCCGGACCGCGGGGTCGAGGGCGTAGCCGAGTCGCTCGGCGACCTCGCGGGCCTCCGGGCCGGCACTCTCGGCGGCGGCCTGGAGGTCGCGGCGGAGGCTGTCGACGTACGGCGTGATGTCCATGTGCATCATGATGACGTCATGATGACGTCATGTCAAGAGATTATGGCGTCACCTGACGCCATAGATGACGCCAGCATCATCGATCCAGAGCAGGACGTACCAGTCGTCGCAGGCGAAGCCGGGGGCCGAGACACGGACGACATCGGCCTCCTCGCCCCAACGGTCCCCGCCGGCGCACGGAGGAATGCCGGTGGCCAGCTCGACCGCCCCCGTTGAGCGGTACGCCGCGGCAACCGGGTCCAGGCCGCAGGCTGGGAAGCCCAGTCCCGAGCAGCCCGACCACGTGCTGCGATCGGTCGGACGATCGTTCCAGGCGACAGCGAAGCCCGGCGTCAGGTTGCGCACCCGGCCCGCAAAGGCCGGCGGATCCTCACCGGTGCGCGCCCAGCGGACGAACTGCAACGCGGTGGCGCGACGCGGGGGCGTCGGGTCCGGAAGCATCGTCAGGTCGGCCGCGTCCGGCAGCGGCCCGCGCACCCGGACCGCGGCGACCCGACCGTCGCGAATGTCGACCTGGACGACGGGCGGCCTCGGACAGACGCCGGTGAGCCGCCCCGTCTGCCAGCCGATGTGGAGGATGTACCGGCGAGCTCCCGGCTCCGGCGTCTGGGCGAGTGCCAGGCACCGGAGGTCCGCGTCGTCATACTCCGCCACCTCGAGACGCTCCGGTCGAGTCGCCAGCTCCGCCAGGACCGGAAGCACCTCATCGCAGTCGCCTCCAGCGCAGACGTCCGGTCCGGAGAAGCCACGTGCCTGCCGGACGAGATCCCAGACAGCGCCGTTGGCCGGCGGCTCCGGGCAGTCCGCGCCGGCGTCGGCGGTCACGACGAGCCGGACCCGACCCGCGGGGGCCAAGGTGGCGCCCGCCGTCGGATCCGAGCTGCGGACGATCCCCGCCGGGTCCGTGCAGGACTGGAGCTGCTCGACGACTACGCGGAAGCCGGCCGCAGTGAGCACCCCGCGCGCCTCCGCCGCGGAGCCGCCGACGACCGGCGGCACCCTTCCCTGCCCATAGGCGTGCTCGCCGGTCGTCGGCCGTTCCGCCGGCTCCGGCGGCACCTGCTTCCCGTCCCCCAGCTGCCGGGCGACGACCCACGCCGCGCTCGCCAGCAGTACGACGGAGGCCGCCACCGCGACGAGCAGCGACCAGCGGCGGTGCGGGCGCGGCTCGGGCAGCCCGGTCAGGGTCAACGGGGCGGGGTCGTCGACCTCGATCGTGGCCGCGGCCGCGCCGAGCAGCCGACGAGCCTCTGCCTCGTTCAGGAACTCCTCGCTCATGGCGTCTCCTCGGTGGCGACGAGCGGCGCGAGCGCCCGGAGCGCGCGGGCGGTGCGTGACTTCACGGTGCCGGGGGCGACGCCCAGCGCACGGGCGGTGTCCCGCTCGGACAGGTCGGCGAAGTAGCGGAGCACGAGCACCTCCCGGTGCTCGGGGTTCATCGCGGCGAGCGCCCGCCGCACGGCCACCCCCTCGGCCCAGGCCGGGTCGGCACCGGGCCGGTCGGGGAGCTCGCCGGTCGGCAGCTCGCCGTTCCAGCGGCGCTGCCGGGCGTCGTACAGGGTGGTGACGAGGACCCGGTGGACGTAGGCGTCCGGATGGTCGGCGGCCGCGACCCGCGGCCACGAGCGGTAGCACTTCAGCAGCGCCGCCTGGACGACGTCCTCGGCATCGGCGGGCGGGCAGCCGAGCAGCACGACGGTCCGCACCAGTCGCGGGCGTCGCCGCGCGACGTACGCACTGAAGTCCATGCCGGGCGCCTCCTCGGGTCACCCAGTGTGACCGGCGAGGGGGTCCGGAAGGTTCCGAAGCCGTCGTACCGGACGAATTGGTCGTGAACTCGCGCGATCGACGACCAACCTGTCCGGTACGACGAACTGGAGCCCGTGCTCGAGCTCAACCCAGGCCGAGGATCTCCGCGGACCGCTCGCGCATCTCGACCTTGCGGACCTTGCCGGTGACGGTCATCGGGAACTCCTCGACGACCATCACGTAGCGCGGGATCTTGTAGTGCGCGAGCTTCCCGGTCGCGAACTCCCTCACGCCGGCGGCGTCGAGCGGGTCGGCACCCGCCCGCATCCGGACCCAGGCGCACAGCTCCTCGCCGTACTTCTCGTCGGGGACGCCGATGACCTGCACGTCCTCGACGTCGGGGTGGGAGTAGAGGAACTCCTCGATCTCGCGCGGGTAGATGTTCTCGCCGCCACGGATGACCATGTCCTTGATCCGGCCGACGATGTTGCAGTAGCCGTCCTCGCGCATCACGGCGAGGTCGCCGGTGTGCATCCAGCCGTCGGCGTCGATCGCCTCGGCGGTCTTGGCCTCGTCGTTCCAGTAGCCCAGCATCACGGAGTAGCCGCGCGTGCAGAACTCGCCCGCCTCGCCCCGCGGCACCGTCTCCCCCGTCGCCGGGTCGACGATCTTGATCTCGACGTTCGGGGCCGCCCGGCCGATGGTGGCGGTACGACGATCGAGGTCGTCGTCGACGCGGGTCTGGCAGCTCACGGGGCTGGTCTCGGTCATGCCGTAGGCGATCGACACCTCACTCATGTGCATGTCGTTGACGCAGTGCTTCATCACCTCGACCGGGCAGATCGAGCCGGCCATGATCCCGGTCCGCAGCGTGCTGAGGTCGAACTCGGCGAAGTCGGGGGCGTTCTGCATCGCGATGAACATCGTCGGGACGCCGTACACCGCGGTGCACTGCTCGTCCTGCACCGCGCGCAGGGTGACCGACGGGTCGAAGCCGGGCGCCGGGATCACCATGGTGGCGCCGTGGGTGACGCAGCCGAGGTTGGCCATGACCATGCCGAAGCAGTGGTAGAAGGGCACCGGGATGCAGAGCCGGTCCTGCTCGGAGAAGCCGAGCAGCTCGGTCACGAAGAAGCCGTTGTTGAGGATGTTGCGGTGGCTGAGGGTGGCTCCCTTCGGGAAGCCGGTCGTGCCGCTCGTGTACTGGATGTTGATCGCATCGGTCGGCCGCAGGCCGCGCTGCCGCTCGGTGAGCGCGTCCGCCGCGAGCCCCTCCCCGCCGGCCACCAGGTCCTGCCAGTCGTCCGTGTCGACGTACACGGTCCGCTCGAGGCCGGGCACCTCGCCCGCGGCGACGACCTCCTCGACCATGCCCTTGTAGTCGGAGGTCTTGAAGCCGGTCACCGTCAGCAGCAGGCGCAGCCCGGACTGGTTGACGGCGTACGCGAACTCATGGGTGCGGTACGACGGGTTCACGTTCACGAGCACCGCGCCGGCCTTGGCGGCGGCGAACTGCACGATGGTCCACTCGGCGCAGTTCGGGGCCCACATGCCGATCCGGTCACCCGCCCCGATGCCGGCCGCGATCAGTCCGCGGGCCACCTGGTCGACGGCGTGGCCGAACTCGCGCCACGTCCAGCGCCGGCCGCTCGCGACCTCCACGAGCGCCTCGCGGTCGGGCCACTGCGCCACGGTGCGCTCGAGGTTGGCCCCGATGGTCTCGTCCAGCAGCGGCGTGGTGGTCTCACCGGCGGCGTACGACAGCTCCGTCATGGGTCCATGGTGCCGCGCCGGTGAGCGCGGTCACACCCCTCTAATGAAGGTGGGCCTCGGCGGCAGGAATCACCGCTGAAGCGGCGATTCCCTCGCTTCCTGCCCGTAGCAACGGACAAGAAGCGAGGGAATCGGCCGGGCAGTACCGAACTCAGAGGTCGAAGAGGGACTCCGCGGCATTGATGTCGACGTCGGTGCGGGGCTGGTTCGCCTCGCCCGAGTACGACGCCGGGGCGGCCGGCTGGGCCGGGGCCGCAGGCTCGGGTGCCGCCGGGGCGGGCGCCTCCTCCGCTGCGGGCTCCTCGACGGCGGGCTCCTCCGCGACCGGCTCGGCCTCGGCGTCCGCGACCGGCGCCTCCGGCTCGGCGGCAGGGGCGGCGGGCGCCGCCGCGGCAGGACGCTCGACAGCGGCGGCCTCGGGGGCCTCGATGTCGAAGAGCGAACCCATCGCGTTGATGTCGACGTCGGTCTTCGGCGCGCTCGCCGCACCGCTGGACGCAGCCGGCGCAGCAGCCGGAGCAGCGGCAGGCTCGGCCGGCGCGGTCTCGGCAACCGCCTCAGCCTCCTCGGCCCGGGCCTCGGCCTCGACCGGCTCCGCCTCGGGCGTCGGCTCCGGGGCAGGAGCAGCCGCCGCGGGTGCGGCCGGGGCCGCAGGAGCCTCGATGTCGAAGAGCGAACCACCGGCGTTGAGGTCGACCGACGGGGTCGGCGGCGCGGCGGCGACGCCGCCCTCGACCTCGGCCTGGACGACCTTCTCCTCGGTCGGCACGGGCGCCGACTCCATCTCGGCCGCCGGGGTCGCCTCCGCCTTCGCGGCCTCCGCCTTCGGAGCCTCCGCCTTCGGGGTCTCCTCGGCGGGAGCGATGTCGAACAACGACCCACCGGCGCCCAGGTCCGCAACCGGCTCGGCCTCGGCAGCAGGCGCGGCCTTCTCCTCGGCGGCCGGAGCAGCCGGAGCAGCCGGAGCAGCCGGAGCAGCCGGGGCAGCCGGGGCGGCCTCAGCCGGCGGAGCGGCGTCGAACAACGAGCCGCCCTCGTCGAACAGCGAGCCGCCGGAGGCGGGCTCCGCCTCTGCCTTCTTCGGCTCGGCCTTCTCCGCCGGAGCAGCCGGAGCAGCCTCGGCGGGCGCCGAGTCGAAGAGCGAGCTCGAGTCGTCGAACAGGGAGCCACCGCCGGCCGGAGCCGCCGGCTTCTCCTCCGCCGGCGCCGCCGGAGCAGCCGCCGGGGTGTCGAACATCGAGCCCGGGTCGTCGAACATCGAGGAGCCACCGGAGGCCTTGGCCGCGGGACCGACGTCCTCGGTCGCGACGACGGTGTCGTCGGTGATCGTGACGTCGCCGGCCTCGGGCTCGGCCTTGGTCTCGACCGCGTGCTTCGCCTCGGCAGGCGCGGCAGCGGCAGCCGCCGCAGGTGCCTTCGGCTGCAGCGGAGCGCCCTCGCCCGGCTTCAGCTTGGTGGCCTGCTCGCCCTTGACCGACGCGAGCAGCATCTGCGCGACGTCGAGGACCTCGACCTCCTCGCGCGCCTCGCCGTCGGCCTGCAGCTTGGTCAGGCCGTCGGAGATCATCACGCGGCAGAAGGGGCAGCCGACGGCGACCTGGTCGGCACCCGTGCCGACGGCCTCGGCCGTGCGGTTGAGGTTGATCCGCTCGCCGATGTTCTCCTCCATCCACATGCGGGCACCACCGGCGCCGCAGCAGAAGGACCGCTCGGAGTTGCGCTCCATCTCGGCGAACTCGGCGCCGGGAAGGATCTGCAGCAGGTCGCGCGGGGGCGTGTAGACCTGGTTGTGGCGACCCAGGAAGCACGGGTCGTGGTAGGTGATCTTGCGGTCGTGCGCACCGGCGCCCGTGGCGACCGGCGTGAGCTTGCCCTCCCGCACGAGCCGGTTGAGCAGCTGCGTGTGGTGGATGACCTCGAGCTCGATGCCGAGCTCGCGGTACTCGTTCTTGAGGGTGTTCATGCAGTGCGGGCACGTGGAGACGACCTTCTTGGCCTTCGCCTCGGTCAGCACCTCGATGTTCTGCTGGGCCAGGCCCTGGAACACGAACTCGTTGCCGGCACGACGGGCCGAGTCACCGGTGCACGTCTCGCCGTTGCCGAGTACGCCGAAGGAGACGCCCGCCAGGTCGAGGAGCTCCGCGACGGCGCGGGTCGTCTTCTTGGCACGGTCCTCGTAGGCGCCGGCGCAGCCGACCCAGAACAGCCAGTCGACGGACTCGAGGTCCTCGATCTGGTCGCCGACGACCTTGACCTCGAAGGGCAGGTCCTTCGCCCAGTCGAGGCGGGCCGTGGCGGACATGTTCCACGGGTTGCCCTTGTTCTCGAGGCCCTTGAAGAGGCCGTTGAGCTCGGACGGGAAGTTCGACTCGACGAGCACCTGGTAGCGGCGCATGTCGACGAAGTGGTCGACGTGCTCGATGTCGACCGGGCACTGCTGGACGCAGGCGCCACAGTTGGTGCAGGCCCACAGGGCGTCCTCGTCGACGACGAAGTCGCCGCCCTCGGGGTTGTAGAACCACTCGCCGGCCTCGACGTCGGCCTTGCCCACGAGGGCCTTCTCCGCGGCACCCTCGACGCCCCCGGCGGCGGCGTACGCGTGCTCGCGCATCGCCATCATCATGAGCTTGGGCGAGAGCGGCTTCTCGGTGTTCCACGCGGGGCACTGCGACTGGCAGCGACCGCACTCGGTGCAGGTCGTGAAGTCGAGGATGTCCTTCCAGGAGAAGTCCCAGATGGAGCCGACGCCGAGCGTGGCGTCCTCGTCGAGGTCGTCGACGTCGTCGAGGGTGATCGCCTTGCCGCCGGAGGTCAGCGGCTTGACCGCGCCGAGGGCCGTGCGGCCGCTCTCCTCACGCTTGAACCAGATGTTGAACCAGGCGGTGAAGCGGTGCCAGGCGACACCCATCGTCAGGTTGCTGGAGATGACGATCAGCCAGATCATCGCGGAGGTGATCTTGACCATCGCGATGAAGTAGATGATGTTCTCGAGCGTGCCGATCGACTCGTGGCCGGTCGGGTAGAGGTTGCCGAAGAACTGCGACACCGGGAAGTGGAAGCCGTCGGCGTGCTCCGCCGCCTCGCCGCCGTGGGCCTTGGCGAGGTTGTACTCGGCACCGCGGATGAAGAGGATCGCGGAGCTCTCGAGGAGCACCATCGCCTCGACGAAGTAGGCCTGCCACATGGTGGAGCCGAAGAACCGGCTCTGGCGCCCCATCTGCGAGGGGCGGTGGGTGAGCCGGTAGATGATCAGCGGGATGATCGCCAGCGAGCCGAGCAGGCCGAGGATCTCGGCCACCCACTCGTAGAGGAAGAACTTGCCGAGGACGGGGATCGTCCACTCGGGGTCGAACAGCTGCGGGAACGCCGCGGCGACGGCGGTCGAGAGCGCGATGAACGCCGCGAAGGCGAACCAGTGGAGGATGCCGACCCACGTCCACTGCAGCATGCGCGTGTGGAGGACGGTCTCCTTCAGCATGGTCACGGTCCGGCCGACCGGGTTGCCGGTGCGCCCCGGCGCCGGCTGGCCCTTGCGGATCACGCCGAGCATCGCGGAGACGGCCCGGGCCGTCAGGGCGATGGCGACCACCGAGATGGCCAGCGAAATCACGATCGCAACGGTCTGCATGGGCGAATCTCCACTCGTCTGCAGGTTCAGGACACGCACGGGTGCGCGGGCCGAGCCTATGGCCAACAGCGGAGATGGCGAACCGAAGGCAAGCCTTACCAACTGGTGGGACGACAGGATCGACACCGGAATCCTACCGGCAGGTAACTTCCGGTGGGGCGTGACGAACGCCTCAGGAGAAGGTCAGGAGAAGGTCAGTGCGGTGACCTTGCCCGCCTTCGAGAAGGTCACCTTCGCCGGCACCCTCGCCCGCGTCGCCGTCTTCGCGCAGAAGGAGTACGACGACCCGAGCCGCTGGTAGGGCTGGCCCACCGCACGCAGCACGGCCTCCGTGGTCATCCCGAGCGTGACCAGGCCCTTGACCGTGGCGACCCCCAGGCGCTGCGAGGCGTTGCGGCACGAGTCGGGCTCGACGCCGTACGCGCGCTCCCACATCTGCAGGTAGGCCTCGGCCCCGCGGGCCATGTCGTCGACGATCTTCTGGCCGTCGCCGGCGTGCTGGGCGTCGGCGACCTGGCGCAGGTCCTCGACCCAGTCGGGGTAGAGGCCGTACTGTGCGACGCCGTCGACGTTGATGTCCCAGGTCCGCTCGCCGGCCTGCTGCCGGTCGACCTGGACTCCGCCGAGGCCGGTGAACGGGTAGCTGACCGGGTTCGGGACGTCGGCGCCGCGGGGGTTGCCCTGCGCGCCGAGGCCGTTGATGTCGGCACCGAAGCCGAACCCGAAGTAGTAGCGCGGGTCGGCCCAGCCGAGGTGGCGGCGCCACTTCGCGACGAAGCCGGTCGAGTCACCGGCGTACGGCGTGATGAAGCCGCCGGCCCGGTAGATCCGCGGGTAGGTGTCCGGCGTCGACCACGAGTGGCTCGAGATCACACCCGGGTAGGCGAGGTCGTCGATGACGTCCATCGAGGCAGCGCGGGCCTTGACCGAGAGGTGGTCGGGGTCGAAGACCATGTTGCGCTGCGCGAGGCCCTCGATGGTGTGCACGCCGAGCTCGGTGAGGCCGCGCTTGTTGCAGTGCGCCGGCGGTCCGTAGAGCGGGGTCGCCGGGAGCAGGCCGAGCACCTGGCCGATGGCCCCGAAGAGAGCGTCCTGCTGCCCGGCGCTGAGGTCCGGGAGCACGCCGATCTGCGGGTTGTCCGCGGACTCGCCGTCGGCCGGCTCGCAGTGCTCCATCGCCCAGAACGACCCGGTCTCCAGGAAGTTGGCGGTGTTGACCAGCGGACCGATCGCGCCGGCGTCGCCGGCGACGCCGGCGAGCGCGTTGTCGAACTTGTTGACGAGCTCCATCTGCCGCACGCCGAGGGTGTGCATCTCGTCGAGGTTGGCGTCGATCTCCGCCTTGGTGCAGGCAGGGAAGTCCTTGCCGAGCAGCTTCTTGTAGGTGCAGCCGAAGGGGATGGACGTCTCGATGCCCATCACCACGGCCATCTTGCCGCTGTTGATGACCCGCCGCGCCTCGAACGGGTCCTTCACGATCCGGTAGAAGCCCTTGCCCGGACCGCCGAACTGGGCGTCGATGTAGTCCTGCATCTTCACCATGTCCGATGCCTGCAGGCGGATCGAGTCCATGTCGTCGCAGGAGTTCTTCTTCATCGGGTAGAGCTGGCACAGCTTGTTGTTCTCGACCAGCAGGTTGACGAAGAGCCGCTGCCCGCCGCGCCAGGCCCGCTCGAGCCAGCGGTAGTAGGTGCCCTCGTGGGTCAGCGACTCCGGCGCCGGCCAGTCCTTGAACGTCGGCCAGCCGACGGGGTCGTGCGACGGCTCGCCGGAGAGGACGGCCTCGAGCAGTGCGCCCTTGCCCTGGGTGAGCAGGTGGTCCTGGCAGTCGACGAGTGCGTACGGCGCACCGTAGGAGTGCCACGGCCGGCCGCAGTGCACCTTGCCGCCGAGGAACTCGAACGCCATGCCGTGGGTGTGCGCGTCGACGAAGCCGCGCACCTCCTGGTAGGTGGTCTCGCCGGCGAACGGGTCGCCGGTGACGTTGATCGCCGCCTCCGGGTACGACGGGCAGCCGCTCGCCGTGCGCAGCGCGAAGGGGGTGCCCGCGCCCGGCACGAGCTTGCCGCCGGCGACGGTGAGCGCCTTCCCGGCGCCGACGTCGAACCGGTAGCCGGTGCCGGACCTCGTCGCCGTCCAGTCGGCGGCTGCGCTCGGCTTGGCCGCGACCTTCACCGCGCCGTTGACCACGGCGAGCTCGCCGCCGGTGGTGTGCAGCAGGTAGCCGCCGAGCCGGGTCGCCTTGAAGTAGTAGGGGCCGAACCTCGCCAGTCCCGCGGTCAGCGTGTAGCAGCCGCCGGCCATCGCGTAGCGGTCCGCCGGGACCGCGGTCCGGGCCGGGTAGGCGGCGACGTTCACCAGCTTCGGGTCCGGCAGCGCGCGCTCCGACTCGACGTACTCCTCGGCGGCGGCGCGCTCCTCGGCGGTCGTCGGGTCGACGGCCTCGTCGGCCTCCTCGCCGACGGCGAGGCCGCGGGAGACGTCGTTCTTGGTGGCCGGGTCGTCGTGGCGGTGCGGAGCCAGCAGCGCGTCGTCGTGGGGGATCCCACGGTCCGACTTCTGCTGCTCGGCAGCGGCGGCGAGGCTCGTCGTCCTCGCCTGGCCGGGGCCGGCACCAGCACCCGGCACGACGGCCGCGACACCGATGACCGCCAACGCCGCCGTGACGGCCAGTCCGACCCGCCGCGACGCCGCCGACTCGCGCATTCCGTCCACGCCAACCTCCCTGACCAGGGTGAATCCGAGTGATGCCGCTCACTCAACGACCGAGCTCGGCGAGGGTAACACCAAAACGTGACACCTGTTCAGGTTCGTCCGGCGCTGGGCACCCCCGGGCATGATGTGCGCACCCACGGGAGAAGGAACCACCATGACCCGCACGCGCGCCGCCTCGCTGGCCCTCGCCCTCACCGCCGCCGTGGCGCTCGCCGCGTGTGGCTCCGACGACGAGCCGGAGCCCGACGCCGGGCCGACGAGCAGCGCCGGGTCCACCAGTGCCGCGCCGACGCCGAGCACCACCCCGTCCGCGCGCGGGAAGTACGCCGCCGCGGTCAGCGAGACGCGCGAGGACTCCGTCTACCCCGACATCGGCGACCCGCTCGTCGACGCCCTGCACTACGACCTCGGACTGACCTGGGACCCGGCGAAGGACGAGCTGACCGGCCGCGAGACGCTCGTCTTCCGCGCGACAGGCGACTCCACCACGATCCCGCTCGACTTCAACGAGGAGCTCGCGATCTCCGAGCTGACCGTCGACGGCGAGCAGGCCGACCACGACGTCGACGGCACCCACCTCACGATCGAGCACCCGATCGCGGCCGACCAGCAGTACGAGATCGCCCTCACCTACGCCGGCACGCCCGCGACCGCACCCGCACCGAGCGCCCGCCAGGACTTCACCCAGGGCGTCGGTTGGAGCATCACCGACGAGCACGAGACATGGACGCTGCAGGAGCCCTACGGCGCGTTCACCTGGTACGCCGTCAACGACCAGCCCGCCGACAAGGCCCTCTACGACTTCACCCTGACCAGCCCGGCGCCACTGTCGGGCGTCGCCAACGGCCAGCTGACCACGAGCACGGAGGAGGGCGGCACGTCGACCAACACCTGGCACCTCGCGGAGCCGGCGTCGTCGTACCTCGTCACGGTGGCGTTCGGCGACTTCCAGCACACGGACCTGACGTCGTCGAGGGGCGTCCCGATCCAGATCTGGACCGATGCCGACGGCGACCCCTTGCCGGGCGGCACGGGCACGACGCCCACCGCGGTCGACTGGCTGGAGAAGATCCTCGGGCCCTATCCCTTCGACTCGCTCGGCATCGTCGTCGTCGACAACGACAGCGGCATGGAGACCCAGACCATGATCACGCTCGGCGACAGCGACTACAGCCTGTCCCCCGCCGTCGTGGTGCACGAGGCCGCGCACCACTGGTACGGCGACACGGTCTCCCCGGCGGACTGGTCCGACGTGTGGATGAACGAGGGCATGGCGATGTACCTGCAGGGCATGTGGGAGGCCGAGCAGGAGGGCGTCACCGTCGCACAGAAGATGAACGAGTGGGCCGGCTTCGAGGTCCAGCTCCGCGAGGGCGCCGGCCCGCCCGCCGCCTTCGACCCGAAGCAGTTCGGCGACGGCAACATCTACTACGGCCCGGCCCTGATGTGGCAGGAGCTGCGGGAGCGGATCGGCGACGACGAGTTCTTCGCGATGCTCCGCGAGTGGCCCGCCTCGCAGGAGAACGGCACCGCCGATCGCCAGGAGTACTGGGACTGGATCGAGAGGACCACCGGCGAGGAGTTGTCGGACTTCTTCGAGGACTGGCTGCTGGGCGAGGAGACGCCGTCGCGGGACTGACAGCGACGGTGTGGCGGGACCCCTTCCCGAAAGACTGAAACACGTTCTAGTCTCCCAGGATGCGCCTCCGCTCCCTGGCCGCGACCGCTGCCGCCGGCGTCCTCGCCCTGACCCTCGCCTCCGCACCGTCGCAGGCGATCGACGTCGGCACCGACGGCGCCCTCGACGCCGACGGCTTCGCCCTGCCGGGCCTGCCCGCGCTGCCCACCGTCCGCGGCCTGCCGATCCCCGCCCTGCCGACGGACCTGCTGGTCCCCCGCTTCACCGGCGCCGCGGTCACCGCGCAGCCGCTCGACGCGCCGCCGGTGCCGCAGAACCCCTGGCTGGCCCCGAACGGTCGCAGCAGCATGCACAACGACGCCTACAGCACCGACGCGTACGCCGTCTCCGGTCCGACCGGCCGGGCGCTGACGATGCGGACGGCGTCGTACGGGATCCGGGAGTGCGCCACGATGGCGTTCGACTCCCACGACCGGATCGTCGGACTCTGCGGCGGGCTCGAGGGCTTCACGATGATGGTGATCGACCCCGTGACGCTGCGGGCGCTCTCGCAGCTGCAGCTGTCCGCGCGCGACTTCAGCAAGGCCGCGAACCCGTTCACCGACCTGTGCGGCGGCACCTACTTCTTCCTCGACGGCCAGGACCGCGCCTACGCCACGACGACCGAGTCCGCCATCGCCGAGGTGCAGGTGAGCGCCGACGGCAAGCTCGCCCGGGGGCGCACGTGGCCGCTGGCGTCGTACCTCGGCACCGACGACTGCCTCGTGGCCACCGGCGTCGACTGGTCGGGCAAGGTCTGGTGGTTCAGCCAGCAGGGCACCGTCGGCACCCTGGACCGGGCCACCGGGATCGTGAAGGCGCTGGAGCTGCCCGAGGGAGAGGGGATCTACAACTCGGTCTCCAGCGACGAGACCGGCGGCGTCTACTTCGTCTCGACACACCGGTCCTACCGGCTCGACGCGGCTCCCGACGGGACGCCCGAGATCAACTGGGCGATCCCGTACGACCGCGGCTCGGCGAAGAAGCCCGGCATGCTGTCGCAGGGCTCGGGCACCTCACCGACCCTCATCGGCGAGCGGTGGATCGCGATCGCCGACAACGCCGACCCGCAGAGCCACGTGATCGTGTACGACCGCCGCAAGGGCGTCGCCGACCGCGAGCACTGCTCGGTCCCGGTCCTCGCGCCGGGAGCGAGCACGACCGAGAACAGCCTCGTGGCAGCGGGCAACTCGCTGATCATCGAGAACAACTACGGGTACGCCGGCGTGCAGTCCACACTGCTCGGGAGGTCCACGACGCCCGGCGTCTCGCGCGTGATGATCGACGACGACGGCTGCCACGTCGCGTGGACGAACCCGACCGTCGCGCCGACGTCGGTGCCGAAGGCGTCGCTCGGCAACGGGCTCGTCTACGTCTACTCGAAGCCGCCCCGCAAGGACCTGCTCGACGCGTGGTACGTCACGGCGATCGACATCCGCACCGGCGAGACCCGGTGGAGCCGGCTCACCGGGACCGGGATCCAGTGGAACAACCACTACGCGGCGATCTACCTCGGCCCGGACGGGGCGTTGTACGTCGCCACGATCGTCGGCCTGATCCGGCTGGCCGACGGCTGAGCTGCACCATCAGTCCAGCACCGCGGCCAGCGCCTCGGGCAGCCTCCTCACCCCCTCCTCGGCGAGGAAGTGGCCGGCGCCGGGGACGACGCGGGCGGCGATGCCGAGCTCGCCCGCCAGCCGGTCGGTGTGGCCCGTCGGGACGATGGGGTCGTCGTCGGAGCGCAGCACGACCAGGCGGTCGGCGTACCGCCGGACGGGTGCGAGATCGATCCCGCCGTCGACGAAGGCGTCCAGTCCGGGGAAGCCCGGCACCGGGTCGATGAACCCGGCGACCAGGACGAGGGTGCCGAGCCGCCAGGCTCCCGGCAGCGCGGCCAGATGGCGCAGCACCGTCACACAGCCGAGGCTGTGCGCCACCACCACCGAGCCCTCGTCGGGGACGCCGACGGTGGCCGCGACCCTCTGCTGCCACGGCAGCGGCTCGGGTGACTCCGGCGCGGGCAGCGCGGGGACGGTCGTCGGGACCCCGACGGCGACGAGTCGGTCCGCGAGCCAGCCGAACCAGTGGTCGGCGGGCGTGGCTCCGTACCCGTGGATGACAGCGGCGCGCCGGGGGGTTGTGGATGTCATAGCGCAGGACCGTACGGGTTCACGCCGGCGTTAAGGTCAAGCCAGGAGGGGGCACATGCTCATCGGGGAGGCTGCGGAGCGGGCGGGCGCGAGCGCCCGCGCACTCCGGCACTACGAGGACGCCGGGCTGCTCGTCCCGGCCCGGACGGCCGGCGGCTACCGGGAGTACGACGACGCGGACGTGGCGCGCGCCGCGGTCATCAAGACAATGACGGCCGCGGGTGTGGGCACGGACGTGATCCGGCGCTATCTCGACTGCGTCCGGGCCGGCGAGCTCGAGCTGTGCCCCGAGCTGCTGGGCGAGCTCCGCGAGATCAGCGCGCAGTTGGCGAGGCAGCAGGCCGCACTGGCGGAGCGGCGGGCGCGCCTCGCGACGCTGTCTGCACCGGGGGACCGTCCCACAGGCAGGTGACGGCCACGGCAAGGCTTTCGGCGAGGAGATCCGGGGCCACGGCGTCGCCACTCGGGACGGGCTGAAGCTGCTGATCGAGCAGGCCCAACGACCGCAGCCCGTCGACGCCGCGACCGACGACGAGCTCACGGGCCGTGCAGACGGCGTCCCGCGGGTCGAGGCCCGCATCGTCCTCCAGCGCCCGAGCAAGGGCACTGATCGCCGCGCCCTCCCGCGCCCGCTCACCGGGGCGCCCACTGAGCGCCGGCACCAGGATCGCCGCGCCCAGACAGAGCGCTCCCACGAGCGCACCCGCGGCAGCCGTGGCCCAACGTGCGCCGCTCCGCGCCGGGCGGCGGGTCGCCCGGCGGGCGCCGTCCCGGAAGGCGGCGGCCGAGTCGTGGAACGCGTCCAGCACCTGCCGCACGGCCGGGTCCGACCGGCCCCCGGCGGCGAGCTCGAGCAGCCGGGCCAGCGCGCGGACGTCGTCCGCCACGCCTGTCCCGGCCAGCGGTCCGGCGATCCCGAAGTCGGCGAGATAGGCGACCGTGCCGGTGCCCCGGTGACGGAGGAGCACATTCGTCGGCTTGATGTCGCAGTGCATCAGGCCGACGCGGTGGGCCTCGGCCAGGCCGTCGGCCACCTGGGCGACGAGCTCGAGCGCCCGGGCAGCCGGCAGCGGCCCGTGCTGGCGGAGGTGCCGGCCCAGGTCACCGTCCGGGACGAGCTGCGTGGCGAGGTAGAGCTGTCCCTGGAGCTCGCCGTGCGCGAACACCTGGACGACGTGCGGCGAGTCCACCGACGCCTGGGCCCGTGCCTCGCGGACGAACCGAGCGCGGAACTCCGGGTCATCGGCGAGCCCCGGCGCGATCAGCTTGAGCGCGACGTGCCGCTCGAGGGCGATGTCCCTGGCGTCGTACACGGTGCCCATGCCGCCCTGCCCGAGCCGTCGCAGGATCCGGTAGGGGCCGAGCTGGTCGGGCGGTTCGGGGCGTGCAGGCACGCCTCCGTTCTACCTGCTGCGTCGGTTCCGCACGTCCGCTCATCCCCACCCGCCGCCCCGAACGCCCGACTCAACGCCCCGAACGCCCAACTCAACGCGCGGAACGCGCAACTCAACGCGCGGAACGCGCAAGTCGGCGCTCGGAACGCGCAAGTCGGCGTCAGAAGAGGAGGGCGGTGCCGGGGTCGCTGATGATGCCGGCGACGTCGGCGAGGAACCCGGTGCCGGTGGCGCCGTCGACGTGGCGGTGGTCGAACGACAGCGACAGGGTCATCACCTGGCGCGGCACGACCTGGTCGCCGACCACCCACGGCTGCGGCTTGATCGCACCGAGGCAGAGGATCGCCGACTCCCCCGGGTTGATGATCGGGGTGCCGCCGTCGACGCCGAAGACGCCGATGTTGCTGATGGTGAACGAACCGCCGGCGAGGTCGGCCGGCTGGGTGCGGCCCTCGCGTGCGGTCGTCGTCAGCGCCTCGAGGGCCCGCGCCAGCTCGACGAGCGAGAGCGCATCGGCGTCCTTGACGTTCGGGACGACCAGTCCGCGCGGGGTGGCGGCGGCGATGCCGAGGTTGACGTAGTGCTTGACCACGACCTCCTGCGCGGCCTCGTCCCACGTCGAGTTCACCAACGGTGTACGACGAAGCGCGAGCAGGCACGCACGGGCGACCACGAGCAGCGGACTGACCTTCACCTCCGCGAACTCACGGCGCTCCCGCAGGCGCTCGACCAGCTCCACGGTCGCCGTGGCGTCGATGGTGACCCACGAGGTCGCGTGGGGTGCGGAGAACGCGGACGACACCATGGCTGCGGCCATCTGCTTGCGCAGGCCCTTGACCGGCTCGCGGGTCTCGCGCCCGCTCCGGGTGGTGGTCGAGGTGGCGGGGGCGCCGGCGACCGCGAGCACGTCGTCCTTGCTGACGGTGCCCTTCGGACCGGTCGGCACGACGGTGGTCAGGTCGACGCCGAGGTCGCGGGCGAGGCGCCGGACGAGGGGCTTGGCGAGGGCGCGGACGGGACGCGCCGGGCTTTCGACGCTCGCCGGCGCTCGCACCTCCGCCACCGGCGGGGCTGCCTCCGCCACCGGAGCGCCCTTGCGTGCCCGGCGCTGGAGGGTGCGCTGCTTCGGCCCGTAGCCGACGAGGGTGGCCTGGCCGACCGGCGGGATGTTGGTGTCGATGACCTCCGGCCCGGCGGCGGGAGCAGGTGCCGGTGCGGGGGCACCCTCCTCGCCGATCCGGATGATGGGCGTACCGACCTGGACGGTCTCGCCCTCGGCGGCCAGCAGCGCGAGCACCGTGCCCGCGAAGGGCGAGGGCAGCTCGACGACGGACTTGGCGGTCTCGATCTCGACGACGACGTCGTTGACGGCGACGACGTCGCCCTCCTTGACCCGCCAGGCGACGATCTCGGCCTCGGTCAGGCCCTCACCGACATCGGGGAGCTTGAACTCGCCGGCAGGCTGCGTGCTCATCGCGGTCCTCTCACTAGCCGAATCAGTAGCCGAAGGTGCGGTCGACGGCATCGAGCACCCGGTCGAGGTCGGGCAGGAACATGTCCTCGATCCGCGCGGCCGGGTAGGGCGTGTCATAGCCGCCGACACGCAGCACCGGCGCCTCGAGCGAGTGAAAGCACTCCTCGGTGACCCGGGCCGCGACCTCGGCACCGAGGCCGAGCGTCACCTGGGCCTCGTGGACGACGACGAGCCGCCCGGTGCGGCGGACCGACTCGAAGACGGGACCGAGGTCGAGCGGCGAGAGCGTGCGCAGGTCGATGACCTCGACCGAGCGGCCCTCCTCCTCGGCGACAGTGGCGACGTCGAGGCAGGTCGAGATCGTGGGGCCGTAGCCGACGACGGTGACGTCGGTGCCCGGACGGACCACGCGCGACTCCCACAGCGGCGCCGCGGGGGCGCTCTCGTCGACGTCGGCCTTCGCCGAGTGGTAGAGCCGCTTCGGCTCGAGGAAGATCACCGGGTCGTCGCACGCGATGGCCTGCTGGATCATCGTGTAGGCGTCGGCCGGGTTCGAGCAGGTGACGACCTTGAGCCCGGGCGTGTGGACGAACTGCGCCTCGGGCGACTCGCTGTGGTGCTCGACCGCGCCGATGCCGCCGCCATAGGGCACCCGGATGACCATCGGCACCTTCACCCGGCCCTGGCTGCGGAAGTGGAAGCGCGCCACCTGGCACACGATCTGGTCGTAGGCGGGGTAGACGAAGCCGTCGAACTGGATCTCGACGACCGGCCGGTAGCCGCGCAGGGCCAGGCCGACGGCCGTGCCGACGATGCCCGACTCGGCGAGCGGGGTGTCGATGACCCGGTCGTCGCCGAAGTCCTTCTGCAGCCCGTCGGTGATCCGGAAGACGCCCCCGAGGGTGCCGACGTCCTCGCCCATGACGAGGACCTTGTCGTCGCCCTCGAGGGCCTTGCGCAGGCCGGCGTTGAGCGCCTTGGCCACGGTCATCGTCACCATCTCAGAGCACCTCCGCGAAGGACGCGACGTGGGCGTCGTACGCCGCCTGCTGGGCCACGAGGTCCGGTGGCGTCTCGACGTGGACCATGTCGAAGATGTCGCGGGCGACCGGTTCCGGCAGCTCCTGGCACTCCCGGCGCATCCGCTCGCCGAGCTCGTCGGCCTCCGCGGCGACGGCGGCGACGTACGCGTCGTCGGCGAGGCCCTCGGCGCGCAGGTGGGCCTCGAGCCGCGCGATGGGGTCCTTGGCCTTCCACTGCTCGACGTCGGCGCTGCGCCGGTAGCGGGTCGGGTCGTCGGTCGTGGTGTGCGCGCCCATCCGGTAGGTGTAGGCCTCCACGAAGGTCGGACCCTGTCCGTCGCGGGCCCGCTGCAGCGCGGCCTGCATGACCGCGTGCGTCGCGAGGACGTCGTTGCCGTCGACGCGGACTCCGGGGAAGCCGAAGCCGTGCGCCCTGCGGTAGAGCGGGATCCGGGTCTGGCGCTCCAGCGGCTCGGAGATCGCCCACTGGTTGTTCTGGCAGAAGAACACCACCGGCGCGTTGTACGACGCCGCGAACACCAGCGACTCGTTGACGTCTCCCTGCGAGGTCGCCCCGTCGCCGAAGCAGGCGACGACGGCGGTGTCGCGCTCGGGGTCGCCGGTGCCGACGGCACCGTCGCGCTGGACGCCCATCGCATAGCCGGTCGCGTGCAGCGAGTGCGCGCCGACCACGATCGAGTAGAGCCCGAAGTTGTGGTCCTTCGGGTCCCAGCCACCCTGGTCGGTGCCGCGGAAGAGGCCGAGGATCCGGACCGGGTCGATCCCGCGGCACCACGCGAAGCCGTGCTCGCGGTAGGTCGGGAACGCGAAGTCCTGCGGCCGCATGGCCCGCCCGGCGCCGATCTGGGCGGCCTCCTGGCCGAGCAGCTGCGGCCACAGGCCGAGCTCGCCGTGGCGCTGCAGCGCGGTGGCCTCGATGTCGACGCGGCGGACCAGGACCATGTCGCGGTAGAAGCCGCGCAGCTGGTCGGCGGAGAAGTCGAGGTCGAAGACCGGGTGGTGGACCCGCTCGCCCTCGGGTGTCAGCAGCTGGACCAGCTCGGGCTCGTCCTCATCGGGAGCAGGTCCGAAGACGGGGTCGGTCATTGCACCACTCCTGGGGGCCGTCGCCGTCGGGGTCACCGAGACGGGGGTGGGGTAGTTCGGCGGCCCGACTCTAGCCACAAGGGTGGGTGGCTGTGGGCCGGACCACAGATTCGATTTCCACGATACTCGCGGCCCCGCCTGAGCGGTCGTGATCTACCGGCGAGTACGACCGTTCAGACGTATTCGGGCGACGGCTCGTGGCCGCCGTCGTACCCGTCGTACCCGTCGTAACCGTCGGCGCGGTGCCGGCGCGGCCACAGCGAGCCGGCGACCAGCACGAGTCCAACCGGCGCAGCCAGCAGGAAGGTCTTCGCGTACGGCGACAGGGAGCCCAGGACCGCGTCGAGCATGATCCGCACCATCGCCTGGCTCTCCACGTCGGCGCGGTCGACGGCGAGGTCGGTCAGCGGCTCGACCGCCAGCATCACCAGTCCGGCGCCGAGCGCGCCGCCGAGCAGTGCGAAGCCCGCGGTCCGGACGCGACCACGCCAACCGGTGGCGACGAGCACGGCGAGGCCCGCGAGCCCGGCCCAGGCGAACGGGAGCCAGCCGGCCGCACGGTGGGTGGTCCGGTAGGCGGGCCCGCCCTCCGCGACCTTCGCCCGCTCCACGACGGGTACCTGCAGCGGGATCGCGGGCAGCAGCCCGACCGGGATGCCCCGCTCCTCGAGCACCAGCAGCACCTGGGCGACCACCGGGCCGGCATCGACCGTCAGGGAGCCGCTCGTGTCGGCATCCGGGTCCTCCAGCAGGTCGATCACCTGCCCGTGGAGGTCACGGTTGGCGTCTCGCCAGACCTTCGGGAACTCCGGGCTCTCGACGACCTCGGTCGCCGCCGTCCGTGCCCACTTCTCGACGCCGCTGGGCAGGCCCACCGGCACGTACTGCTGCAGCGCTGCGACGGCCGCCGCCGCAGCGGCGTCGGCCATCACCGTGCGCACGGCGGGATCGTCGGCGAGCGGGGCCACCGTGTCGACGTACTCCTGGCGGTCGTCGACCCGTTCGGTGACCCAGGTGGTGGCGATGGCCAGCGGCGCGACGAGCGTCGCGAGGACGACGAGCAGGAAGGCGGCGAAGGACCTCACGGCGTCAGGGCGTCAGCACTCGTCCTCGTCGTCGGCGTGGTCGTCCTTGACCTTCCAGTCACCGTCCTCCTTGCAGAGGAGAGCGGTGCCCTCGTCGTCGTCGGTCCGCTCGCCGCCGAAGGCCTCGACGGCCTTGTCGTTGTCGCCCTTGTACTCGCCCTTGGACGTCCAGTCGACGCGCGCGGTGTCGCCGTCCTCCTCGGCGTCCTTGACGTCGAAGGTGTACTCCCAGTCGTCGAGGATGTCCTCGAAGGACTCTCCCGCCTCGTCCTCGAACTCCTTGAAGGACTCGTCGATGTCCTTCTGCGCCTCGTCGACGTAGTCGTCGCAGTTGTCGACGTCGTACTCCTCGAACTCGTCGTCCTGCTCGTCCTTCGTCGACAGCTCGCAGAGGGTCTTCACGTCGGCCTCGGACTGGGCCTTGAGGTAGTCCTCGGTGACGCTCTTCGGGTCACTGCCGCCGACCACGCTCACCAGGACGAAGACGGCCACGATCGCGATCACGAGCAGCGCCACGAGACCGCCGATGATCGCGAACAGCTTGCCCTTGCCCTTGCCGCCACCGCCGCCGGTGGGCTGGCCGTAGCCCGGACCGCCGTAGCCGCCGCCGTACCCGCCCGGCTGGCCGGCCGGCTGGCCGTAGGGCTGCTGCTGGCCGGGCTGGCCCCAGCCCTGCTGGCCGCCCGGCTGGCCCGGCTGGGCCGGCTGGCCGTACGCCGGCTGGCCGCCCTGCTGACCGTAGGGCTGCTGCTGCGCCGGCTGGCCGTAGCCCGGCTGCGCGCCGCCCTGGTTGAAGTCGGCGGCGCGGTTCGGCGCCACCACGGTCGCCTGGTCGGAGGGACCGGGCGTCGCGGGCGTCGGGGGCGTGCCGGCCGCACCGCCCTCGGGGGGCTGCGTGTGCTCGGTCCACTGGGTGCCGTCCCACCAGCGCTGTCCGCCCTGGCCGTCGGGGTACCACCCCGGAGGGGTCGAGGGCTGGTTCGGGTCAGACATCGGCATCTCCCTTGTGGCGGTGGGCGGAACGTCCGGCCCGGCCGTGGAACCTACGGGCGGTCATCATGTCATTCCTGCCCGGTGGAGAAGGGGTCAACCCGCGTCGACGCCCGCCACCCGCCAGTCGCCGTCGACCTCGACCAGCTCGACGGTCCCGTGGTCGTAGGCGCCGCCGCCCTGCCAGAGCTCGTCGAACCCGGACCGGTCGTCGCCGTGGTAGCGGAACTCGACGACGTACTCGACGCGCGCCCGGCCGTCGGCGTCGTTGAGCGTCTTCACGGTGACCTCGACGTCGGTGTCGTCGGAGAAGGACAGGAACGGGTTGTCGGCGTTGGCCTCCTTCGCCGCGTCGGCATAGGCGGCGCAGTCGGCGAAGGGGTGGCCGCCGTACAGCTCACCGTCGCGCCACTCCAGCGTCGCCAGGTCGCACTCGGTGCGCCAGTCGCCGGACCACTGTGCGCGCAGGTAGTCCTCGGCCACCTGCTCGGGGCCGCCACCGCGCAACGCGAGGACGAGCGCCACGGTCCCGCCGACGAGGGCGAGCACGACGGCCACGGCGGCGAGGACGGTACGGCGACCGGGTCGCGCCATCACGCGCCGCTGCCGGGGCGGGCGAGCCCGGCCACGAAGTCCAGCTTGTCGAGCACCGGGGCGGGGATCACGAAGGGATACACGTCGCCCTTGCCCATGGAGCGGTTGATCTGGTTGAGCGCGATCGACAGCGGGACCCACACGGCCCGCACCAGGTCGTGGAACACGCTGAACGCCGACACGTCGACGGTCGCAAGGCCCTGCGCAGCGGCCGTCTCACAGGTGTCGCTGATGTGGAGGTAGTGCGCGAAGGTCTCCGCGAAGTCCTCGAACGGGTGCATCGTCGCGTAGGTCGTGATGTACGACGACTCCCACCCCGCCGGCGGACCGTCGGCGTAGTGCCGGTCGATCGCCGCCTGGTAGTCGGCGGTCTCGTCGCCGAACAGCTCCCGGCAACGGGCCAGCCGTTCGGGGTCGGCATCGGTGACCAGCCGGGACTGGACGAAGTGGCCGACCTCGTGGCGCAGGTGGCCGAGCAGGGTGCGGTAGGGCTCGTCGAGCTCCTGCCGGATCCGCTCGCGGCGGGCGTCGTCGGACTCGGCCAGGTCGATGGTGATCACCCCGTCCGCATGCCCGATCACGACGTTCTCGTCGACGCTCGAGAGCATGTCGAAGACCAGCCCGGTGGTGTCGAAGCCGAGGTGGTCGAGCTCGACGAGCAGGTGCCGCTTGGCGGCCTCGGCCTCGGGGAACTGCCCCATCCCCTCCGCATCGGTCTCGGCCGGCCGGGTGCGGGTCAGGTCGCAGGCCTCGCACTGGCCGCCCTCGAGCGGCGCGAGCCACGTGCAGCCGGACAGGTTGAGGTTGCGGCACACGTGCCACACGAGGCCGGCCGGGTCGACGTAGCGGCCGTCGGCGTCGAGCGGCACGATGTCGCGCTCGACGCGCGAGAAGCCCAGGGCGGTGCCGCAGGACACGCAGACGGAGTTCTCGAAGAAGAGGGCGTTGCCGCAGGCACGGCAGCTGAAGGAACGCACGGGAGGCGACGACCGCCGCTCAGTTGTTGGCGGTGATGAGCCAGACGACCACCACGCACGCGATCAGCGCGAGGGCCGTGACCAGGCCCATCACGAATCCGATCCTGCGCTTGGCGCTCGCGGGCGGCGGCGGCAGGCCGGGGCCGCCGAAGCCGGCGGGCGGGCCGCCGTAGGCCGGCGGCTGGCCGGGCACCGGGCCGGGCACAGGACCGGGCGCTCCCCCACCGAGGTAGGCGGGCGGCGGCGGGGCTCCCGGCGCTCCCTGCGGGGGGCCGGGCTGAGGCGGGACACCGTACGGCGGCTGGCTCATGGCACCACCCTAGGAGGGCCGGGCGTCCGACTCCACCTCTTCCGGGCGATTCGGCCGGGCGGGCCTGTAACACGCTGTTCGCTCAACCACCCGGCGGTTGTCGGCACGTTTCCGTGCGTTTCGCGGCGTGTCGGTGCCGAGAAGTGCCGAGTAGTCGAGCGAACAGCGTGTTACAACCCGGCCGGGCCGAGCGGTGCGACATCCACCGACACCGTCAGCTGCGACTTCTTCGCCTCGGTGAAGATGACGCCCTTGAGCGGCGGGACGTCCCCGTAGTCGCGCCCCCAGGCGAGGGTCACGTAGCGGTCGTTCTGCCACTGGTCGTTGGTCGGGTCGAGGGCCAGCCACTCGTCGCCGCCGAGCCAGACCGCGACCCACGCGTGGGAGGCGTCCGCGCCGACGACCCGCTCCTTGCCGGGCGGCGGCTCGGTCGCGAGGTAGCCGCTGACGTAGCGCGCGGCCAGGCCGTGGGCGCGCAGCGCGGAGAGCGTGAAGTGGGCGAAGTCCTGGCAGACCCCGGCGCGCTTCGCGAGGATCTCGGAGACCGTCGAGGTGACCGTCGTGGCGGTCGGGTCGTAGTCGAAGTCCGCGTGGATGCGGTGCATCAGGTCGGTCACCGCCTCCCCCACCGGCCGCCCGGGGAGCAGCGAGTCGGCGGCGTAGTCGCGCGCGCCCGCGTGGACCGGCACCGCCGCGCTCGGCAGCGCGAAGTCGGTGGCCTGCCAGGCTCCAGCGGCAGCCGGCGCGGACAGCGGCCGCACCGACTCCCACGGCCGCGCCGCCGCCTCCTCGTCGACCGCCGGCGGGACGACGTCGACCTGGCCGCTGCCGACGACGACCAGCTCGGTGTGCGGCGTGGTGACCTGGAAGTACGTCACCGTGTTGCCGTAGTAGTCCGCGTCCCGGCTGAGGTCGCCGGGTGTGGGAGCCACCACGACGTCGTACCCGCTCACCTGCTGCCACGGCAGCTCGCGTGGGACGAGGTGGCCGATGCCGAGGCTGTCGGTCACGTCGTCGTCATAGGTGTACGTCGTGCGGTGCTCCACCCGGTAGCGCGTCATGTCGTCGCCTCCGTCAGGGTCGGCAGGACGCCGAAGCTTCGCGGACGCGGGCCGGTGGCGAAGTGGAGCTCGCGGATCGCCTCCGCGATCCGCTCCAGCTGGCCGGTGACGTCGTCGAGGAAGGAGACCAGGTGCGGCCGCTCCACACCGCCGATCGCCACGAGGACCGACACGTCGGTCCCCTCGACCTCCGCGATGAGGTCGTCGAGCAGTCGCTCGGGACGGGTGGACCCGGTCGAGGCGACCTGCCCGGACAGGTGCTCCTTGAGCCGGTGCAGGGCGAACACGAGCGAGCGCGGGTTGTCGGGGTCCATCAGCAGCAGGTCGAGGACGCCGGCCGGGCGGACGTAGTCGCGGTAGCGGCGCCGGTGCGTCACCGAGCTCTCCGCAGCGGTGAGGACGGTCGCCAGCACCTCGCGGTCGACGTCGAGCCCGCGGCGCTCGGTCGTCAGCCGGAGCAGGTGGCACAGCTGGAGCCCGCGCTCGAGGTAGCGACCGGCCGCGGCCATGTGCCAGCCGGCATCACGGATCATGCTCGCGGTGACGCCCTGGAGCGCCAGGACCGCCGTCAGCATCCGGCCGGCCGACTCCGCGACCTGGTGGCTGTGGTGCGAGCCCTCGAGCACGGCACGGGCCCGGTCGACCGAGCCCATCGCCCGCCAGGCGTCCGCGGACATCTGGTCACGCACGCCGGTCAGCGCGTCGCGCAGGCCCGCCAGCGAGTGCGCCGCGGAGCCCGGACGGTCCTCGTCGAGCAGCACCGAGCGCAGGTCGGCGTCGTCGTCCTCCTCGATCCACCCGGTCAGCCGGTGCACCGCCGACATCATCACCTCGAGGCTGACGCCGCCGGTCGTGCGCGGGCGGGTGCGGTAGTCGGTGACCAGCACGTGCGCGGCGAGCACCAGCCGCAGGATGTCCTCGGACCGCTCGGAGTAGCGGCCGAACCAGAACATGTCGTCGAGCACGCGCGGCACCGTCGCCGGGAGCGAGCGCACCGCCGTCATCGGCAGCACGTCGGTCAGCCCCTGGTCGGGCTGCGTCGTCTCGTCCTTGAGGACCCACACGTCCTTGCTGGCGACGGTCCGCTCGCCGTCGCGAGCGGTCGCGAGGCCGCCGAGCAGGGGCCGGTACGCCGACCCGTAGCGCAGCGTGAACGCCCGCAGCAGCACGTCGGCGGGCTGCGCGGTCCGGCCGCGCCAGGTCGGTGACTGCGAGAGCTGGAGGCGCTGCTGGCCGACGAACAGGTGCGGCCGCGCCCGGACGGTCACCCGGATCCGCTCCGCCGACGCGCCCACGAGGGTCTGGTCGGAGCCGTCGATGCTGCGCACCACGAGCTCGTCGACGTGGTCGAGCACGTGGTCCAGCCCGTCCGGGTTGCCGCACCACCAGGTCGGCACCGACTCCAGCCGCAACGGCTCCCCGAGCAGGTGCTCGCACGCGGCCGGCAGGAAGGGCAGCAGGCCGGGGTTCTCGAGCACCCCCGAGCCGAGCCCGTTGACCACGCGGACCCGCCCCCGTCGTACGGCCTCCGCGAGCCCGGCGACGCCGAGCTGCGAGTCGCCGCGCAGCTCCAGAGGGTCGCTCCACGCCGCGTCGACCCGGCGCAGGATCACGTCGACCCGCTCCAGTCGCTGCGGTGTCTTCATCAGCACCCAGCCGTCGCGCACCGTGAGGTCGCTGCCCTGCACGAGCGGGAAGCCGAGGTTGGAGGCGATCGCCGCCTGGTCGTAGTAGGTCTCGGAGTGCAGCCCCGGACTGAGGACGACGACGCGCGGGTCCGGCAGGTCGCCGGTGGCCGACTGCAGCAGGGCCGAGCGCAGGGCCCACAGGTAGGGGGCCATCCGGTGCAGGTCGGCCTCGCGGTAGAGCTCCGGCATGACCCGGCTCAGGACGCGTCGGTTCTCGAGCGCGTAGCCGAGGCCCGAGGGCGCCTGGGTGCGGTCGCCGAGGACGCGCCAGGTGCCGTCGCCGTCGCGCCCGAGGTCGGTCGCGGAGAGCACCAGCGGTCGCGGGTCGTGCATCGAGGGCCGCGCCATGATCCGGGTGAAGCCGCGGTGGCCGAGCACGACGGCAGGCGGCACGATCCCCTCGGCGAGGAGGGTCTGCTCGCCGTACAGGTCGGCGAGCAGGGCGTTGAGCAGCTCGGCCCGCTGCGCCAGGCCGACCTCGAGCTGCTTCCAGGACGGGGCGTCGACGATGAGCGGGACCGGGTCGAGCCGCCAGCGCGTGGGGCGCTCGCCGGGCCGGGAGTAGGTGACGCCGTCGTCCTCGAGGAAGCGGGAGATCTCCTCCGCGACGCGGCGCATGTCCTCGCCGTCGATCCGGGTCGCCACCTCGGCGAGCCGCTTCCAGGGCGCGCGCAGCGAACCGTCCGGCCCGACGACCTCGTCGTACCGGCTCGTGACCTCGTCGTCACCGCCGCCGTCCCCGGGCCCGGCCAGGGTCGGCTGGGTCAGTCCCGCGGCGTAGTCCCGCAGAACCGTCACGGGCCGCTCCGGGTGGCCACCCGTCGCAGGTCGAGGGTGTGGGGGTACTCCGCGGACGCGACCTCGCGCTCGAGCCGCCGCAACGCGGCGACGTCGACCTTGCCCGCGGTGTGGCGGCGCGGCTCGAAGCGGGCCGCGCGACGCGCCTCCGCCTCCTGGGCGTTGACCGGCGGGTGGTCGTAGTTGCGGCCACCGGGGTGGACGACGTGGTAGGTCGCCCCGCCCAGGCTGACGCCCGCGTCGACGTCGACGACGTCGAAGGTCAGCGGCGAGTCGACCGGGATCGACGGGTGCAGCGCCGACCACGGAGCCCACGCCTTGTAGCGCACTCCGCCGAAGTACCCGGTCGAGGCGGGTCCGGTCTCGAGAGCGGTCAACGGCACGGGGACACCCTGACACGTCACCAGGTGGCGCTCGGGGTCGATTCCACGCACCGTCACCTGGATCCGCTCGACCGACGAGTCGACGTAGCGTGCCGTGCCGCTGCCGGTGGCCTCCTCGCCGAGGACGTGCCACGGCTCGACGCCCTGGCGCAGCTCCATGCCGATGTCGCTCCCGACCTCGGCGAAGCCGATGCGCGGGAACCGGAACTCCGTGAACGGCGCCAGCCACGCGGGGTCGAAGTCGATGCCGGCCGCCGCGAGGTCCGCGACGACCCGGTGGATGTCGGCGATCGCGCCCTGCGGCAGCAGGAAGTCCTCGTGCAGCCGGGTCCCCCAGCGCACCAGCGGCGCGGTGGACGGGTCGATCGGCTGCTCCCAGAACATCGCAACCAGGCTGCGCACCAGCAGCGCCTGGGTGAGCGCCAGCTGCGGGTGCGGCGGCATCTCGAAGCCGCGCAGCTCCAGCAGGCCGAGCCGGCCGCGGGTCGAGTCGGGGCTGTAGAGCTTGTCGATGCAGAACTCCGCGCGGTGGGTGTTGCCGGTGAGGTCGGTGAGCAGGTGCCGCAGGGCGCGGTCGACCAGCCACGGCCTCGGCTCGGCGTCGTCGTCCCCGGCGCTCTCGGCGACCAGTCGCGCCACCTCCGCGCAGGCGATCTCCATCTCGTAGACCGCCTCGGGCCGCCCCTCGTCGAACCGCGGCGCCTGGCTGGTCGGCCCGATGAACCGGCCGGAGAAGAGGTAGGACAGCGACGGGTGCCGCTGCCAGTAGGTGATCAGGCTGACCAGCAGGTCCGGGCGGCGCAGCAGCGGGCTGTCGACCGGCTGGTGCCCGCCGAGGGTCAGGTGGTTGCCGCCGCCGGTGCCGGTGTGGAGCCCGTCGAGGTCGAACTTCTCCGTCGACAGCTTCGCCAGCCGCGCCTCGGAGTAGAGGGTCGTGGTGAGCTCGCGCAGCTCCGCCCAGCTCCGGCTGGGCTGCACGTTGACCTCGATCACGCCCGGGTCCGGCGTCACCGACAGCTGCACCAGCCGAGGGTCCGGCGGCGGCTGGTAGCCCTCGATCACGACCGGCGTGCCGGTCGCCCGCGCGGCCGCCTCCACGACGTGCAGCAGGTCGGCGTAGTCGTCGAGCCGCGTGGTCGGTGGCAGGAAGACGTGCACATGGCCGTCGCGCTCCTCGAAGGCCAGCGCCGTGCGGTCGGCACCCTCCGGGTCCGCGAGCACGACGGCGGGCACGCCCGCGACGAGCGGCTCCCCCGCTTCGAGGTACGACGGCTGGGCCGGCGCCGTGGGATCGACCCACGCGATCGCGTCCAGCGGCAGGCGGAGCCCGACCGCGCTCGTGCCGGGCGTGAGCACCAGCCGGCCGCGCCGGAACCGCCACACGGGGCTGGTCCAGCCGGTCTCGTCGGTGGCCAGCGGGAGCACCCAGCCGGTGGGGTCCGTGACGTCGGCGTCGAGCCGGGCGACCAGGTCCTCGGTGGCGTCGTCCTCGTCGGCGGCCGGGCGGTCGCCGTACGGCTGGGCGACGTGGGTGGCGAGCGCGGCGAACGGGTCCTCGAAGGCCGGGCGCAGCTGGTCCGCGGGCAGCCCGAGCAGCCGGGTCACCTCGGCACCCAGCTGGAGGGCCCGGGGGTCTCGTGACGGTCGCTGCGCGACCTCCTCGACCACCGGGGGCCCGCCGGCGACCTCCTCGACCACCGGGGGCCCGCCGGCGACCTCCTCGACCGCGGGGGCGGCCCACGGGTCGGCCAGCAGCGCCGGGTCGGTCCACAGCGGCTCCCCGTCCGCCCGCCACTGCAGCGAGATCGCCCAGCGCGGCAGCGGCTCCCCCGGGTACCACTTGCCCTGACCGCGGTGCACGACCCCGCCGTCGGCGTACAGCGTCCGCAGCCGCGCGGCCAGGTCGACGGCCAGTCGCCGCTTCTCGGGCCCGTCGGCGTCGGTGTTCCACTCGGGCGTCGAGGAGTCCTCGAGCGAGACGAAGGTCGGCTCCCCGCCCATCGTCAGCCGCACGTCGCCGGCCTCGAGCCGCTTGTCGACGGCCGCCCCGAGCGCGTCGATGCGCGCCCACTGGGCCGGCGTGTACGGCGCCGTCACCCGCGGGTCCTCGTGCACCCGGGTCACCGTGTTGCTGAACGAGAAGGTCACCTCGACCGGCGCGGTCGCGCCCTCGATCGGCGCGGCCGAGCTCGGGTGCGGCGTCGCGGACAGCGGGATGTGGCCCTCCCCGGCGAACAGCGCGCTCGTCGGGTCCATGCCGACCCAGCCCGCCCCGGGCAGGAACACCTCGGCCCACGCGTGCAGGTCGGTGAAGTCCTCGGTCGGCCCGGTCGGCCCGTCGATCCCCTCCGTCGCGAACGCGTCGGGTGCGAGCTGCACGAGGTAGCCGGACACGAACCGCGCCGCCAGCCCGTACTGCCGCAGCAGGCTCACCAGCAGCCACGCCGAGTCCCGGCACGACCCGATCCCGCTCGCGAGCGTGTGGTCCGGCGTCTGCACGCCGGGCTCCATCCGCACCGAGTAGGCCACGTCGCGGTGCACCGCACTGTTGAGCCCCGCCAGGAACTCCACCGTCGGCACCCCGTCGGCCGGCAGCTCGGGCAGCGCGCGGCGCCACTCGTCGGCCGCCTCCGCGTCCGCCACCGGACGCAGGTAGGGCGCCAGGTCGGCGGCGAGGTCCTCGGCGTAGGCGAAGGGGATCCGCTCGGCGTACTCCTCGATGAAGAAGTCGAACGGGTTGATCACCATCAGGTCCGCGACCAGCCCGACCGTGATGTCGAGCGTCTTCACCTTCTCCGGGAAGACCAGCCGCGCCAGCCAGTTGCCGAACGGGTCCTGCTGCCAGTTCACGAAGTGACCCGCCGGCTCGACCTTCAGCGAGTACGCCTCGATCGGCGTGCGGCAGTGCGGCGCGGGCCGGAGTCGTACGACGTGCGGCGCCACTGCCACCGGCTCGGCGAAGTCGTACGTCGTGCGGTGCTCCAGCGCCACCTTGATCGACATGCCCTCAGCCTAGGGACACCCGGGCTGCCACGGGTTTCGGCGATGTCACGGTCGCCGCCGTGGACGCCTTGTCGAATGCCCGCGTGGCCCTCGTGTCGGTGCCGACCTCCTCGCCACGGTAGGGGACGCGGCGCGGCGCGTCACGACCGACGAACCTCCACCCATGCCTGCGGCCCCGCTGGATGGGCGGGTCTCCTCACACCGCCCCACGTCGTTGGTCGAGGAGGTCACTCGGCCGTGTCGTCGGACCCGTTGATCCGCCACACCCCGTCGACCTTGATCAGCGTGAACGTGCCCCGGTCGGCCTGTCCGGCGATGGTGATGTCGACCGGGACGGTGGCCTTGCCGGCGGCGTCGTCGACGACTGCCTTGCCGACCGTGTACTTCAGCTGGCTGGAGAACGGCGTGATCTCCGACGGGTCGCAGCTGCCCTCGTCCTTGATGTAGGCCTCGGTGACCAGGTCCTCGGCGGTGGCGCAGTCACCGTTGACGAAGGCGACCATGAAGGCCTCGGTCACCGACATCGGGTCGTTGGCGACGGAGTCGGCGGTGCTGGTGCCGCCGGGCGTCGTACCCCCGTCGGTCGGGTCGTCGGTGGGGGCGTCCGTCGAGGACGTCGAGCCGTCGGTCGGGTCGTCGGTCTGACCGTGGTCGATGGCGTACGACGCCACGAGCCACGCGCCGTCGACCTGCTCGAGGTTGAAGACGTAGTCCTCGGCGCTGCCCTGGTTGTCGAAGCTGACGGGGACGGTCGCCTCGTCGCCGTCGATGACCGGGTCGCCGACCTCGGAGTCGACGTCGTCGGTCGAGAGCAGGCGGAACTCCGCGGCGTTGCAGGGATCAGCGGCCTGCGCGGTCTCGGTGAGGAAGGTCTTGGCCTTGTCGCAGTCGGCGGCCTCGGCGGCGTCGAGCAGGCCCTCGACGACCTCGTCGGGAGCGGCGCCCGCGGACGTGGTCGTGTCGTCGTCGCCCTTCTCGTCGTCATCGTCGTCGCCGCTGGTGAGCACGAGGACCAGCCCGATGATGACCCCGACCAACGCCAGCGCGCCGACGACAGCGAGCGCGATCCAGAGCCCCTTGCCCTTGCCGCTGCCCTTGCCACTGCCCCCGGAGGTCGGCGGCGGACCCCACGGTCCACCGGGTGGCGGACCGGCCGGGCCGCCACCCGGTGGAC
>DATLIG010000005.1:0-7696 GCA_035539555.1 Nocardioides sp. | reverse complement strand
GTCCGCGACCAGGTCGATCGTCGCGTCGCTGGTCTCGAGCAGCTCCTTGGCCCGCTCCACGCGCGCCGCGACCAGCCAGTTGCCGAGGGTCAGCCCGGTCTCGGCGCGGAACCTCCGGGTGAGCGTCCGCACGCTGAGGCCGAACGCGGCGGCGACCTCGTCGAGGCTCACCGGCCGGTCGAGACGGGCGAGCAGCCAGGACCGCACCTCGGCCATCGCGCCCGCCTCGTCGGCCAGCGTCGGGCGCGGCACGAACTGCGACTGCCCGCCGCCGCGGTGGGGAGGCGCGAGGGTCAGCCGCGACACCTCGGCAGCGGCGGCAGCGCCGAGGTCGCGGGCGATGATGTGCAGGGTCAGGTCGATCGCGGCCGACGCGCCGGCCGCGGTGAGCACGTCGCCCTCGTCGACGAAGAGCTCGTCGGGCCGGAAGACGACCTGCGGGAAGGCGGCACGGAAGTCGTCGGCCGCGCACCAGTGGGTCGTCGCCGCCCGGCCGTCGAGCAGCCCGGACGCGGCGACCGTGAACGCGCCGGTGCAGTAGGACACGACCCGCGGTGCCCCGAGCGCGGCCAGCCCGATCGGGTCGCCCGTCGTGGTCGACGTCTGCCACGGGGGTACGACGACCGTGTCCACCTCGTCGAGGACCGAGCGGTCCGCGGTGACCGCCACCGAGAAGTCCGCGGCGGTCGGCACCGGCCGACCGTCGAGGCTGCACGTGACGACCTCGTACGCCGCCCGTCCGTCCACCTGTGCCGCGCCGAAGAAGCGTGAGGCGATCCCGAGCTCGTAGGGGTAGACGCCGGGCAGGGCAACCACGCCGATCCGGTGCGGGGAGGGTGCTCGTCGGGCCATGGCCAGATCATGACACATGTCGTCCATCTGGCCACTGTTGCGCGCCCTTCCCGGCCGCGAGGCTGGGGCACGCCCCGGAGGACCCCGGCGGCCGACGACAAGAAGATCGAGAAGAAGACGAGAAGGAGCAGGTCATGCGCGCAGTCCGCTACACGGGTGCCGGTGCGGCAGCAGAGGTCACCGAGCTGGTCGAGGTGGCCGATCCCACCCCGGCCGATGACGAGGTGCTGGTCCGGGTCGGCGCGGTCGGCCTCAACCCGGTCGACGTGAAGATCCGCGCGGCGGCGACGGACTTCGGGCCGATCGAGTACACGGCCCTCCCGGGCTGGGACGTGGCCGGCGAGGTGGTCGCTGCCGGTGCCGCGGTCGACGCGTTCGCACCGGGCGACGCGGTCTTCGGGCTCGCCCGGTTCCCCAGGGCCGCGCACACGCTCGCCGACCTGGTCGCCGTACCGGCTGCGGACCTGGCCCACGCCCCGGCGGCCTGGACCGTCGCCCAGCAGGGCGGAGCGCCGCTCGCGGTGCTGACCGCATGGCACGCGTTCGCGGCTGCGGGCCTCACCGGCGACGTCACGGGCAAGCGGGTGCTCGTGCTCGGCGGTGCCGGCGGCGTCGGACACCTCGCCGTCCAGGTGGCGAAGGCCCGCGGCGCCCACGTGATCGCGACGGCGAGCCGGGCGAAGCACGACGTCCTGGCCGGTCTGGGCGCCGACGAGGTCGTCGACTACAAGGACGAGTCCGCGCTCGACGAGCTCGCCCCCGTCGACGTCGTGCTGTCCACGGTCGACCACGGCGTGCCGCCGCTCGGAGCGGTCCGCGCGGGCACGGCCGTCATCACGATCACCGGCTTCCCGGACGGTGCCGAGGACCGGCTGCGCGCCGCCGGCGCGTCCGTGGTGCAGCGGATCATGGTCGCCGCCGACGGGGCCGCCCTCGCCGAGGTCGCCGCACTCGCGGACGCCGGTCGGCTGACCGTGCTCGTCGACGGCGAATTCCCGCTGGACGACGTGGTCGCGGCGCAGGAGCGGCTGGAGACGGGCCGGGTGACCGGAAAGGTCGTCGTCACCCTGCCCTGACGCGGGACGCGCCGGGGACCGTGGCCGCGGGTGTCCGCGTTCTGCCATCGGTTCCCGGCGCCGTTCCCTGCGCCGATACGATCGCCGGGTGAACAGTCCCCTCAAGGTCGCCGTGCTCGGCTGTGGCTCCGTCGGGTCGCAGGTGGTGCGGCTCCTCGGTGAGCAGGCCGACGACCTGGCGGCCCGGGTGGGTGCCCCGGTGCAGCTCGCCGGTGTCGCCGTACGACGCCTCGACGCCCCGCGCGAGGTCGACGTCCCCGCCGACCTGCTCACGACCGACGCGGCCGCGCTCGTGGCCCGCGACGACATCGACCTCGTGATCGAGGTGATCGGCGGTATCGAGCCCGCCCGCTCCCTGATCCTGTCCGCGCTGGAGAACGGTGCCTCGGTCGTCACGGCCAACAAGGCGCTCCTCGCCGAGGACGGCCCGACCCTGTTCGAGGCGGCCGAGAAGGCCGGGCGCGACCTCTACTACGAGGCCGCGGTCGCCGGGGCGATCCCGATCCTCCGGCCGCTGCGCGAGTCGCTCGCCGGCGACAAGGTGACCCGGGTGCTCGGCATCGTCAACGGCACCACGAACTTCATCCTCGACAAGATGGACTCCCAGGGCAGCGGCTTCGCCGACGCACTGGAGGAGGCCCAGGCGCTCGGGTACGCCGAGGCCGACCCGACGGCCGACGTCGAGGGCTTCGACGCGGCGGCCAAGGCGGCCATCCTCGCCAGCCTCGCGTTCCACACGCGAGTGACCGCCGCCGACGTGCACCGCGAGGGCATCACCGACGTGAGCGCCGCCGACGTCCGCTCCGCGCGGGAGATGGGCAGCGTCGTCAAGCTGCTCGCGATCGCTGAGCTCGCCCCGGCCGCCGACCCGGCCGAGGATGCCGGCGTCAGCGTCCGCGTGCACCCGGCGATGATCCCCAGGTCGCACCCGCTGGCCAGCGTCCGCGAGGCCTACAACGCGGTCTTCGTCGAGTCCGAGGCCGCCGGGCAGCTCATGTTCTACGGCCCCGGTGCCGGTGGCTCGCCCACGGCGAGCGCCGTCCTCGGTGACCTCGTGACGGTCGCCCGCAACCACCGCCAGGGCACCCGCGGCGTCGGCGAGTCGGCGTACGCCGACCGGGCCGTGCTGCCGATGGGGGAGACCCGCACCCGCTACCACGTCGCCATCGACGTCGACGACCGCGCCGGCGTGCTGGCCGCGGTGGCGCAGGCGTTCGCCGAGCACGGGGTGTCCATCCAGACCGTCCGCCAGGAGGGCCGGGGCAACGACGCCCAGCTCGTCGTGGTCTCGCACGAGGCGTCGGACGCGGCCCTGGCCGCCACCGTCGAGCAGCTGCGGGGCATGGAGATCGTGCGCGAGGTCACCTCGGTGATGCGCGTCGAGGGAACCGAAGAGTGAGCATGAGCAAGGCGAACGGTCAGTGGCGGGGCGTCATCGAGGAGTACCGCGAGCTCCTCGACATCCCGCAGGACACCCCCGCGGTCACGCTCCGTGAGGGCGGCACCCCGCTCGTGCACTCGGGCTGGCTGTCGGGCCTGACCGGTGCCGAGGTGTGGCTCAAGGTCGAGGGCAACAACCCGACCGGCTCCTTCAAGGACCGCGGCATGACGACCGCGCTGTCGGTCGCCGTCCACGAGGGCGCCAAGGCCGTCGTCTGCGCCTCGACCGGCAACACGTCGGCGTCGATGGCCGCGTATGCCGCCAAGGCCGGCGTGACCCCGATCGTGCTGGTGCCCGAGGGCAAGATCGCCGCCGGCAAGATGGCGCAGGCCGTGCTGCACGGCTCGCAGGTCATCCAGGTCCGCGGCAACTTCGACGACTGCCTGCGGATGGCCCGCGAGATGGCGTGGAAGTACCCCGTCGCGCTGGTCAACTCCGTCAACCCGCACCGGCTCGAGGGTCAGAAGACGGCCGCCTTCGAGATCGTCGACTTCCTCGGCGACGCCCCCGACTTCCACCTGCTGCCCGTCGGCAACGCCGGCAACATCTCGGCGTACTGGCTCGGCTACACGCAGTACGCCAGCCTGGGCCGGGCCACGAAGAAGCCGGTCATGCGCGGCTTCCAGGCCGAGGGTGCGGCGCCGCTGGTGACGGGGGAGCCCTTCCCCGACCCGGAGACCCGCGCCACGGCGATCCGGATCGGCAACCCCGCGTCGTGGAAGCTCGCCGAGGCGGCCCGCGACGAGTCGGGCGGCCGTTTCGCCGCCGTCTCGGACGCACAGATCCTGGCCGCCCAGAAGGAGCTGGCCTCGAAGGACGGCGTCTTCGTCGAGCCGGCCTCCGCCGCCGGTGTCGCCGGCCTGCTCGCCGAGCTGGCCGCGGGCGAGTCCTACGCGGGCCGGACCGTCGCCATCACCGTGACCGGCCACGGCCTCAAGGACATCGCGACCGCCCTCGACGGCCTGGTGCTGCCGGAGGTCGTCGTCGACGCCGACGTCGACGCCGCCGCGTCCGCCGCGGGCCTGTGACCTTCGTGCAGGGCCCGGTCCGGGCCACCGTGCCCGCGACCTCGGCCAACCTCGGCCCCGGCTTCGACACCCTCGGCCTGGCCCTGGACCTGCGCGACACGCTCGAGGCGGAGGTCCTCGACGGCGGGCTCGTCGTCGAGGTGGCCGGGTACGGCGAGGGGCAGGTCCCGCTCGACGAGCGCCACCTCGTGGTCCGGGCCATGCGCGCCACGTTCGAGCGGCTCGGCCAGCAGCCCACCGGCCTGCGGCTCTCCTGCACCAACGTCATCCCCCACGCCCGTGGCCTCGGCTCCTCCTCGGCCGCCATCGTCGGTGGTGTCTGGCTTGCCCGGGAGCTCGTCGCGGGCGGGCGCCTGCTGCTCGACGACGCGGCGCTGCTCGACCTCGCCGCCCAGCTCGAGGGCCACCCCGACAACGTCGCGCCGGCGCTGCTCGGTGGGTTCGTGATCTCCGGCCAGGACGCCGACGGCAGCTTCTGGGCGGTCCCCGGCAGCGTGGACCCGCGCGTCGGGGCCGTCGTCTTCGTCCCGCCGACCCCGGTCGAGACCGAGGCGGCGCGCGGGCTGCTGCCCGACGTCGTACCCCATGGCGACGCGGCGGCCAACGCAGGCCGCGCGGCGCTGCTGGTCGCGGCGCTGTCCGGCCGCCCGGAGCAGCTGCTGCGCGCGACCGAGGACCGCCTCCACCAGGAGTACCGCCGCCCGGCGATGGCCGAGAGCCTCGCGCTGGTCGAGGAGCTGCGCGCCGACGGCGTCCCGGCGATCATCTCCGGCGCCGGCCCGACCGTGCTGGCCTTCACCGACGGCGTCCGCAGCCCGGCCTCGCTGCGACTCGTCGAGAGGTGCCCCGCCGGCTGGGCGGCCCACGCGCTCGCCGTCAGCGGCGCCGGCGCCACGCGCGCGGACTGACCTCCCGCCTCGAATCCCCGGTGGTACATTGACGGTGCGCCGCAGTCATCGGCGCCCGCACGTCCTCGCGGACGTGCCCGTTTCCCCGGTGTGGAGCCGGACCCGCGGGACTTCCCGCTCGGTCGTCCGTGCCGGATCCAACCAGTTGCCGTCCCGCGCCGATCTCCGCCGGGACGAGCGTGTATCCGTGGGAAGGGCTCACGTGACCGAGACTCACGACTCCACCGCTGGCACCGCCGAGACCCCTGAGGGGTCGGCGGCCAAGGCGCCCAAGAAGCGCACCGGTGGACTCAACTCCATGCTGCTCGTCGACCTCAAGGCGATGGCCGGTGGCATGGGCATCCCGGGTGCCGGGAGCATGAAGAAGGCTGCCCTGGTCGACGCCATCAAGGCGGCCCAGGCCGGTGGCGGTGCGCCCGCGAAGGCGGAGCCGAGGGCCGAGCAGCCGAGGGCCGAGCAGCCGAAGTCCGAGGCGCCGAAGGCTGAGGCGCCGAAGGCTGACCAGCCGAAGGGCGAGGCGCCGAAGGATGAGCGGCCGAAGGGCGACCAGCCGAAGGGCGAGCAGCCGAAGGCGGCGGAGAAGAAGGCCGACGAGAAGAAGGCCGACCAGCCGAAGGGCGACCAGCCGAAGGGCGACCAGCCGAAGGCGGGGGAGAAGAAGGCGGACGAGCCGAAGGCCGACCAGCCGCAGCAGAACCGCCCGCAGAACCAGCGCCAGCGCCAGCAGGGCAACCAGCAGGGCCAGCAGAAGCAGGGCGCCCAGGGCCAGCAGAAGGCCCAGCCCAAGCAGGACGAGCCCAAGCCGGTCGACGACGACGCCCACGACGACGGCGACGGCGACGGCGAGGGTGGCAGCCGCCGCAACCGCCGGCGGCGCGGCCGCGACCGGGACCGTACGACGCGCGCCGGCCGCGAGCCCGACACCGAGGTGCGCGAGGACGACGTGCTCGTCCCCGCGGCCGGCATCCTCGACGTCCTCGACAACTACGCCTTCGTGCGGACCAGCGGCTACCTCGCGGGTGTCGACGACGTCTACCTGTCGCTGTCGATGGTCCGCAAGTACGGCCTGCGCCGAGGTGACGCCGTCGTCGGCCAGGTGCGCCAGCCCCGCGAGGGCGAGCGTCGCGAGAAGTTCAACCCGATGGTCCGCATCGACACCGTCAACGGCGTCGACCCGGAGCAGGCGAAGAACCGGGTCGAGTTCGACGCCCTGACGCCCGTCTCGCCGACCGACCGGCTCCGGCTCGAGACCGGCCCGGACGCGGTCGTCGGCCGGGTCATCGACCTGGTGACCCCCGTCGGCAAGGGCCAGCGCGGCCTTGTGCTGGCGCCGAGCGATGCCGGCAAGACGGCCACCGTGCAGGCGATCGCCAACGCGATCACGGCCAACAACCCCGATTGCCACCTGATGGTCGTCCTCATCGACGAGCGCCCCGAGGAGGTCACCGACTTCCAGCGCGCGGTCAAGGGCGAGGTCGTCGCGAGCACCTTCGACCGGCCGGCCAGCGACCACACGACGCTGGCGGAGCTGGCGATCGAGCGGGCGAAGCGCCTTGTCGAGCTGGGCCACGACGTCGTCGTACTCATCGACGGGCTGACCCGCCTCGGCCGGGCCTACAACCTGACGGCGCCGGCCAGCGGCCGGGTGCTGCCGGGTGGCGTCGACGCCGCGGCGCTCTACCCGCCGAAGAAGCTCTTCGGTGCCGCGCGCAACATCGACAACGGCGGCTCCCTGACGATCCTCGCCACCGCCCTCGTCGACGGCTCGAAGATGGACGAGGCCGTCCTCGAGGAGCTCACCGGCACCGACAACCTGCGCCTCCACCTCTCCCGCGAGCTGGCCGACCGCGGCCTCGTGCCGGCGGTCGACGTGCACGCGTCGGGCACCCGCCGCGAGGACCAGCTGCTCACCAAGGAGGAGCTGGCCGTGCACGATGCGCTGCGCTCCGAGCTGGCCGGCAAGGACGCAGCGACCGCGCTCGAGCAGCTGCTCGGCATGGTGCGCAACAGCCACACCAACTACGAGCTGCTGGTCCGCCTCCAGCGAGGCTGACCGCCCGGCTCGGGCGGGAACAACCTCGGCTCCCCGGTGGTTTGGGGAGCCGAGGGATCTCGCCGTATGATCTCCCGTTGGCTCCGGTTCACGTCCGCATCCCGCGCGACGACCCGGGCCCCTTTGAGAGGACACCCATGAAGAAGGACATCCACCCCGACTACGTCGTGACCCAGGTGACCTGCACCTGTGGCGCCTCGTTCACCACCCGCAGCACCGCGACCTCCGGCTCGATCCACGCCGACGTCTGCTCGCAGTGCCACCCGTTCTACACCGGCAAGCAGAAGATCCTCGACACCGGCGGCCGCGTCGCCCGCTTCGAGGCCCGCTACGCCAAG
>DATLIG010000004.1:0-6410 GCA_035539555.1 Nocardioides sp. | reverse complement strand
CTGGGGTTCTGGACGATCCTGGTCGCTCACATCATGTTCTGCCTGTCCTTCGTGGTGGTCACCGTCCGGGCCCGGCTGGCGGGCCTCGACGACAACCTCGAACAGGCCGCCATGGACCTCTACGCCAGCGAGGCGACGACGTTCTGGCGGATCACCTTCCCGCTGGTCTTCCCCGGCATCGCCGCGGCCGCGCTGCTGAGCTTCTCGCTGTCCTTCGACGACTTCATCATCACGAACCTCAACGCCGGCCAGACCGTCACCTTCCCGATGTACGTGTGGGGCGTCAGCCAGCGCGGTGTGCCGATGCAGGTCAACGTGATCGGCACGATCATGTTCCTGATCTCGCTGACCATCGTCGTGGGCAACATGCTGGCTGCTCGGAGGAAGCAGCCCGCCTGACGTACGACGGCAGGGGCGCCTCGCCGGTGCGCATTCCGCTCGATCGAACGGTTTGAGCAGGCATTCTGCCGCCGGTCCCGCTCAATCCGATCGATCGAGCAGTTTGAGCAGGACCTCGGTCGCCAGACCTGCTCAAACCGATCGATCGATCGGATCGGGCACGTTGCAGCGGCGCCCGAACGCAACGAAACGGGCCCCTGCCGCGCTCACCCACTCGGTTGCGCGACAGGGGCCCGTTCCGGTCCCCGGCCCGGTCGCCCCGCTACAGCAGGCCAGCCGCCTCGGTGAGGACCGAGCGCAGCTTCTGCTCGATCTCGTCGAAGTGGGTCTGGTCGCAGATCAGCGGCGGCGAGAGCTGGATGACCGGGTCGCCCCGGTCGTCGGCGCGGCAGTAGAGGCCGGCGTCGTACAGGGCCTTGGAGAGGAAGCCGCGCAGCAGGCGCTCGGACTCGTCCTCGTCGAAGGTCTCCTTGGTGGCCTTGTCCTTCACGAGCTCGATGCCGTAGAAGAAGCCGTCACCGCGGACGTCGCCGACGATCGGCAGGTCGAGCAGCTTCTCCAGGGTGCCGCGGAAGGCCCCCTCGCGCTGGAGCACGCCCTCGTTGACCTTCTCGTCCTCGAAGATCTCGAAGTTCTTCAGCGCGACCGCGGTCGAGACCGGGTGGCCGCCGAAGGTGTAGCCGTGCAGGAAGGTCTCGGTGCCGTGGGCGAACGGCTCGTAGATCCGGTCGCTGGCGATCATCGCGCCGAGCGGGGCGTAGCCGGAGGTGATGCCCTTGGCGGAGGTGATGATGTCGGGCTGGTAGCCGTAGCGCTCCGCGCCGAACATGTGGCCGAGCCGGCCGTAGGCGCAGATGACCTCGTCGGAGACCAGCAGGACGTCGTACTCGTCGCAGATCTCGCGGACCCGGTCGAAGTAGCCCGGGGGCGGCGGGAAGCAGCCACCGGCGTTCTGCACCGGCTCGAGGAAGACGGCGGCGACGGTGTCGGGGCCCTCGTTCTCGATGGCGACGGCGATCTGGTCGGCGGCCCAGCGGCCGAAGGCCTTCTGGTCGGTCCCGTCGAGGAAGCCCCCCGTGATCTCGGAGGCACGGTAGGAGTTGGTGTTGGGCACCCGAAAGGTCGAGGGCACCAGCGGCTCGAAGGGGGCCTTGAGGCCCGGCAGACCGGTGATCGAGAGCGCGCCGTGCGTCGTGCCGTGGTAGGCGATCGCGCGGCTGATCACCTTGTGCTTCATCGGCTTGCCGGTGAGCTTGAAGTAGTTCTTGGCGAGCTTCCAGGCGGACTCGACGGCCTCGCCACCACCGGAGGTGAAGAAGACGCGGTTGAGGTCGCCCGGCGCGTAGCCCGCGATCTTCTCGGCGAGCTCGATGGCCGTGGGGTGGGCGTAGGACCACAGCGGGAAGAAGGCCAGCTCGGACGCCTGCTTCGCGGCGGCCTCGGCGAGGTCGGTGCGGCCGTGGCCCAGCTGGCTGACGAACAGCCCGCCGAGGGCGTCGAGGTACTTGCGGCCCTGGGCGTCCCAGACGTACGCACCCTCTCCCCGCACGATGATCGGCACGTCGGCGGTGTCGTAGGACGACATGCGGGTGAAGTGCATCCACAGGTGGTCGCGGGCAGAGGCTTGCAGGGCGCTGTGCGCGTTCTCGTCGTACACGCTCCCATCCTCTCCCTGATCCCGCGGAACGGCAAGCGATTTCGTTGCTGTAACGCAGGATTGCAACTGATTTCGTCGCGAATGGGCTTTCGTGCCAGCGGGATCCTGACTAGGCTCCCCCGCATGACCACCCTCCGCAACGTGATCGGCGGCGTCTGCGTCGACGCCGCCTCGGGCGCCACGTACGACGTCGTCAACCCCGCCACCGGACAGGCCTACGCGACCGCGCCGGCCAGCGGGGCCGAGGACGTCGACCGCGCGATGCGCGCCGCCGAGCAGGCCTTCGACGGCGGCTGGGCCGACACCACGCCGAAGGAGCGGCAGGAGGCGCTGCTGCGGATGGCGCAGGCGCTGGAGGACCGCGCCGAGGAGTTCGTGCAGGCCGAGTGCACCAACACCGGCAAGCCGATCGGCATCACCCGCGACGAGGAGCTGCCGCCGAGCGTGGACGAGCTCCGCTTCTTCGCGGGCGCCGCACGCGTGCTCGAGGGACGCAGCGCCGGCGAATACCTCAAGGACCACACCTCGTGGATCCGCCGCGAGCCGATCGGCGTCGTCGCGCAGGTGACGCCGTGGAACTACCCGCTGATGATGGCGATCTGGAAGATCGCCCCGGCGCTGGCGGCGGGCAACACGATCGTCCTCAAGCCGAGCGACACGACCCCCGCGAGCACCGTGCTCCTGGCCGAGCTGGCCAACGAGTTCCTGCCGCCCGGCGTGCTCAACGTCGTGTGCGGCGACCGCACCACCGGCCGCGCCCTGGTCGAGCACCCGACGCCGCAGCTGGTCGCGATCACCGGCTCGGTGCGGGCCGGCATGGAGGTCGCGGGCTCCGCGGCGGCCGACCTCAAGCGGGTCCACCTCGAGCTGGGCGGCAAGGCCCCGGTGGTCGTCTTCGACGACGCCGACGTGGCCGCCGCGGCCGAGGCGATCGCCGTCGCCGGCTACTTCAACGCCGGCCAGGACTGCACCGCCGCCACCCGCGTCCTCGCCGCCGAGGGCGTGTACGACGACCTGGTGGCCGCGCTCGCCGAGCAGGCCCGCGGCACCCGCACCGGCCTTCCGGACGACCCCGACGTCCTCTACGGCGCCCTCAACAACCCCGACCAGCTCGCGCGGGTCAACGGCATGGTGGACCGGCTGCCCGACCACGCAAGCATCGACGCGGGCGGGACCCGGCCGACGATCGCCGGCGGCGAGGGCGGCTACTTCTTCGAGCCCACCGTCGTGTCCGGGCTGCGCCAGGACGACGAGGTGGTCCAGCAGGAGGTCTTCGGCCCGGTCATCACGGTGCAGAGGTTCACCGACGAGGCCGAGGCGCTGCGCTTCGCCAACGGCGTGCAGTACGGCCTCTCCTCCAGCGTCTGGACGAAGGACCACGGCCGCGCGATGCGGATGTCACGCAAGCTGGACTTCGGCGTCGTGTGGATCAACACCCACATCCCCTTCGTGTCGGAGATGCCGCACGGAGGCTTCAAGCACTCCGGCTACGGCAAGGACCTGTCCATGTACGGCCTCGAGGACTACACGCGGATCAAGCACGTGATGTCCTTCACCGGGGAGTGACCGCGATGCGCATCCTCCTCGTCGGCGCCGGCGGCGTCGGCGGCGCCTTCGCCGCCATCGCCGCGCGCCGCGACTTCTTCGAGCGCATCGTCGTCGCTGACTACGACCTCGCCCGTGCCGAGGCGGCCGCCGCCGTCGATCAGCGCTACGTCGCCGCGCAGGTCGACGCGTCCTCCGCGGAGTCCGTGACCGCGCTCTGCCGCGAGCACGGGATCACCCACGTGATGAACGCCGTGGACCCGGTGTTCAACATGGGCGTGTTCGAGGGCGCGTTCGCCGCGGGCGCGGACTACCTCGACATGGCAATGTCGCTCTCGCGGCCGCACCCCGAGGCGCCGTATGAGCAGACCGGGGTGAAGCTGGGCGACGAGCAGTTCGCCGTGGCCGCCGACTGGGAGCGGGCCGGGCGCCTCGCCCTCGTCGGGATGGGCGTCGAGCCGGGCCTGTCCGACGTGTTCGCCCGCTACGCCGCGGACCACCTGTTCCGCGAGATCGACGAGCTGGGCACCCGGGACGGCGCCAACCTGGTCGTGACCGACGACGACGGCAACGAGATCTTCGCACCGTCGTTCTCGATGTGGACCACGATCGAGGAGTGCCTCAACCCGCCCGTCGTGTGGGAGAGGGACCGCGGGTGGTTCACGACTCCCCCGTTCAGCGAGCCAGAGGTCTTCGACTTCCCCGAGGGCATCGGGCCGGTCGAGTGCGTCAACGTCGAGCACGAGGAGGTGCTCCTCATGCCACGCTGGGTCGACTGCCGGCGGGCGACCTTCAAGTACGGCCTCGGCGACGAGTTCATCACCATCCTCAAGGTGCTGCACACCCTCGGCCTCGACCGCACTGACCCGGTGCGGGTCAAGGGAGTCGAGGTCTCGCCGCGCGACGTCGTCGCGGCGGTGCTGCCCGACCCCGCGACGGTCGGGCCGCGGATGACGGGCAAGACCTGCGCGGGACTCTGGGTGACCGGGACCGGCACGGACGGCAACCCACGCTCGACGTACCTCTACCACGTCGTCGACAACGAGTGGTCGATGCGCGAGTACGGCCACCAGTGCGTGGTCTGGCAGACCGCCGTCAATCCCGTCATCGCGCTCGAGCTGCTCGCCACCGGCGTGTGGCAGGGCTCCGGCGTGCTCGGCCCGGAGGCGTTCGACGCGGTGCCCTTCCTCGACCTGCTCGCCGTGTACGGCGCCCCGTGGGGCGTGCGCGAGCAGTGAGCCCGTCCGACGCCCATGCCCGAGCCGACGCCGCCGCACCGCGCGTGCTGTGGCTCGACACCCCCGACCGTCCGGCTCCGCGTCCGGCCGTGAGCGCCACGACCGACGTCGACCTGCTCGTCGTCGGCGGCGGCTTCACCGGCCTGTGGACCGCGTTGTGCGCGCTCGAGCGAGACCCCGGCCGATCGGTGCTGGTCGTCGAGCGGGATCGCATCGCCGAGCAGGCGACCGGCCGCAACGGCGGCTTCTGCGAGGCCAGCCTCACCCACGGCGAGGACAACGGCCGCGACCGCTGGCCCGAGGAGTACGACGAGCTCGACCGCCTCGGCCTCGAGAACCTGGCCGCCATCGAGGCGGCCGTGCAGCGCCACGGCATCGACTGCGACTTCCGGCGGACCGGCCAGCTCTCGGTCGCCACGCGGCAGCACGAGGTCGAGTGGCTCGCCCCTGATGAGGACGGCTTCCTCGATGCCTCGGCGGTGCGGTCGATGGTCGACTCCCCCACCTACCTCGCCGGACGCCTCGACGCCGAGGGCTGCGCGATGGTCGACCCCGCGCGACTGGCCTGGGGCCTGGCGGATGCGGTCGAGTCGCTCGGCGGCGTCATCGCCGAGGGGACGTCGATCTCACGGCTGCGCCGCCGCGGCAGCCGGGTCGAGGCGACGACCGCGTCCGGCGCGACGGTCCGGGCACGCCGCGTCGCGATGGCGACCAACGCCTTCCCCGGCCTGCTGCGGCGGGTCTCGACGCGCGTCGTACCGGTCTACGACCACGTGCTCGCCACCGAGCCGCTGACCGCCGAGCAGCTCGCCATGCTCGGCTGGCAGCAGCGCTGCGGGGTCGCCGACTCCGGCAACCTCTTCCACTACTACCGGCTGACCGCGGACGACCGCATCCTCTGGGGCGGGTACGACGCCGTCTACCACTTCGGCAAGGGCATCGCTCCCGACCACGAGCAGCGCCCCGCGACGCACCGGGTGCTGGCCGAGCACTTCTACGAGACCTTCCCGCAGCTGGCCGACGTCGGCTTCTCGCACCGGTGGGGCGGCGTCATCGACACCTGCACCCGCTTCTGCGCGTTCTTCGGCACCGCGAAGCGCGGACAGGTCGCCTACGCCGCCGGCTTCACCGGTCTCGGCGTCGGCGCCTCCCGTTTCGCTGCCGAGGTGATGCTCGACCTGCTGTCCGGCGCGGACACCGAGCGGACCCGGCTCGCGATGGTGCGCGAGAAGCCGCTGCCCTTCCCGCCCGAGCCGCTGGCCTGGACCGGCATCCAGCTCACCCGGTGGGCGTCCGCCCGAGCGGACGCCACCGGACGCCGGAACCTGTGGCTGCGCACCCTGGACCGGCTGGGGCTGGGCTTCGACTCCTGAGCCCGGTCAAGCGCCGGCGTAGTGCCGGTCGGCCTCGTCGAGCGCCGCGTCGAGCACGGCGATGCCGGCCAGCACGTCCTCGTCGCTGGTCGTGCAGGGCGGGACGACGTGCGTGCGGTTGAAGTGCACGAACGGCCACACCCCACCGGCCTTGCACGCTGCGGCGAACGCGGCCATGGGGGCGGCGTCGGGACCGGA
>DATLIG010000003.1:0-30506 GCA_035539555.1 Nocardioides sp. | reverse complement strand
TCAGCCGGGCGGCCTTGAGGGTGATCAGCTCGGGGTCGCCGGGGCCGACGCCGACGCCGTACAGCGTGCCCGTCACAGGATCTCCTCCTCCCGGGCCAGCGCGTTGACCGCGGCCGCGGTGATCGCCGAACCGCCGCGGCGGCCGCGGACCACCAGGTACTCCAGGCCGGTGCGGGCGGCCAGCTCGTCCTTGGACTCGGCGGCACCGATGAACCCCACCGGGATGCCCAGCACGGCGGCGGGCCGCGGGGCACCGGCGTCGATCAGGTCGAGGAGGTGGAAGAGCGCGGTGGGCGCGTTGCCGATCGCGACGACGGAGCCCTCCAGCAGCGGCTCCCACAGCGAGACGGCCGCAGCGGTGCGCGTCGTCGACCACTCCTGGGCCAGTGTGGGCACCCGCTCGTCGGTGAGGAAGCAGTGCACCGGGTTGTCGGCGGGCAGCCGGCCGGCGGTGATGCCCATCGCGACCATCCGTGCGTCACAGAGGATCGGCGCGCCGGCGTCGAGCGCCCCGCGTGCTGCCTCCACGAGCCGAGGGTGGATCACGAGGTCCTTCACCAGGTCGGTCTGGCCGCTGCCGTGGATCATCCGCACGGCGACCTTCTCGGCGTCGGCCGGGACGGCCGCGAGGTCCGACTCCCGGCGGATCGTCGCGAACGAGTCGACGTAGATCGCCGGCCCGTCGGCGATGTACTCGTACCGGCGCGGGGGAGCGGTCAGCTCGGTCATGAGCCCTCCTCGGGGGAAACCGTCTTCGGGATGAGCACGCCGTGCCACGGGGTCACGACGACGGTCGTCGCGGACCAGCCGGCGATGGTCGGGAGGTCGAGGCCGTCGTCACCGACGGGGACGTGCTCGCCGCCGGGGACGGGCCCGTAACCCAGCCCCGGAGCGCGTACGACGCCAGCGGGCTCCGCGGCGACGACCGGCGCCAGGGGCGCGGGCAGCTCGTCGACGTGCCAGGCCGCGCCCGGACCGGTTCCGCGGGCGGCGAGGAAGTCGCGGGCCAGACCCGCGAGCGACTCCGCCGCGTCGCGCAGGTCGAGCACGGCGCCGTACCCGGTGCCGACGCGGAGCTGGGCGGTGCCGGCGTCGAGCGCGACCAGGCCGAGGTCCCTGTGCCGGTCGGCGAGGTCGCCGCGGCCGTCGTCGAGCGTGAACAGGAACCGGCCCGGCAGGCCGGCGAGCGCCGGGTCGTCGAGGAGGAGCGCGTCGAGCCGCGTGACGAGGGGCCTCAGGTCGGCGCGGCCGCCGGCGAGGCCGGTCTGCGGCGAGGCCAGGATGTTGCGCACGCGGTCGTGGTCCCGGGAGGGCAGCAGCCCGGTCGCCTCGAGGGCTTCCAGGGCGGGGACGGCGAGCCGGCCGCCCGCGTCGAGCGGCATCGCGCGCAGCTGAAGGTTGGCCCGGCCGGTGACGCGGACCCGCCCGTCGCCGTACTCCTCGGCGACCGCGGCCAGCGCGCGCAGCGCCACGGCCGAGACCTGGCCGCCGGGCACGCGGATCCGCACCAGCCCGCCGTCGTCGGCGGGCCAGGGGTGCACGATGCCGGGGCACCGGTCCGGCCGGCTGCGGGTCGGGGCCGCCTGAGCCTGGGGCTGAGCCAACGGTGGTCCTTCGAGGCCGGGGCTCCTCGCGATCGCCCCACATCGACCTCGCGGTGGTCTCCGCAAGGGCCAGCAGGTCTTCGGACTCGGGATCATCCGGAACGAGGCGTCTTCCCAGGCCCGGGAGCCCAGTGACGTCTTGCCTCGCCCGTCACCCACACCGCTGCGCGTCAGTCCCGGAATCGCACCGGGTTCCCTGACCTCCGGGGAGGTCGACTGGCACCAGCAGGGTAGCAATCAGCCCTGGTCGCCGTCGTCGAGGTCTGCCAGGCAAGAACCGCTGGCGGCGTAGGCGGTCCCGACGACGCTGTCGTAGGTCGCCCACGCGCCGTCCTTGCCGTGCTGCACGCAGTAGACCGCGACCGGGACGTCGCCGTCCTGGTAGTCGACGTCGGTGCACGAGCCGATCCGGTTGCCCTTGCTGAGCACGCCGGCCTCGTGCAGCTTCGCGTCGGACGCGAGCTCGTCGCAGTAGGCGAAGCCGAAGCCGCCGAGGTAGCCCTGCGAGGCCAGGTAGAGGCGGGCCAGATCCGTGCGCACGCCCCGTGTGCTCGCCGGGTCGGGCGCCCGGAACGTGCACGTGCCGCTGTCGCCGATCGCCACGAGTCCCCCGCGTGCGGTGTCCCACGCCGCCCAGGGCCCGGACTTCCGCGCCTGGACGCAGACCCGGTACTGCGACCGGTCGGCGTTGGCGCGATAGGCCATCCGGATCCCCTCGGACGGGTAGAACGCGTTGCTGAAGCGGCGGTCGTCCGCGCCCGCGGGGTAGCTGCCGTCGTTGTTGCGGGCCGCGTCGGCGACCTCGGTGATGCCCTCGAGGTCGCCCAGCACTCTCGAGGCCAGCGGGGGCTCGGTCGTGGGCGCCGGCGCAGGCTGGTCGGTGGACTTCGCGTCCGAGTCGCCGCACGCGGCCAGGAACGGGAGCAGCAGCAGGAGGGCCACGGGCCCGAGAACGCGACGCATGCCGTACTTCCTACACCAGTAGCCTGACGATCATGCCTGCGCTCAAGGACGTCGTCGACCTGATCCACGGGTGGTACCCGCCCGCGACCGCCGACTCCTGGGACGCCGTCGGGCTCGTGTACGGCGACCCGGGCCAGCAGGTGAGGAAGGTGCTGCTGGCCGTCGACCCGTCGCCGGCCGTCGCCGAGCAGGCCGCCGACTGGAAGGCCGACCTGCTCGTCGTCCACCACCCGCTCTTCCTGAAGCCGGTGAACGGCTTCGCCGCGACCGGTCCGAAGGGTCGCACGCTGCACACGCTCGCGAAGGCCGACTGCGCGCTGCTGACCGCGCACACCAACGCCGACCAGGCGGTGGGCGGGGTCTCCGAGTCGCTGGCGCTGGCCCTGGGGCTCACCGACCTCGAGCCGATCGTCCCGGCGCCGGGCGGCCCCCGGGACAAGCTGACCGTCTTCGTTCCGGCCGACGCCGCCGCCCCGGTGCGCGCCGCGATCGCCGAGGCCGGCGCCGGCCGGATCGGCGACTACGACTTCGCTTCCTTCACCAGCGCGCCGGGGGAGGGCCGCTTCCGCCCACTCGACGGCGCGAACCCGATGGTCGGCACGGTCGGCCACCTGGAGACCGTCGAGGAGGTCCGGGTCGAGGTCGTCCTCGACCGCTCGGTCCGCGCAGCGGTCGTCCGCGCGATGCTGGCCGCCCATCCCTACGAGGAGCCCGCGTACGACGTCAGCGAGCTCGCCGACCCGGGCCTGGCCGCGACCGGGACGGGCCGGACCGGCACGCTGGCGCAGGTGACCCTGGCGGAGTTCGCCGAGCACGTCGCCGCCGTCCTGCCGGCCACTGCCCACGGCGTACGCGTGGCCGGTGACGCCGACCGTCCGGTGCGCCGCGTGGCGGTCTGCGGTGGTGCCGGCGACTTCCTGCTGGACCGGGTCGCGGGGCTCGGGGTCGACGCCTACGTGACCAGCGACCTGCGGCACCACCCGGCGGCGGAGTTCGTCGAGAAGGGCGGCCCGGCACTGGTCGACGTGTCCCACTGGGCGGCCGAGTCGACCTGGCTCCCGGTGCTCGCATCGCGCCTGCGCGATGCGCTCGGCGACGCTCTCGAGACCCGGGTGAGTGACATCGTCACCGACCCTTGGACAATGCACCTGTGATCGCCGACCCCGCCGCCCAGCTCCGCCTGCTCGACCTCCAGGCGCTCGATGCCCAGGTCGACCAGCTCCGGCACGTGCGGGCCCATCCGCCGCAGGCCGCGGAGATCAAGGAACTGCTCGGGAAGCGGGCCGACGTCGACGGTCGGCTGCGCGACCAGCGCATCGTCGTCGACGACCTGGCGCTGGCGCAGGCGAAGGCCGACGCGGACGTCGAGCAGGTCAAGGCCCGGCGCACCCGTGACCGGGACCGGATGGACTCCGGCGCGATCGGCGACCCCAAGGCGCTCGAGCGGATGCAGCACGAGCTGGCGTCCCTGGAGCGCCGGATCTCGACGCTCGAGGACGAGGAGCTCGAGGTGATGGAGCAGCTCGAGGAGGCGCAGTCCGCGTTGGGTGAGCTGACCTCCGCGATCGAGGAGCTCGACGGCCGGCTGGGCGAGCTGACCACCGCGCGTGACGAGAAGGGCGCCGAGCTCGACGCCGAGATCGCGCAGGTCGCCTCCGGCCGCGACGCGATCGTGGCGGACATCCCCGCGGACCTGCTCGCCCTCTACGAGAAGCTGCGCGCCGCGAAGGGCGGTGTCGCCGTCGGCGCGCTGCGCGCCCGCCAGTGCAGCGGCTGCCAGCTGGCCCTCGACGCCGGAGAGCTGGCCGAGATCCGGGCGACCCCGGCCGAGACCGTGATCCGGCACGAGGAGTGCCAGCGGATCCTGGTGCGGACGGCCGAGAGCGGCCTGTGACCGGTTCGTCGGCGGTGACGCGGGTCGTCGTCGAGGCCGACGGCGGTTCGCGGGGCAATCCCGGACCCGCGGCCTACGGCGCGGTCCTGAGGGATGCGGCGACGGGCGAGGTCATCGCGGAGGACGCGCGGACGATCGGGGTCGCGACCAACAACGTCGCGGAGTACTCCGGACTCGTCGCCGGTCTCGCCCTCGCCGTCGAGCACGCACCCGGCGCGACGGTCGAGGTGCGGATGGACTCCAAGCTCGTCGTCGAGCAGATGTCGGGGCGCTGGAGGATCAAGCACGCCGACATGAAGGTGCTCGCGGCCGAGGCCGCGGCGATCGCGCCGGCCGGCACGACCTACACGTGGGTGCCGCGAGCCGACAACAGCCATGCCGACCGGCTGGCCAACGAGGCGCTCGACGGGGTGCGCGACGGCGTCACGGTCGCCGGCGACGGGATCCCGGACGAGCCCGAGTCCGCTGCCGAGGAGGCGTCCTCCCCGTCGACCGGCCCCGGCGAGCCGACCACGATCGTGCTCGTCCGCCACGGTGTCACCCCGCACACCACCGGCCGCCGGTTCTCCGGCGGCCTCGGCGGTGACAACCCGGCGCTCTCCGAGGAGGGCCGCGCCCAGGCCGCCGAGGTGGCCGCGTGGCTGACCGAGCTGAGGGAGAGCATCGACGTCGTCGTCGCGTCGCCCGTTCGTCGTACCCGGGAGACGGCGGACATCGTCGCCGGCGCCCTCGGCCTGCCCGTCGAGGAGGAGCCCGGCTTCGCCGAGATGGAGTTCGGCGAGTGGGACGGGCTGACCTTCACCGAGGTCGCCGAGCGCGACAAGGAGCGGATGGAGGCGTGGTTCGCGGACATGGCGACCCCGCCGCCCGGTGGCGAGTCGTTCGTCCAGGTTCGCGAGCGGGTGCTCGCCGGGCTCGAGCGGGTCCTGGAGGCGCACGAGGGGCGGACCGTCGTCGTGGTCAGCCACGTGACGCCGATCAAGACCCTGGTCGCGCACGCGATGGACGCGCCGCTGGACGCGCTGTTCCGGATGGAGCTCGCGCCGGCCGCGGTGTCGGTCATCGCGTTCTGGCCGGACCCGCGGACGGGGGAGAAGCGTGGGTCGCTGCGGTTCTTCAACGCACTGGCGCCCGGACGGCGGACGCTCCGCGACACCGGGCGCTGGTAGGCCGTCGTACCGGACATCCAGGTCGTGGATCAGGCGATTTCGCGACCGAGATGTCCGGTACGACGGTGGCCGAGCCAGCGTTCGCGCTCGGCCGGGCTGAGCGCGCGCCGGAGGTCCACGGTCGTGGTGTCCGTCCACCAGTGCGGCTGCTCGATGGTCCACAGCCGTGGCTCGGTGGCGCGGGCCGCTCGTTCGTAGGCGCCGTCGAGACGATGCAGGAAGCGTCGTCGCTCGCCGCGCCCGGACATCATGGTCGCCACCTCGATCCCGAGGCGACGGGTGAGCTCCGTCCGGTCCAGGTCTTTGCCGCGGCGCGGTCCGGTGTCGTGGACGCTGCCGTCGTACTCACCGGCCACACCCGCCTCCACGTCGAGCACGTCCGGTGTGAACAGGTGGTTGCCAGCGAGATCGAAGACCGGCCGGTTGCAGACCAGCGCCGCGTCGCGGTCCCGTTGCCAGAACCGGCGCATGACGACCTCCATCGGCGACCAGACGTTCTCGTCGGCCACCCGCAAGGCAGCCTCGAGCTGCAGCTTGCCGGGGCGACTGGTCAGGGTCGAGGTGTAGGCGTTCAGCTCGGCGAGGCTCACCAGGTCGTCGTACGCCGCCATCTCGATCGCTCGTGCTGCTCCCACCTCATCGTCGGCGACGCGCGCCTCGTAGGTGACCGATCGCACGGGGATCGTGATCGGCAACCCGTCGATCCAGATGACGTCGTCGGGGAACAACCAGTCCTCGGACAGGATCACGCCGTCCCGCCGGCGCTTCGCATGGCGATCGCCCAGGGCGATCGGGACCGGCAGCGCGGAGCCGTCGGCCGCCGTACCGTCGAACCAACGGGCGTGCAGCCAGGCCAGGGCCGCCCATCCGGTCACCGCGCTCCCGGCCGGCATGGAGGCGGCGGCGTCGACGATCCGCTGCTCGGCGGTGACCACGTCGAGCACCGGGCGGTAGAGCGACGGTCCGACCCTCGTCCAGCGTGATCCGCGAGCCCGTCCGGGCGTCGGCCCCCGCGCTCCGGTGGGATCGACGCGCACGGGGCTCACGAGTCCCGGGCGTGTGATGTGCAGGTCCACCCGGACAGGATCCGCTTCGGCAGGCTGCGGTGCGCGGGGTCATCCACAGGTCCGTCGTACCGGACATCCAGGTCGTGGATCAGGCGATTTCACGACCCAGATGTCCGGTACGACGGCGGCTAGAGCTCCGCGACCACCACGTCGAGCTGCGTGCCGGCCGTGCCCGGCTCACCCATCTCGACGGTCCAGCCCAACCGCTCGAGCGTCGCGGCCAGCGCCGCGGGCGTGCGGGGGTCGGCGCCGTCCTCGAGCAGGGCGCGCACGATCCGGCCCTTGGTGGCCTTGTTGAAGTGGCTGACCACCTTGCGGGTGCCGTTGTGCTCGTGCAGGACCCGCACGGTCGCGGTCCGTTTCGCGAGCTCGGGGCCGGGGCGCCAGAAGCTGGCGTACATCCCGGAGCGGAGGTCGACGAAGAGGCCCTTGCCGATCGCGGCCGCCATCACGTCCGGCAGCGCCTCGCGCCAGACCCCGGCGACCGGGCCGAGGCCGGGCAGGGTGGTGTCGCCCGAGAGCCGGTACGACGGCAGGCGGTCGCCCATCCGGACCAGGCCGAACAGGCTGGACGTCACCCCGAGCCGTGACGTCGCCCGGCGCTTCGCGGCGGCGGAGAGGGACTCGACGTCGAGGGCGTCGTAGAGGACACCGGTGTAGATCCGGTCGGCGCGCGCCGTCGGCGCCGTCGCCAGCGCCGCGTTGCGGGCGACGAGGTCGGCCTGGCCGGGGGAGAGCCCCAGCACCTCGGCCGCCTTCGTCGGATCGTCGGTGCAGAGACCGACCAGCGCCTCCAGCACCTCGGTGCGCGCGGGGTTCAGCTCGGGCGACGACAGCGCCGTCAGGTCGAGGGGCTTGCCCCGGGACGGGGTGGACTTGCCCTCACTCGGCGGCAGCAGGATCAGCACGGCCGCAAGGATAGGGTCGAGGCCATGCCCAACAATCTCGTGGTCCGGGTCCACGCGAGCTCCCCGGCCCTGCAGGAGGGCCTGCGGGCGATCGCGACGGAGCTGGAGCTGCCCGGCGAGTTCCCCGCCGACGTGACCGCCGCGGCGGAGCAGGCGGCCGCCGCCGTCGTACTCCCGGAGCTGGACCGGACCGACCTGCCGTTCGTCACCATCGACCCCGAGGGCTCGATGGACCTCGACCAGGCGGTCCACATCGAGCGCAGTGGCGACGGGTTCGTGGTCCACTACGCCATCGCCGACGTCGCCGCGTTCGTGCGGCCCGGCGACCCGGTCGACCTGGAGGCGCACCGGCGCGGCGAGACGCTGTACGGCGCCGGCAGCCGCATCCCGCTGCACCCGCCGGCGCTGTCCGAGGGCGCCGCCTCCCTGCTGCCCGACCAGGTGCGCCCGGCGCTGCTGTGGACGATCGGGGTCGACGCTGCGGGCGCCACCACGGAGGTCGGCGTCGAGCGGGCCCGGGTGCGCTCGACCGCGCGCTGGTCCTACGTCGACGCGCAGAAGGCACTGGACGACGGGTCCGCCGGGGAGGTGCTGCAGCTGCTGAAGGAGGTGGGCCTGCTGCGCGAGCAGCAGGAGCGGGACCGGGGTGGCGTCTCCCTGCCGCTGCCGGAGCAGGAGGTCGTCGAGACCGACGCCGGCTTCGAGCTGGCCTTCCGCCAGCAGCTGCCCGTCGAGCAGTGGAACGCCCAGATCTCGCTGCTGACCGGTATCGGCGCCGCGTCGCTGATGGTCGGGGCGAAGGTCGGGATCCTGCGCACCCTGCCGCCGGCCGACCCGCGTGACGTCGCCCGCCTGCGCCGGGTGGCCAAGGGCCTCCACGTCGAGTGGCCCGCCGACACCGACTACCCCGAGTTCATCCGCTCGCTCGACCCGTCGAAGTCCCAGCACCAGGCGATGGTCGTCGCGTGCACCCGCCTGCTGCGCGGCAGCGGGTACGCCGCCTTCGACGGCGAGCTGCCCGAGCAGACCCGGCACTCGGCGATCGCCGCCGAGTACGCCCACGTCACCGCACCGCTGCGGCGCCTCGGCGACCGGTACGCCGGCGAGGTGTGTCTCGCGATCTGCGCCGGCACGCCGGTCCCGGACTGGGTGAAGGCGGCGCTGCCGGGCCTGCCGAAGGAGCTGCAGGACTCCGCCCGCAGGGCCGGCTCCTACGAGCGGGCCGTGCTCGACCTCATCGAGGCGGCCGTGCTCGCGGACCGGGTCGGCGAGGAGTTCGACGGCGTCGTGACCAGCGTCCGCGAGGACGACCCGAAGCAGGGAGTCGTCGTGCTGGCCGAGATCGGCGTCGAGGCCCCGGTCTCCGCCGACCGCCCGCTGCCGCTCGGTGAGGACGTCAAGGCCCGCCTGGAGACCGCCGACGTGGCGGCCCGCAAGGTCGCCTTCGCGCTGGCATGAAGATCCTCGTCACCGGCGGCGTCCGCTCCGGCAAGTCGCGCCACGCGGAGTCGCTGTTCACCGCCGACGATGAGGTCACCTACGTCGCCGCCGGTCCCGTGTACGACGACGCCGACTGGGCCGCGCGGATCACCGCGCACCGGGAGCGCCGGCCGGACACCTGGCGCACCGAGGAGACCCGCGACATCGCCGGCGTCCTCGCCACCGCGGGCGGGCCGGTGCTCGTCGACTGCCTCGGCACCTGGCTGACCGCCGTCATCGACGAGGCCGGCCTGTGGGACGCGCCGGTCGGTGAGGTTCAGGACCACGTGCTCGGCGAGCTCGGCCGCGTGGTCGGCGCGGTCGCCGCAGCCGCCGTGCCGGTGGTGCTGGTGACGAACGAGGTCGGGCTCGGCGTCGTACCGGCGGAGCGGTCGGGGCGGCTGTTCCGCGACCTGCTAGGGACGGTCAACCAGCAGGTGGCCGAGGCGTGCGATGAGGTGCACCTCGTCGTCGCGGGACGCGTGCTGAGGCTCTAGCGCCCCGCCAGCCCGACCAGCAGCACCGCCAGCGCCACCTCGATGGCGGCGCCGAACACGTCACCGGTCACGCCGCCGAAGCGGCGTACGCAGTGCAGCGTCAGCAGGGCGACGACGGCGCCCGCGACCGCGACCGTGACCGGTCCGCGCACCGGGTCGGCGAGTGCGGCCAGCGCGGCCAGGGCGCCCCAGCCGACGAGGGCCGCGGCGACCGGGATCCGCCGGGTGAAGGCGACGCCCAGCCCGTCCTCGCGGGCCGGGGGAGCGAGCCGGCAGCAGGTGATCCAGAGGGCGGCGCGCGACGCGCACACGGCCACGCCCGCGATGACGGCCCCGCGCAGGTCGCCGGCCCACGGCACGAACCACATCAGCGCGGCGGCCTGCGCCCCGAGCACGAGGACGACGGCAGCGACACCCGCGGGGCCCGCCGTCCCCGACTTCATGACGGCCAGCGACCGCTCCCGGTCGTAGGAGGAGGTCAGCCCGTCGGCGACGTCGGACAGCCCGTCGAGGTGCAGGGCGCGGCTGCCGACCGCGAGGACGGCGAGCGCGACGAACGCGACCGCGGCGGCCGGCAGCTCGAGCCGCCCGCCCGCCCACAGCACGGCGGCGACGCCGACGCCGAGGGGGAGGACGGCCAGTGGTGCCAGCAGCAGCGCGCCGGTCGCGGTGCCCGGCGTCACCTTCATCACGGCGGGGACGCGGAGGGCGGTCAGCATCCCGATCGCGAGCCGCAGGCTGCGCCCAGCGACGGCGACGTCCACGCTCACCCGAGTTCTCAGGCGGGCGGCAGGAGGTCGGCCAGCAGCGCGACGTCGCGCAGCAGGGCGACCGCGGAGCGGACGACCGGGACGGCGGCGACGGCGCCGGAGCCCTCGCCGAGGCGCAGGCCCAGGTCGAGGACCGGCTCGAGGCCGAGCTTGTCGAGGGCGAGCGACTGCGCCGGCTCGGTCGAGCGGTGCCCGGCGGCGAACCACGCTGCCGCGCCGGGCGCGATCCGCTCGGCCGTCAGCGCGCAGGCGACGGACATCAGCCCGTCGAGGAGCACCGGTACGCCGCTCTCCGCGGCCTGCAGCAGGTAGCCCACGGTCGCGGCGAGATCGGCACTGCCGACGGCCTGCAGGGTCTGGACGGGGTCGGCGAGCCGGTCGCCGGCCCGGTCGAGCGCCTGCTGGACGACGACCTGCTTGTGCTCGAGGGCGGCGTCGTCGACGCCGGTGCCGCGGCCGGTCACCTCGGCGGCCGGCAGGCCGAGCGCGGCGGCGACCATGGCCGAGGCGGGCGTGGTGTTGCCGATGCCCATGTCACCGGACAGCAGGAGCTGTGCGCCGGCGGCGATCTCCTCGCGGGCGACGGTGCGGCCGGCCTCGATCGCGGCGGCGGTCTCCTCGGCGCTGAGCGCGTCCTCGACGTGGATGGCCCCGCTGCCGCGGCGGACCTTGTGTGCCTGGACGTCGGCGGGCACGCCCTCGAGGTCGTCGTCGACGCCGATGTCGAGCACCCGGACGTGGACGCCGTGGGCACCGGCCAGGGCGGAGACGCCGGCCTTGCCGAGGACGAAGGTGCGGACCATCGCCGGCGTGATGGCCGGGGGATAGGCCGAGACGCCGTGCTGCGCGACGCCGTGGTCGCCGGCGAAGATCACGAGTCGGACGTTGTCGAGCGGTGCCGGCGGGCACTGGCCCTGCGTCGCCGCCACCCACACGCCGAGCTCGCCGAGTCGGCCGAGGGCGCCGGCGGGCGTCGCCAGCCCGGCCAGCCGCTCCGCGGCGGCATTCCGTACGACGGGATCGGGCGCGACGATGGCGTTCATGGGGCCGCACGCTACCGCGAACGAAAGTGCACCAGGTCACTCATATAAGGTGGCTGGTCAACGTCTCGGCGAGGTGAGGAGCCCACGGATGCGACGACGTCGATGGCCGGGATGGCTGCGTTGGGCCGCGGCACTGGCGGTGCTGCTGGGCGTGGCGGGCGCGCTGCTCCCGGCGAGCGCGGCGGCACCCGCCGTCGTACGACAGGACGGCCAGGACGACCAACGGGTCGTCCGGGTCGGGACCGAGGGCACCTACCCTCCGTTCTCCTTCCACGAGTCGGGCTCGCCCGAGGTCACGGGCTACGACATTGAGGTGATCAAGGCCGTCGCGGAGGAGGCCGGCTGGAAGCTGGAGTTCGTCGAGACCCAGTGGGACGCCATCTTCCCCGCGCTCGACGCCGGGCGCATCGACGTCATCGCCAACCAGGTGTCGTGGAACGACGAGCGCGCGGCGAAGTACGGGCTCTCCGACCCGTACACCTACTCCGAGGGCGTCATCGTCACCCGTGCGGACGAGGACGACATCACCACCCTCGCCGACCTGAAGGGCCGTACGACGGCCCAGTCGTCCACCAGCAACTGGGCGCAGGTCGCCCGCGACGCCGGGGCGAAGGTCGAGGCGGTCGAGGGCTTCGCGCAGGCGGCCGCCCTGCTCCGCCAGGGACGCGTCGACGCCATCCTCAACGACAACATCGCGGCCCTCGACTACCTGGCGAACACCGGGTCGAAGGACGTGAAGATCGCCGGCGTCGCCGAGGGCCAGGCGACCGAGCAGGTCCTCGCCTTCCGCCAGGACGACGCCGACCTGCTCGCCGAGGCGAACGCCGCCCTGAGCGCGCTGGCGGCCGACGGCACCTTGTCGAAGATCTCCGAGAAGTACTTCAAGGCCGACGTGTCGGTCGAGGGCGGTGCCGCCGACGTCGACGTGAGCGAGGCGCGCCAGCGCTCGTCCAACTGGCAGGTGCTGAAGGACGAGGCGTGGCCGATGCTCGAGGGCGTCGTCCGGATCACCCTCCCGCTGACGGCGATCAGCTTCGCTGTCGGACTGGTCCTCGCCGTGGCCGTCGCGCTGGCCCGCATCTCGCGCAGCCGAATCCTCTCCGGCCTGGCCCGCGGCTTCATCTCGGTCATCAGGGGCACGCCCCTGCTGCTGCAGCTCTTCATCGTGTTCTTCGGACTGCCGGAGCTCGGCATCAAGCTGGACTCGTTCGTCGCCGCGGTGCTCGCGTTCGGACTCAACGTCGCCGGGTACGCCGCCGAGATCGTCCGCTCCGCGATCCTCGCCGTGCCGAAGGGGCAGTTCGAGGCGGCGCAGACCATCGGCCTCGACTATGCCCAGACGCTGCGGCGGATCGTCTTCCCGCAGGCCCTGCGTACCGCCGTACCGCCGCTGTCGAACACCTTGCTGTCGCTGCTGAAGGACACCTCGCTGGTGTCGGTCCTGCTGCTCACCGACGTCACCCGGGTCGCCCAGGTGGCGGCGGGCCGGACCAACGAGTTCCTGCTGCTCTACGCGTTCGCAGGGCTCTACTACTGGATCATCTGCACGCTCCTCTCGGCGGCGCAGCAGCGCCTCGAGACCCGACTGGACAGGTACGTGGCGAAATGACGGGTACCACCGTGGCGGACGAGATCCGCGTCCGCGGTCTCACCAAGTCCTTCGGCGACAGCCCGGTGCTGCGGGGCGTCGACCTGACGGCGGCCCGGGGCACGTCTACCGTCCTGCTCGGCCCGTCCGGGTCCGGCAAGACGACCCTGCTCCGCTCGCTCAACGTGCTCGAACGCCCCGACGCGGGTGTGGTTGGGATCGGCGACGTGGAGGTCGACTTCGCGACGCTGCCGGGCGGGAAGGCCGGCCTGCGCGACATCGCCCGGCTGCGTGCCCAGTCCGGCTTCGTGTTCCAGTCGCACAACCTGTTCCCTCACAAGACCGTGCTGGAGAACGTCGTCGAGGGCCCGGTCGTCGCGCAGAGGCGACCGAAGGACGAGGCGGTCGCCGACGCGCGCGTGCTGCTGGAGCAGGTCGGGCTCGCCGACCGCGCCGACGCCCACCCGTTCCAGCTGTCCGGGGGCCAGCAGCAGCGGGTCGGCATCGCGCGGGCCCTGGCCCTGCGGCCGGAGGTCGTGCTCTTCGACGAGCCGACGTCCGCACTCGACCCCGAGCTCGTCGGCGAGGTGCTCGCGGTGATCCGCGACCTCGCCGAGCAGGGCTGGACGATGGTGGTCGTCACCCACGAGATCCACTTCGCCCGCAAGGTCGCCGACCAGGTCCTCTTCCTCGACGGCGGCCGGATCGTGGAGGCGGGGCCGCCCGACCAGGTGCTGGAGGCGCCGCGCACCGAGCGGGCACGGCAGTTCCTGCGGCGGATCCTCGACCCGGGCTGAGGGATCCGGCCGGTACCGTCCGCCCGTGGCCCACACCGTCCTCGTGATCCCGGTCCCCGCGCTGGAGGAGCACGTGCGCGGGCGGTGGGAGCACTACGAGCCCGGCTGGGTCTCGCGCGACCCGGCGTTCACGCACGCGCACATCACCGCGCTGGCGCCCTTCCTGCCGACGCCGTCGGCCGACGACCTCGCCGCCGTGGGGGCGATGGCGCGCGCCACGCCGGCGTTCTCCTACACGCTCACCGACGTCGCCGCCTTCCCCAACGGCATCATCCACCTGGAGCCCTCGCCACCCGGCCCCTTCGCCGCGCTGACGGCTGCCCTGTGGGAGCGGTTCCCGCAGTGCCCGCCCTACGCGGGGGAGTTCGCGGACGTCGTACCTCACCTCACGCTGGACCAGGCCGCCGGCGACCTCTCCGTCGAGTCCGTCCGAAGGACGCTCGCCCACCTGCTGCCCGTGCGGACGATCGCCGAGCGCCTGGAGCTGCACCGGTACGCCGAGGGCGACTGCCGGGTGCTCGCGTCGTGGCCGCTCGGTGGTGCCTGAGGCTGGACACCCCGGGCGCGGGCAGCGAGCATGCGGTCATGGACCGCTCGGGCGCGTCGCGATGGCTGGCCTGTGGGCTGCTGCTCGTGCTGGTCGGCGCTGTCGCGGTGTGGCTGCGCCGTGACGACGAGCCCGACCCGGTCGCCATCCGTTCGCTGCCGCCGGGCAACCCGGTGCAGTGGAGCGGGATCGACGTTGCCGGCGACGGGCTGACGGTCAGCTACGGCGGCAGTCCCTGCCAGGAGTCCAGCGGCGCCTTCGTCGACGAGCTCGACGACCGGGTCGTCGTCACCGTCTACGTGGAGCCGGCTCCGGGCGCGTGCGCCCAGATGCTCCAGCGCCACTCGCTCGAGGTGCGGCTCGGCCAGTCGCTCGGCGACCGTCCCGTGTACGACGGCGCCTGCCTCGAGCAGGCAGTGGACCCGGCTGCCATGGCCTGCCGCCGCTGGCCCGCGCCGGCCGCTCAGTGAGCGAGCTTGAGGCCGACCACGCAGCCGACGAGCCCGAGGATCAGGAGCACCCGCAGCACGCTGACCGGCTCCTCGCCGCTGGCCATCGCGATCACGACCGTGAGCGCCGCACCGATCCCGACCCAGACCGCGTACGCCGTACCGACCGGCAGGGTGCGCATCGCGTAGCCGAGCCCGCCCATGCTCGCCACCACGGCGACGAGGAACACGATCGACGGCGCGAGCCGCGAGAACCCCTCGCTGCGGGAGAGGGCCGTCGCCCAGACCGCCTCGAGCCCACCGGAGACCACCAGCACCAACCACGCCATGACCGCCACGTCCTTCGTGGCCGTCTTGTCGCTGTCCGGGTACGGCTCCCTCGTCCGGCGGCCGGTTCCGGCCGTGGCTCCAGTCTAGGTCGCGCCGGGACCGGGACCCGAACTCAGACGTGGCCGCTGAGCTGCGCCAGCCGGGCCGCCAGCGCGTCCACCATCGCGGCCGCCTGCTTCGGCGGCAGCGCGGAACCGCGCTCGCCGGCCTGGCTGGAGACCGGGAGCACGTCGATCGACAGCTTCGCGCCGCCGGCCAGCGCTCGCAGCTCGTCGACCCTGTCGCCGAACGGGGAACCGCTGCCGGGGGAGTAGTAGTGGACGACCTCGTCGACGCGGTCGGCGAAGAGGTCGGCCTTCGTCACCGCGATCACCAGCCAGACCGGCTTGTCGCGGCGCACGGCCATGGACGCGATCCGGTGCGCGGTGATGGTCCAGTCCTCCAGCTCGGCGGCGAGCTGCGCCTCGCGGGTGGCCGTCGCGGCACCGGTCGTCCCGGCCGTACGACGCGGCGTGGCGTGGCCGTTGGCGACGACGTGGATGACGCCGTCGACGGGCTCGTCGTGGAAGACCTCGTCGAGTGCGCCGAGCCGCGTGGCGGCGTTGTCGCCGGGGACGACGAGGAAGCGGAACCCGTGCAGCCGGCGGGAGCGGCGGGTCCGTCGCTCCATCACCGCCGAGCCGACCTCGGCCGCGCCGCCGTTGGTCGCGCGGCGGGCGAGCCGGTCGGCGAGCTGGGTCTTGCCGACGCCGGTCATGCCGGTCACGGCAACGGTCGGGAAGCGCCGCCGGAACAGGTGGTTGACGCGGTCCGGCGCCGATGCGAGGGCGCCGAGCAGGCCGGTGGCGACGGTGGCGCCGACGGCGGCACGTCCGGAACGGGGCAGGATCGTCCGGTAGCGGGCGGTTCGGGACACGACGCCTCCTGGGCTTCGGTGACGGTCGCCCCGAGCCTACGTTCAGCTCGTCTAGCCTGAGGAGATGGCGAGGAGTGGGACCCGGCCGGCGACCGTCGACGACGTGCACGACCTGGCGCTCGCGATGCCGCACGTCAAGGTCGTCGCGGGGACGAAGGGACGGCCGGTCTACCAGGTGGGCGGCAAGTCGTTCGTCTTCTTCCGCAACCCGCGACCCGACGCGGTCGACCCGGGCACCGGCGAGCGGTACGACGACGTCATCGTCTTCTGGGTCGCCGACGAGGGCGACAAGCTCGCGTTGGTCCAGGACGCGTCGCCGTTCTTCACCACGTCCCACTTCGACGGGCACCCGTCCGTGCTGCTGCGCGGGAGCCGGATCGGGGAGATCGGGTACGACGAGCTGGCCGAGGTCGTGCAGGACGCGTGGCTCGCGCAGGCGTCGCCCACGCGCCGGGCCCGGTGGCTGGCCGAGAACGGACGCTAGTGTCTACAGCGGCTTGCGGGCGACGTAGAAGTAGTTGAACGGGTCGGTGCGGACCTCGTTGACCTCGACGTCGGTCAGGCCGGCCTCCTCGAGCATCCGCACGGCGGTCTGCCGGCCCCACACGGTGCCCAGCCCGGCGCCGCCGTGGGCGAGGGAGACGGTCATGCAGTGCATCAGGCTCAGCGTGTAGAGGTAGGTCGCCCACGGCAGCCCCAGGTTGTTCTCCACCCCGGACTGGGCCTTGATGTCGACCATGAGGAACGTGCCGCCGGGCCGCAGCGCGGCTGCGATGCCGGCCAGGACCCGGTCCGGGAAGGCCTGGTCGTGGATCGCGTCGAAGGCCGTCACCACGTCGTACGCCGCCTCCTCGTCGAGCGCCGCGACGTCGCGCACCTCGAAGGTCGCGTTCATGAGGCCCCAGTCGGCGGCCTCGGCGCGGGCAGCTTCGATCGCCTCCTCACCGAGGTCGAACCCGACGAACCGGCTGGCCGGATACGCGCGCGCCAACAGGTTGACCGCATGGCCGGAGCCGCAGCCGATGTCGGCGAGCGCGGCGCCCTCGGTGAGCTGCTCGTGCAACCCCGGGACGATCGGTACGACGATCTCGAGCAGCCCCGCGTCGTGGGTGGCCGCCGCCTCCTCGGCCATCAGGGCGTGGAAGCGCGGGTAGTGGTCGTAGTCGAGCCCGCCGCCGTGGCGGAAGCGCTCCCTCAGCTCGGGCTCGACGCCGGCCAGCATGGTGAGCATCTTCAGGCTGCGGGCGAGGTTGACCGGACCGTCGGCCGGGGTCAGGCAGGCCGCGCGCTCAGCCGGCAGCGAGTAGTGGCCGGCCTCGGCGTCGTACACGGCGACGTCGCCGGCGACGATCCCGTCGAGCCACTCGCGCAGGTACCGCTCGTCGACACCCGCCGCTGCGGCCAGCGTGGCCGGGTCGGCGGGACCGGTGCGGGCGAGGACGTCGAGCAGGCCCAGCTCGTCGCCGATCCCGAGCAGGAGACCGAGCGAGGCGTCGTTCATCACGCCGACCATTCGCCTCTGGAACGTCTTCGCTGCGTCGCGGTCCAAGGTCGTCACCGCCGAGGCCTGACGCAGACCCAGCCGAGCGCCACCCCGAAGCCGGCGAGGATCGGGCCCAGCACGCTCAGCCCCTTCGACTCCTCGTTGCCGATGACCCCCCACGACACCAGGGTCAGGTAGCCGCCCGTCACCAGCAGGAAGATCGCGATCGGGAGCCCGACCAGGAGTGCCGGCCAGCGCGAGGGTCGGCCGTAGCGGGTGTCGTCCACGGGAGGCATGGCGCCATTCAACCCCGACCTGTGGGTCGAGGCTTAACCTGCACCCATGGCGACCTTCACCCTGACCTGCATCGGAGACGACCGGGCGGGACTCGTCTCGGACCTCTCGGGACCGATCCACGCCCACGGCGCGAGCTGGACCCGCAGCCAGATGGCACGCCTGGGTGGGAAGTTCGCCGGCATCCTGCTCATCGACGTCCCCGACACGAAGGCCGACGCCCTCGCCGCCGACCTGGCGGCGCTCAAGGACGTCGGACTCGTCGTGACGCTCGAGCGCACCGACGAGCCCGCCCCGGAGTCGGCGCTGCGCTGGAACCTGGAGCTCCTGGGAGCCGACCGCCCCGGCATCGTGTCCGAGGTCTCCGCCGCGCTCGCGCGGGAGGGCGTCAGCATCGAGGAGCTCGCGACCGACGTTCGCGAGGCACCGATGGCGGGCGGGCTGCTGTTCGAGGCGCGAGCAGTGCTGGTCGCGCCGCCTGCTGCCCGCGTCGACGACCTGCGATCCGTGCTGGAGGCGATCGCCGACGAGCTCATGGTGGAGATCAACCTGTCCGACGTACCGGCGGGCTAGACACTTTCTCGATTGCCCGGCCGCTCGCGCCGGACCTAGCCTGTCGGTCTCGCCCCACCCCTGGGGCGGACGGGCTACGGCAGGTTCCGATCCTGTGTGGCGACCGTGATCCGTAAACAGTGGTCCGACCACATCGGCAGGGGTTGCCCGGTGGGCCCGGCCATCGGCCCGGCCCACCGGAGTCCGCCTAGGGTGGGCGCGTGAACGACGTGCTGGACGAGGGGCCGTTCTTCCACGGCACCAAGGCGGACCTGCAGGTGGGCGACCTGCTCACGGCCGGGTTCCGGTCGAACTACCGGCCCGAGGTGGTGATGAACCACATCTACTTCACCGCGCTCGTCAACGGTGCCGGCCTCGCCGCCGAGCTCGCCGCCGGCGAGGGCGAGCCGCGCGTGTACGTCGTCGAGCCGACGGGGGACTTCGAGAACGATCCCAACGTCACCGACAAGAAGTTCCCCGGCAACCCGACCCGCTCCTACCGCAGCCGGGAGCCGATCAGGGTGGTCGGCGAGGTGACCGACTGGACCCGGCTCACGCCGCAGGCCCTGCAGGGCTGGCGTGACCGGCTCGCCGAGCTGGCCGCCGACGAGCGGGGCGAGATCATCAACTGACCGCGTCGTCGTCAGCCGCTGGGGCCGAAGCGCTCCACGCGGATCGCGCCCGGCTCCACCCCGCAGTCGAGCAGCAGTGTCTCGGCGAAGGCCGCGAAGCGGGCCGACCCGCAGACGAACGCGACCTCCGTGCCGTCGAGCAGGGGGGTGATCTCGTCGGCAGTGGGCGGACCTGCTGGTCGCCCGTCGGTGCCGGTCCGGGTCCAGGCGAACGTGGCGCCGGCGCGGGCGAGCTCCTCGGCATAGGGCAGCTCCTCCTGCGAGCGCCCGGTCGCGACCACGCGGAGCAGGTCGGAGCGGCCCAGCCGGCGTGCGGTGCGAGCCATCGCGACGGCGGGGACGACGCCGGTGCCGCCGACCAGGCACAGGGCCGGCGTGGTGGTGTCCCACGTGAACCAACGGCCGATCGGCCCGCGCATCTCCAGCACGTCCCCGACCTCGGCGATGTCGGCCAGGAACTCCGAGACCTCGCCGTCGGGGAGCCGCTCGATGAGGAACTCGACCAACGGGTCGTCCTCGTCGGAAGCGATCGAGTAGGAACGCTGGGCGGTGTAGTCGTCCGGTGCCCTGAGCCGGATCAGGTAGTGCTGCCCGGGCCGGTGACGGTGCCGGTCCTCGACATGCATCCGCAGCCGTACCGTCGAGGGCGTCGGCAGGTCCTTCTCGATGATCCGTCCGGTCGTCCAGGTGGTCTCGAGCGCGCGCACGTCGTCGATGGACCCACGCACGGCCGGGTCCTCAGTCACCCTGGTACCTCTGCTCGAGCCACGGGTCCCCGCGGTCGTGGTAGCCGTTGCGCTCCCAGAAGCCGGGTTGGTCGTGGGCCATCAGCTCCAGCCTGGAGACCCACTTCGCGGACTTCCAGAAGTAGAGATGCGGCACGAGCAGCCGAGCCGGGCCGCCGTGCTGCCGGGGGAGCGGCTTGCCGTCGTACTCCCAGACGACCCAGGCCTTGCCGTCGACGAGGTCGCTGAGGGGGAGGTTCGTGGTGTAGCCGGTGCTCGCATGGGCCATGACGTACGCCGCCTCCGGTGCCGGCCCTGCCGCGGAGAGCAGCTCGTCGACGCTCACCCCCTTGAAGGTGACGTCGAACTTCGACCACGTGGTCACGCAGTGGATGTCACCGAAGAACGTCGACCCGGGCAGCTGGTGGATCTCGTCCCAGGTCCAGGTCGTCGGTCGCTCGACCAGCCCGTCCACGGACAGCGACCAGCGTGCCGTGTCGACCTCGGGGGTCGCCTCCGCGGTCAGGACCGGCCAGCCGGACCCGGTGTCGTACTGGCCGGGTGGTAGCCGCCCCTCGTGGCCGCGTCTGCGACCGACGAACCCACGCGTGATCGCCATGTCTTCTCCTGTGATCAAGGTCGTCGGACAACGGGGGAGGACTCAGTCGACAGCGTGGACTGTCTCCACGATCGTGGCAAGCCGAACCGCCACAGCTCGAGGCAGACGGGACGCGCCGTTCGCGACGCTCACGAGACTGCGGAGGGGGCCCTCTCGCTGGTGTGGGTGACGCTCTCCTCGACGACGATCGTCGTCATTGTTGCGGCCACCAGGATCAGCATCGTGTAGCCCGAGATGTGCGGTCCGATGATCCACAGAAGGGCCAACGCCCCCACAGCCAGGAGCCGCCCCCTGTAGATGCCGAGGCTCATCACGGCCCGGAATGCGGTATGCGTCAAGAGGTACAGGATGATGCCGCCGAGCAGCGCGAGAAGAGGGAACGCCTCCAGCGGTTCGCTCAGTGTGTGGCTCTCGCCGGTGCCGGCGTACTGCACGACCTTCTTCAGCCCGAGCGCGGTCAGGACGATCCCCAGGACCATCGGGAGGTGGAGCATCGAGTAGGCGTTGCCCGCCAGGCGGGCTCGTGTCTCGGCGGGTTCGCTTCGCAGGCGGTGCTCGGCCTGGCCGGCGGTGACGTCGAAGTAGATCCACCACAACGAGGTCGCCACCAGGAGCCCAAGGAGGCAGGCGCCGGCGATGGACCAGGTGAGCGCGTCGCCTCGGACGGCTATCCCGATCGCCAAGATCGACTCACCGAGGGCGATGATGATGATCTGGCCGTGCCGCTCGGCGAAGTGCGATGTCGATCGGAGGCGCCACCCCTGGGCGCCTCCCGCGGCGATCCCCACGAAGTCTGCTGCCAGGGCACCGACCCACAGCCAGGTCTGGCCGGGACCGCGCGTGGTCGCTGCGCAGAACATCAGCACGGTCCCGGTCAGGACGGCGGGCGCGAATCGCGTCAACTGTGCCCGCATCAGCCGGTCGGTCGCGCTGAGCCGCCAGTACATCCCCAGGTGCAGTGTCCGGAAGATGAGGTAGCAGCAGGCGACGACGAGGGGGCCGTTCAGTCCGTCGCCAGCGTCGTGGAATGCCTCGGGGATCGAGAGCGCCAACACGAAGATCGCTGCCATGGCGGTGAGCAGCAGGTTGCGCATCGCGCTTGCGTGAGCGGCGGCCATGTTGCCGAGCCACGCGTACCCGGCCCAGCCGGACCAGATCAGACCGAGGAGCAGCGTGCCCCGCGCCAGGGACTCAGCTCCCAGGTCGTGAGCCATCACGACGGTGATCTGGGTGATGGCGAACACGAAGACGAGGTCGAAGTACAGCTCGAGCGGTGCCACGCCCGCATCTTCGGCGTTCAGCGGAACACGGGTGCTCTTCATCGCGCCTCCTCTCATCCGGGCGCGGCGGTCGCGCAGGGGCCAGGGGGTTGCCGACGGTCGGTGGCGCGCCGGACCCGGGGGGTGGGGTGATCAGCTCGCCTGGGCGAGTGCGACGGCGTCGGGGCCGGCCGGGAAGCGCAACGTGCCGGTCGTGTCGTGCACCGCTCGCCAGATCGTCTCGGCCACGTCGAGTGGCGTGGTGACGTTTCCCTGGACGCTGAAGGCCTCGAGGATCGGGCCGGCGAAGTCGGCGTACGTCTGCGGGATCAGGTGACTGATGTCCCCGCCGTTCGCCGTGAACTGGGTCGTAGGACAGTAGCCGGGCTGCACGAGCTTGGCCCGGACGCCGACGGATGCCAACTCGAGTGCGAGCGAGGCCGTGAAGCCTTCCGTGGCCATCTTGCTGGCCTTGTACATCGCGGTGAGCGGCATGTCGGCCAGAACCACGCTCGACGTGATGTTGACGATGACTCCCGAGCCGCGCTCGCGGAACTGTGGGATGACGGCCTTCGTGGTCGCCATCACTCCGAAGGTGTTCGTCTCGAACAGCTCGCGTGCCTTGTCGACGGGCGTCGCCTCGACGATCCCGATCGATCCGATGCCCGCGTTGTTGACCAGGACGTCGATGGGCCCGGCTGCGTCGAACGCGGCCGCGATGCTGTCGGCGTCCGTCACGTCGAGCGGGAGGACGGTGATGCGGTCGGATGCCGGCAGGACATCCTCGCGCGGGGTGCGCATGGTCGCGATGACGTTCCAGCCTCGGTCGTGGAAGTAGCGGGCGGTCTCGAGGCCGTAGCCGGACGATGTTCCGGTGATGAGGATGGTTTCCATGGCCACGACACTAGGGAAGGGAAGTCGGACGTTCTATAGTTCGAAGTCCGTAGTTCTTTATCGAGGGTCCGATTTCTGGTGGCGGGCCCGAGTGGCTCACCAGGAGGCGGTCATGGCCGACCCGCTGTCGGAAGTGGTTCAGATGCTCCGGCCTCGTGACGTGCTCTCAAAGCGGATCTCGGGAGCCGGGGCGTGGGGTGTGCGGTACACCCCCTTCGACCAGCCCGGCTTCTCCGTGGTGCTCGAGGGCCGCTGCAGGCTGGCGGTGGAGAACGAGCCCGAGATCGTTCTCGAGCAGGGTGACTTCGTGCTCCTGCCGACGACCCCGGCCTTCGAACTCAAGGGCTTTCACGATGTGGATCCCGTCGTGCTGGAACCGCGAGAGATGACCGCTGACGACTTGGACGCGGACCACACGGACGGTCAGGACCCGGAGATGCGGATGCTGGGCGGCAGCTTCGTCTTCGACTCGCCGGACGCGGCCCTGCTGAGTTCCTTGCTTCCCCCGGTCGTGCACGTCCGCGGGGTCGAACACTTCCAGTCCCTCATCTCCCTCGTCGCGGACGAGGCTCTCGCCGAGAGACCGGGCAGGGAGTTGGTGCTGAAGCGCCTCGTCGAGATACTCCTCGTCGAGGCTCTCCGAGCCAGCGTCCGTCCGCAGACACCCCCCGGGCTGCTCCGCGGGCTGGCGGACCGCAAGCTCGCGCCGGCTTTCCAGCAGATGCACGAGCACGTGGACAGGGCGTGGACGGTCTCGCAGCTGAGCGAGGTCGCCGCACTGTCGCGGTCGGCCTTCTTCGACCGGTTCACCCGTCACGTCGGGATGCCGCCCATGGAGTACCTGCTGGCCTGGCGCATGGCTGTGGCCCGCGACCTCCTGCGCCACGAGGACCTGGGGATGGCCGAGGTCGGGCGTCGAGTCGGCTACGGCTCCGCCAGCGCGTTCAGTACCGCGTTCGCCAGGCACACCGGCGAGTCCCCCAGCCACTACGCACGCAGGTCAGCCGCTGCTCCGGCCACTGGCCTCGGGCTGGCCGCTGGCTGAAGGGCCGCGGCAGGTTGCTCGTGGCTGTCCGGGGAACTCGTCCTCGCCGGCGGATCCTCTTTCGACCCGGAGCGGCTGCGGAGAACTTCCTCGAAAAGGTGGAGAAGCCGCAGTTCAGAGGCGGTTTGGGGGGACGGGCTGGTCTGTAAGCCGGGTTCTGTGATCGGCGACCATCCATCTAGGGCTGCCGTCGCCGACAGCCTCGAGCGACCTACCCGCACACTCGGACGAGCCGCCCTCGAACGTGTGCTGTCTGGTCTTGCTCCGGGTGGGGTTTGCCGAGCTGCACCGGTCTCCCGGTGCACTGGTGGGCTCTTGCCCCACCGTTTCACCCTTACCTCCGGCAAGCCGGAGGCGGTCTGTTCTCTGTGGCACTGTCCCGCGGGTCACCCCGGGTGGGTGTTACCCACCACCCTGCTCTGTGGAGCCCGGACTTTCCTCGGGACCCGACGCCTCGCGGCGGTGGGTCACGCGGTCGCCCGACCAGCCCGTCCGCGCTCACTCTAGGGAACAACCGGCGCGCACGGACAGTTGAAGCGCACATGAACGAGATGACCGAGCCCCAGATCAGCATCAAGGCGCCGGCGATCCTGTTCCCCGGCACCGTCGGCAACCACGCGACCGCCTACCGCACCGCCCACGACCTGCTCGGCCGGCGGGCGCCGCGGGAGGCGCTCGAGGTGCTCGAGCCGGCGCTCGCCGAGGAGCCCGCCAACCGTGGCCTCCGGTCGCTGCGCGCCTGGGCCTACCTGATGCGCGCCCAGCTGAAGAAGGCCCACGACGAGCTGCGCGAGCTGGTCGACGAGGACCCGTCGGACGCCTGGACCCGCCACGCGTTGGGCCGCTCGCTCGAGCGGCAGGCGAAGTACGACGACGCGCTGCCGCACCTGCGCCTCGCCGCCGCGATGACCGGCGACCCCGAGCACGAGTACGACGTGCTGCGGGTCGAGCGGCTGGCTGGCAAGGTCGGCTGACGAGTACCGGGGTCTCGTGACGGTCGCTGCGCGACCTCCTCGACCACCGGGGGCGCACCGGGTCTCGTGACGGTCGCTGCGCGACCTCCGACCACCGGGAGGCTCATGCCAGGCGGGTGACCTCGACACCGACCTCGAGTGCCGCCGTCTGCGCGCCGGTGTAGATCCCGCGCAGCGGCGGAACGTCGGCGTAGTCGCGCCCGTGGCCGATCGCGACGTAGCGCTCCCCGGGCGCGTTGTCGGTCGTCGGGTCGAACGCCTGCCAGCCGTCGTCCCACCACTCCAGCCAGGCGAAGGGGTCGCCGGAGACGGTCTCGCCGACGACGGGGGAGTCGACCGGATGCACGTAGCCGGAGACGTAGCGGGCGGGGATGCCGAGGGTGCGCAGGCCGCCGATGGCGAGGTGCACCATGTCCTGGCCCACGCCGGCGCGCTGGTCCCATGCCTCGGCGGCCGTCGACTCGACGTCGGTCGCGCCCGGCAGGAAGTCGATCTGCGCGGTGACCAGCCGGCACACGGCGCGTGCCGCGTCGCCGGGCAGGTCCGCCCCGGCGCCGATGTCCTTGACGAGCTGCTCGAAGTCCGGGGTCGGTGCGACCAGGTCGGAGACGACGAGGAACTCCGTCCACCGGTCCCGCACCTCCCGCTCGCCGTACGACGACCAGGTGGACCGCGCCTCGGGCTCGGCTCCGCTCCGGTTGACCTGCACGGTGGAGGTCGCCGTGACCGTCATCGAGTCGTGCGGGTCGACGACCTCGAAGGCGGTGACGGCGCAGCCGAAGTAGTCGGTGTACGAGTACGTCCACGGCTTCGGGCTGACGTCGAGCCGGTGGTGCACGACGATCTGCTCGGGCGTGGTCACCGGTGTCATCCGGGCCTGGTTGTACGACGCCATGGCGCCGCCGTCGTAGGCGTACTCCGAGGTGTGCACGATCCGCAGCTGCATGTTCACGCCCCGACTCCCTTCCACGCGAGGGCCTCCGAGCCGGCGAAGTACCGTCGGGAGATCGCATCCGTCGCCGCGGCGCACGTGCGTTGCAGCCGTTCCATCTCGTCGGGCAGGTCCTCGACGAGGTCGGACAGGGAGCGGTACTCCAGCTCCGCCCGCATCCGGCCGACCAGCCGCTGCGCCTCGTCCTGGAAACCGGCCCGGCGCGGGTCGCCGGTCAGGTTGACCAGCGCCTGCTCGGCGCGGTCGAGCGCGAACACGACCGAGCGCGGGAAGAGCCGGTCGAGCAGCAGGAACTCCGCCGCCGCCCGGTCGGTCTCGATGCCGCGATAGGTGCGGAGGAAGGCGTCGTACGCACCCGAGGCGCGCAGCGCCGACGTCCACTGCCCGGCCCCGCTGGACAGCGCGGTCGTGGCGACCAGTCGGGAGGTCATGTCGGCGCGTTCGATGTTGCGGCCGAGCATGATGAACTGCCAGCCCTCGTCGCGGGTCATCGTCGCGTCGGCGGTGCCGTTGATCAGCGCGGCACGCTCGCGCACCCAGCTGAAGATGTACGGCGGCCGCAGCGCCTCGAAGTGTCCGGACGGGATCGGGCGCCACGTGGTGTTGATGGCCTCCCAGAGCGGGACGGTGAGGGTCTCGCGCGCGCCCCGCGCGGACTCACGGGCCGAACCGATGATCGCCGCGATCGAGCTGGGGGACTGCGGGTCGTAGGCGAGCAGGCGCAGCACCTGCTCGATGGTGACCGCTCCGAACATGTCGACGCCGGCTTCGGCTGCGTCGACGGGCTCGATGCCCATGCACGACAGCAGGTCGCGGCAGGTCTGCGCCTCGTCGACCGCGGCGTCCTCCAGCAGCAGCTGCGTCTGCACGTCGAGGATGCGGGCCGTGTCGTCGGCCCGCTCGATGTAGCGGCCGATCCAGAAGAGCGACTCGGCGATCCGGCTCAGCATCACTCCACCCCCTCGACCGGTACGACGTTCCGCGACTGCTGTTGCTGCTGCTGCTGTTGCTCGGGCGCCGTCGGCCCGGCCAGCACCCAGGTGTCCTTGGTGCCGCCGCCGCGGGAGGAGTTCACGATCAGCTCGCCCTTGCCCAGCGCGACGCGGGTGAGGCCGCCCGGCAGGACCCACACCCGGTTGCCGTCGTTGACCGCGAACGGCCGCAGGTCGACGTGCCGGGGACCGAGCTCGCCGTCGACGAAGGTCGGCACCGTCGACAGCTGGACGACCGGCTGCGCGATCCACGAGCGCGGGTCCTCGATCACCTTCACCCTCAGCTCGTCCAGCTCCTCCCGGGACGCGCGCGGCCCGATCACGATGCCCTTGCCGCCCGAGCCGTCGACCGGCTTGAGGACCAGCTCGTCGAGGCGGTCCATCACCTCGGCAAGGTGGTCGGGCTCGCCGCACCGCCAGGTGTCGACGTTGCGGATCACCGGCTCCTCGTTGAGGTAGTAGCGGATCACATCGGGCATGTAGGTGTAGACGAGCTTGTCGTCGGCGACGCCGTTGCCGACGGCGTTCGCGATGGTCACGTTGCCGGCGCGGGCCGCGTCGATCAGGCCCGGGCAGCCGAGCATCGAGTCGGCCAGGAAGTGCACCGGGTCGAGGAACTCGTCGTCGACCCTCCGGTAGATCACGTGCACGGGCGCGAGGCCCTTGGTGGTGCGCATCATGACCTCGCCGCGGCGGCACACCAGGTCGCGGCCCTCGACGAGCTCGACGCCCATCGTCCGCGCGAGCAGCGTGTGCTCGAAGTAGGCGCCGTTGTACACACCCGGAGTGAGGACGACGACCGTCGGGTCCGCGACGCCCGCCGGCGCCGCCGCCCGGAGGGCCGCCAGCAGCTTCTGCGGGTAGCCGGCCACCGGCCGGATCCGGTGCTGCGCGATCGTCTCCGGCAGCGCCGAGGAGATCGCCCGCCGGCTGGTCATCACGTAGGACACCCCCGACGGGACGCGCACGTTGTCCTCGAGGACCCGGAACTCGCCGTTGTTGTCGCGGATCAGGTCGATGCCGGACACGTGCACGCGCACGCCGTTGGCCGGGCGGATCGTGGCGGCCTGCCGGTGGAAGTGGGAGCTGGTGGTGATCACCTGGCGGGGGAGCACGCCGTCCTCGAAGACGTGCCCCGCGTCGTACACGTCGGCGAGGAGCATCTCGAGCGCCTGGACCCGCTGCTGCAGGCCGCGCTCGATGGTCGTCCACGTGTCCATCTCGATGACGCGCGGGAGGATGTCGAGCGGCATCGCCCGCTCCTCGCCACCGATGTCGAACGTGATGCCCTGGTCGAGGTAGCTCGCCTGCAGTGCCTCGACGCGACTGATCAGCTCGGGGGTGCTCATCTTGTCGAGCGAGTCGCGCATCCGGAGGTACGGCGGCCTCAGCTCGGCACCGTCGAACATCTCGTCGTAGGCAGGTCCGCCGGTCCCGTAGCCCTCGAACATGGTGCTCATGACCGGACATTAGCCGCGTCCGGTAACACGCGTGTTGCACCACGCGACGCTCTCGTTGCAGGAGAGTAGGTTTCGGGGCATGGCGAATGAAGGCGAGTACTGGTTCTGCCTCAAGCACCACGCCGTCGAGGGTGTCGAGGGCTGTCCCAACAAGGACCGGCTCGGTCCCTACCCGACCGAGGCGGAGGCGGCCCGGGCCCTGGATCACGCGGCCGAGAACACCGCGGCGTGGGACAACGACCCGGCCTGGAACGACGACGCCGCCGAGCCGCAGGCCGAGTAGCCCGTTGTTCAGCCGTCGCCGCCGGATCCGCCCGGCGGCCATCGACCCGGCGACCGGGAAGCAGATCTCGCCACTGCCCTTCATCGGGCTGGTCCTCGTCCTGTCGTCGCTGTTCCTCTACGCCTTCTCCGGGCTGCTCGCCCCGGTGTGGGCGGTCGTCGTGCTGCTGGCGACCTGGCTGGTGATGTTCGTGATGTGCTTCGTGTGGTGGGCGCCGTACCCGAAGCGCGTCGTGTGGCTCGGCGTCGTGAGCTGGGTGTGGTGGTTCGCCGCGATCACCGCCGGCGGCGTCCTCCTCGACTGGACGGCCTGACGTGGCCGACCAGCCCCGTCGCCGGCTCGCCCCGCAGGTACGACGTGCGCAGCTCATCTCCGTCGCCGAGGACGTCTTCGTCCGCCTGGGCTACCAGGGCACCGCGGTCGAGGACATCGCCGCTGCGGCCGGGGTGACCCGCACCCTCATCTACAAGTACTTCGCCGACAAGGACGAGATCTACCTCGAGTGCCTGCGCGCCGCCCGCGCCGAGCTCGACGCCGCCGTCGTCGCGGCGGCCGGGGGAGCGCAGACTCCCGAGGAGCAGCTGCGCGCCGGGTTCGGCGCCTACTTCCTCTTCGTCCGCGACCGCGGTTCGGCGTGGGACGTCCTCTTCGGCGGCGGCGCCGCGATCGCCGGCCGCGTCTCCGAGGCCGCCGGCCGCCACCGCTACGAGACCGCCGAGGTCATCGCCGGGCTGGTCCGCGCGGCCGCGCCCGGCCTGGACGAGGAGTCCGCGTCGGCGTACGCGCACGCCGTCTCGGGCGCCGGGGAGCAGGCCGCCAAGTGGTGGCGCCACCACCCGGACGTCACGACCGAGACGATGGTCGAGCGGATGATGGACGCGCTCTGGACCGGGCTCGAGCGGATCGCGGAGCGCAACGCGTGAGTGGACCCGACCGGGAACGGCCCTCGCCGTCCGTCGATGACCCGGACGGATGGCACTGGTCCGCCATCCCGCCGGACGGCTGGGTCGAGCCCACCGAGCCCGACTACGCCGTGGACGGCGATGCCCTCCGCTTCATGTGGGACTACGGCGTGGTGGTGCCGTTGTGGCTCAGCGGTGGCCGGGTTCCCGGTGGCCTGGTCCCCGACGAGCCGGAGTGGCTGCGGCGCGCACTCGGCCTGAGCAAGGACCTGATCAGTGAGCTCACCGCGTGGGGCAACGCCATGGACCACCTCGACGCGAGCCCGAGGCTCCGGACCGACGAGGCCTACGCCGAGCTCGACCGACAGGCCCGGCTCCTGGTCGAACGGCTGCAGGCCGAGGTGGGGGACCGCTTCACCGTCACGTACCAGCCGTGGTGACGGCGACGTCCGGCAAGATGGCCTCATGGCCATCCAGATCGCCCAGGACCCCACCGCCGACAAGGTGCTCGAGGAGAGCCCCTTCGCGCTCCTCGCCGGGATGATGCTGGACCAGCAGTTCCCGATGGAGCGCGCCTTCGCCGGCCCGGCGAAGGTCCTGGAGCGGTTCGGCACCCTGGAGCCGGCGGCGATCGCGGCGGCCGACCCGGAGAGGTTCTCCGAGCTGTGCCGCACCCCGCCCGCCATCCACCGGTATGGCGGCTCGATGGCCGCGCGCCTGCAGGAGCTCGCCAAGGTCGTGGTCGAGGAGTACGACGGCGACGCGGCCCGCCTCTGGACGGAGGCCGCCGACGGCAAGGACCTGCTCAAGCGGATCCAGGCCCTGCCGGGCTTCGGCAAGCAGAAGGCGCAGATCTTCACGGCCCTCGTCGCCAAGCAGCTCGGTGCCCGCCCGGAGGGCTGGGAGAAGGCGGCGGGTGACTACGCGCTCGAGGGGTACCGATCCGTCGCCGACGTCGTTGACCCGGTGTCGTTGCAGAAGGTGCGCGACTACAAGAAGGCGAAGAAGGCAGCCGCCAAGGACGCGTGAACGTCGGGTGAACGCCCCCGAATGTCAGACCGCTTCGTACCCCGTGGCAGAATGACGAGTGCGGTCTTGACGCCTCCGGGCCTCGCCGCGCCCTAGACCCGCCAGTACGAGAGGTGTTCGTGTCCTCGAACCGTTCGGTCCCACCCGCCGTGCTCACCCACCCGTCCATCGTCGCGCTCATCGACCGCGGCGCGCCCGCGGGCAGCGTGACCGCCGAGGAGGTACGCCAGGCCTTCGGCGCTGCTGATGTCGCGCCGGCCCACCTGAAGTCGCTCATGGCCCATCTCTCCGGACTCGGGATCTCCGTCGAGCTGGGTGCGCCCGTCGACCAGCGCGCGGTTGCCGCCGCCGCACGGAAGACGGCTGCCGCCACGGCGACCACCGCCAAGA
>DATLIG010000002.1:0-7742 GCA_035539555.1 Nocardioides sp. | reverse complement strand
CGGTGAGCTGGCCGCCCTCCTCGTAGCCGACGTACCCCGGAGGAGCGCCGACGAGGCGGGCCACCGAGTGCTTCTCGGAGTACTCGCTCATATCGATCCGGACCATGGCGTGCTCGTCGTCGAACAGGAAGTCTGCGAGCGCCTTGGCCAGCTCGGTCTAGCCGGTGCCGGTCGGGCCGAGGAACAGGAAGCTGCCGGTCGGCCGGTTCGGGTCGGAGATGCCCGCCCGCGAACGGCGTACGGCGTCGCTCACGGCGTTGACCGCGGCCTTCTGGCCGATCAGGCGGGTGCCGATCACCGACTCCATCTCGAGGAGCTTGGCGGTCTCGCCCTGCAGCATCCGGCCGGTGGGGATGCCGGTCCAGGCCTCGACCACCTCGGCGACCTGCTCGGCGCCGACCTCGTCGCCGACCAGCGGCTCGAGGCTCGAGGTCTCGGCCGCGACGGACGTGGCCAGCGACTTCTCGAGCTGTGGGATCTGCACGTAGAGGATCTCGGAGGCCTGGCGGAGGTTCTCCTCGCCGCCCTCGCGCATCAGCTTCTCCGCGTGCACGCGCACGGTGTCGAGACGGCGGCGGAGCTCGCCCTCGTCCTCGAGGGAGGACTTCTCCTGCTCCCAGCGTGACTCGAGGGCGCGCAGCTGCTCCTCGGCGTCGGCGAGGTCCTGGCGGAGCTTGCCGAGCCGCTCGACGGAGGCGTCGTCGCTCTCCTTGGCGAGGGCGAACTCCTCCATCTTCAGCCGGTCGACCTGGCGGCGGAGCTGGTCGATCTCCTCCGGCGAGGACTCGATCTCCATCCGCAGCCGGGAGGCAGCCTCGTCGACGAGGTCGATCGCCTTGTCGGGGAGCTGCCGGCCGGAGATGTAGCGGTCGGACAGGGTCGCGGCGGCGACCAGGGCGGCGTCGGTGATCCGGACACCGTGGTGGGCCTCGTACTTCTCCTGGATGCCGCGCAGGATCTGGATGGTGTCCTCGACCGAGGGCTCACCGACGAAGACCTGCTGGAAGCGGCGCTCCAGCGCGGGGTCCTTCTCGATCGACTCGCGGTACTCGTCGAGCGTGGTGGCACCGATCATGTGCAGCTCGCCGCGGGCCAGCATCGGCTTGAGCATGTTGCCGGCGTCCATCTGGCTGTCGCCGCCGGCGCCCGCGCCGACGACCGTGTGCAGCTCGTCGATGAAGGTGATGACCTGGCCCTCGGACTGGCGGATCTCGTCGAGGACGGCCTTGAGCCGCTCCTCGAACTCGCCGCGGTACTTCGCGCCCGCGACCATGCCCATCAGGTCGAGGCTGAGCACCCGCTTGTGCTTGAGGCTGTCGGGGACGTCGCCGGCGACGACGCGCTGCGCGAGCCCCTCGACGACGGCGGTCTTGCCGACACCCGGCTCACCGATGAGCACGGGGTTGTTCTTGGTCCGGCGGCTCAGCACCTGGATGACGCGGCGGATCTCCTGGTCGCGACCGATCACCGGGTCGAGCTTGCCCTCCTCCGCGGCGGCCGTGAGGTCGACGGAGTACTTCTCGAGTGCCTCGTACGTCGACTCGGCGTCCTGCGACGTGACGCGACGGTTGCCGCGGACCGCCGTGAGTGCGTCGCGCAGGGCGTCGGCGGACAGCCCGGCGTCGACCAGCACCTGGCGGGCCGAGGACTCGACGGTCGCGAGTGCGATCAGCAGGTGCTCGGTCGCGACGTAGTCGTCCTTCATGGACGCGGCGAGATCGAGGGCGGACGCGAGCACGCGGGTCAGCGCGGCCGATCCCGCCGGCTGCTGGACGGTGGCACCGCTGGCGCGCGGCAGGGCGTCGCGGGCGGCGGATGCCGCGTGGACGAGCCCGGTGACGTCGACGCCGGCCTTGGCGACCAGGTTGGCTGCGGTGCCCTCCTCCTGGAGGAGCAGGGCGACGAGCAGGTGGACCGGCTCGACGGTGGTGTTGCCCGCCGTGGTGGCGGCGAGCTGCGCGGCCTCGATCGCCTCGCGCGCACGCGTGGTGAACTTGTCGGCCCCGAAGTTACTCATGCACGACTCCTTGGGTCAGTGGCTCCATCATGGCCGGAACTGCTCCGGCCGGTCACTAGGCCAAACGTCCTCAAAGTTGAGTCTGTTCCACTCAACTTTGTCTTTTCTCCGCGTTCCGCGGTCGGCCCGCCGTTTGACCCGCGGCGTGTGTGGTAGGCCACAGGAGTCCCCCCAGACACCCGGCACGCGGCCCGAGCCGTGCGCCATCTCGGACCCAAGGATCTCGCCATGGTCGACTCAGCAGTACTCGCCCGGTTCCCCGGCCTCCATGCCCAGCTCGGCCGCTACAAGCGGGCCGCGATCGACGCCATGATGAAGGGCGGAGGGTGGACCGTCGAGGAGACGCAGTACACCCAGAACTCCACCACGTCCTACTACTGGGCCGACCGGCCCGGACCCGACGGCGAGGGCGGCGGCAAGGGCGGGTGGTCCAACGACCTCCCGCAGACCGGCGAGGACGACTACACCAAGTCCTTCGACGCCGTGCGGAGCCGCTGCGACGAGATCTGGGACCGCTGGCTGTCCTCCAACGTCGACCAGGCGAGCGCCGAGAAGGCCGTCAACGCCCTGGCCGAGGCGCACGCCATCATCGCGGCCGAGGGCACGGTCGTGAACGGCAACACCGAGGGCACCGGCACCATCAACATCGAGTTCGAGGACCTCGAGGCCATCGTCAACGAGCACCACGTGTCGGGCGGGCTCTTCGACGCGTTCCGGAAGAACTTCCTGTTCAAGCTCGACGACGTCACCGGCAACATCGACGGCCTGCTCATCAAGGTGGGCGGTGCGGCCTGCGCCGAGCTCGCCGTCTGGGCCGAGCAGAAGTGCACCGCGGTGCTGCTCTTCGAGAACAGCCTCGCCAAGCTGGAGGCGGTCAAGACCTCGGGCGGCGCCAGCTGGGAGACCTTCTTCAAGATCGCCGGCTGGGCCGTCGCCGGCGGCTCGGCGTTCATCAGCGGCGGCGCGTCGGCCGTCCTCGGACTCGCCTCCGTGGCCGTCAGCGTCGGCGCCGACGTCACGAAGACCCCCGTGCCCGAGCCCAAGACCGAGTACGAGTCGATCATGAGCACCGTCGAGAAGGCCAAGGCGGACCTGGTCACGGCCATCGACACCGAGCTCGCCGCGATCCGCGACGACTGCACGGCCGTCGCCACGATCGGGGACACCGGTCCCAACACGAAGGCCAGGTACCAGATCGACGACCCGGCGACGAAGGACCACGAGGGCGAGCTCGCCGTCACCGACGGCTCCCAGCTCAGCGCGGGCATCTCGTTCAGCCTCAGCAAGGTCAGCCGGATCTGGACGAGCGTCCTGCCGAACGTCGCCGCCAGCCTCGGCAAGGCCAACTCGCAGTTCGCGAAGGCGGAGTACCCCCACGCCGGCTTCGTCTGCTACGGACTTCCCACGGGCGGCGACTTCGGGGCCCTCAGTGCCTACGACAGCTCGCTCCAGCTGCTCATCGAGCTGGTCGGCCTCCTCAAGCAGGACGTCAACAACGCCGCCGACAACCTGGAGCTCGGCGTCCGCGACCTGAACAACCAGGACGCCGCTTCACAGGCCGCCCTCAACGGGCTGCACAAGCGGATCCAGGACCAGGAGCAGCACACGCCCTGGGACGGCGTGAACAACCATCACCACCAGGAGGGCGACGAGGTCCACCACCCGCCGCCGCCCCGTCCCCAGCACGGCCCGATCTGAGCCGACGGATCCTCGGGCGAGCTCAGGCGTCGATCTCCGGCGGCGCCTCGTGCTCGGGCAGGTCCTCGCTGGTCGCCGTCCGCTCGTCGACCAGGGCGAGCTTGCAGAACTCCTCGCCGAAGGGCGTCAGGTGGATGCTGCGGCGTACGACCTTGGCGAACTTGACCGAGTGCAGGGCGGCCAGCACGTCCGGCTGCGCCTCGAGCACCTGGTACTCCATGTGGTCGTGGACCGCCTCGCGGGAGAACCAGACCAGGCCGAGCCGGAACAGGTTGTTGAGGTACGACGGCACCTGCTCCAGGTAGCGCAGGCCGGCCCGTGGCCCCACCATGTTGAGCCCGGGGGCCACCAGCTGACTGCTGACCATGCCGATCGGGCCACCCGTGCGGATGTCGACGCTCGGCTGCGGGCCGTTGCGCAGCAGCATCACGAGGATCCGCGCCTCGTCCGGTGCCAGCTCGTCGAGGATCCGGTCGAACGCCGGGTGCCGGTCGTCCTGGCTCCAGACGTCACGGGACTTCTCGAGCAGCTCGTTGCCACGCTCGCGCAGGGTCTGCGGCCGGTTGGCGAGCACCTGGCCGTCCACCGTCGGGTTCGCGGTCGCGCCCGACCGGTCCGGCGTGGCACCGAGGGACTCGCCGGCACGGGTCAGCGCCTGCGCGACCGGGACGCCGCCCGAGACCTGCTTCGCCACCTCGCCGAGCGCGCTGACATAGGAGCCCACGTCGCGGATCAGCGACGCCGCCTCGTCGCGGCTGGTGACGGCCTTGCCGACACGCAGCCAGTTGCGGGTCGTCGTCCGCACGCCCCAGCTCGCGGTGTGCAGCGCCGCCGAGCCGGCCACCCGGGCCAGGCCCGGGAGCGACTCGGCAACCGCCGGACCGGTGAGCGCGGGGAGCCGCGGGAGCCCGTCCTTGTCGACGTCCTCAGTCATGACAAGCCTTCCGGTGCTCACGGGGGGAACCCGGGGATCCAGCCCCAGTTGAAGATGCCCAAGTGTAGGAAGCCGCCCGCGGCGCCCATGATCGCGCCGTGGGCGTAGAGCATCCACTCGTCCTCCTTGATGGCCGAGCGCATCATCTCCACGAAGTCCTTCGGCGGGAGCTCCTTGGTGCGCCGCGCGATCAGCACGCGGATCTTCTCGGACTGCTTCCGGCTGAACTCCGCGTCGCGGAAGGGCGTGATCGTCCGGCCGACGGCCTCCTGGGCGAAGGAGTCCTTGATGCTGTCGTACCGCCTGCCGCCGAGGGCGACGTTGACCGCGCCGCGCAGCGGGCCGGCGGCCTTGTCGATCGCGGGCCGCATCGCGGTGGCGATCATCTGGCGGGTGCGGTCACCGCGCGGGCCGTCCATCAGGAAGTCGCCGATCCGCTCGAGCGTGATCACGTCGTCGGCGATGATCCGGGCGTAGACCTCGGCACACTCGTCCTGGCGGCGCAGGAACAGGCCCTGCACCTTGATGCCGAGGATCCGCTTCTCCTCCGGCGGGTCGAAGATCAGCCACATGCCCAGCAGGTTGGTGATCCAGCCGACGACGATGCCGAGCGACGGCAGGAGGTACCAGGGCGCCGGGTTGCCGGTCTCGACGTGCCAGGTCTGGTCGATGATCGCGACCGGGATGCCGAGCAGGAAGCCGAAGATGAAGCCGAAGGCCACCATCAGGTTGAGCTCGCGCTGGCCGACGTCCTTGAACACCCGGACGACGAGCTCGGGGTTCTTCCGGAAGTGGTCGATGACCATGATCTTCGGGTCGAGCAGCTGGTTGATGTGCACACCGATCTCGTCGGTGATCGTCTTGACGACGCCCGGCAGCTGGGCCTGGACGCGGTCGACGACCGCCTGGCGGACCGGGCTCGGGAGGTCACGCCACAGGCGCGGGTGCTCGCGCATCATCACGTCGTCGACCAGCGCCGGAAGGTCCGGGCGGAAGACGTTGACGATGTGCTCGGCGATCTGGTCGGGCTCGAGCTGGGCGTAGAACTCGGCCGGCGTGCCGAGCTTCGCGATGACCTTGTCGACGGCGATGCTGCCCATCTTCGCGGCGCGCGCGGGCACGATGCCCTGCCAGCCGAGGCCGCCGTCCATCCAGCCCGGGATCTCCTGGAGCTTGCGCGGCAGGACACCGGCGATCTCCCTGAGGCCCGGGATCCGGAAGCCGTGGAAGGCGATCGGCTTGAACAGCATCCACAACCCGGACCAGTTGATGAGCCAGCCGATGATGCCGGTGAAGAACGGGATCGACACGAAGGCGAACCAGTCGACGTGGTCGACCCAGTGGGTGAGCCAGTCCAGTACCGCGTCCACGCATACCTCTCGTCCCGTGAGTCCCGTCGTGCCCCAGTGCCACCGGACGGTCCCGACGGGCTGAGGCTAGTGCCTCCTGTGGTAACCGTCACCGTGATCTCAGGTCACGATGTCACAGGCAAACGAGCCCGGATCAGTCCTCGGCCACCAGCGTCACGTCGTTCGGCAGCCGGCCGAGATCGCCGAACGGCTGCACCCGGAACGAGATCCGCGCCGTGATCTGCTCCTGCGTGACGTAGCCGAAGGTGCGCGAGTCGTCCGACCCGCCCCAGTTGTCGCCGACCAGCCAGAACTGCCCGTCCGGCACGCTCACCCAGCCGGGCTCCTCGCCACGCGGCAGCGTCGTACCGTCCTCGGCGCAGCAGGGCTCGACCTTGTCGCCGACGCGTCCCGACCAGGCCGGGTTGTCGACGACGTACACGGTGTCCTCCCCCGCCGGCTTGATCCGTACGACGGGCGGGTCGGCCTCGGCGCTCGCCTGGATCCGGTCACCCGGCATGCCGATCACCCGCTTCACGACAGGGATCTCGCGGTCACCGAGGGTGCTCTCGACGATGTCGAAGCGGGCCACGTCGTCGTTGCCGAACGGGTTCACGACGAGCCGGTCACCGTCCTCGAGGGTCGGCTCCATGCTGTGCCCGGACACCTTCACCGAGAAGGCCAGCACGGCGATCACGACCAACATCCCGGCGAAGAAGACGACCAGCGCGGCGACGCCGAACGCGGTGCGCAGCCACGGGCGGCCCTCGGCACGATGAGTCACGGCGCGAACGGTACGGGACGCGCCGGCGGCCGGCGCCCTGGGGAGCCTGCTCCCTCGGCAGGGACCGGCGAGACCTGAGAAGAATTCTGTTACTCACTGTCGCGCACACCCGGTGTTGTGTGTCACACTCCGTCACGCTTGGCCAAGGACATGGGGATGCGGCCAGCGTCCACCGCCGGTTCGGGAGGGATCGGCGGACGTGTTTCCTTGGGAGGGAAATGTGAAGAAGGAAATCGGTATGGGCCGCACCCGCATGGGTCGGTTCGCAGCCGTGACGGTGCCGGCCACCCTGCTCACCGCAGGACTCGGCGTCGCCATGTTGCAGGGAATGGTCGGCGCCGTGCTGTCGTCGGCCGACGGGTTCACGCTCAACAGTGACCGGATCACCAGCGACGGCCTCAAGGCCCGCACGGGATCCGCTGACGTCGCCGGCGGCGACCAGGCCACGCTCTACGCGGAGACCGGGTCGAACACCAACGCCAGTGGCATCCAGGTCGTCACCCCCGACGTGACCCTGCCCCTGCTGGGCATCGGTGCCCACCTCGAGGTCGCCTCGACGGACACCACCATCGCCCTGGGCTCGGTGGGCCTCAACGCCAAGACGCTGAACACCCCCAACGGTGCGACGCTCGGCAGCACCACCATCGGTGTCGCGCAGTCCGAGGCGGGCTTCGCCAACACCACGACCGACAGTGGCTACGTCGCTGACGGCTTCGCACTGACGAGCTCCTCGGCGGACCTGCCGAACGTCAACGCGACCGCCTACGCGATCACGCTGGAGAGCCTCGCGCTCGACAACCTGTCGCTCTCGGTCGCGCTCGGCAACTGACCCTGCCGACGCCATGGCCGGTCGCCTGATCAGCTGACCGGTCTTCTCAGCACTCCCTCGTGGGGGCGCGCCGGCGCGCCCCCACGAGGGAGTGCTGAGAAGACCGGTCAGCTGATCAGGCGACCGGCCAT
>DATLIG010000001.1:0-1545 GCA_035539555.1 Nocardioides sp. | reverse complement strand
GGAGATCGAGGTGGTGGGCGAGGCGGCCGATGGCGCTCAGGCCGCCGCGGCCGTGTCGGCGCACCGACCCGATGTCGTCCTGATGGACATCCGGATGCCGGAGATGGACGGCATCACCGCCACGTCGGCGCTGCGCCGCCTGACCGATCCGCCGCGCGTGATCGTCCTGACCACGTTCCAGGCCGACGAGCACGTCCTGAGCGCACTGCGGGCCGGCGCCGACGGGTTCTTGCTGAAGGACACCGAGCCCACCGAGATCGTGAACGCCGTGCGCCTCGTGGCGGCGGGTGAGGCGATGCTCTCGCCGTCGGTCACCCGCACCCTCCTCGCCCACCTCGGCAACGACGAGAGGGCCGATCGCCGTCGCCGCGCCGCCCAGCGGCTGGCATCGCTGACCGACCGCGAGCGGGAGGTCGCCGATGCGGTGGGGTCCGGCGCATCCAACGCCGAGATCGCCGCATCGCTGTTCATGAGCGAAGCCACGGTCAAGGCGCACGTCTCACGCCTGCTGACCAAGCTCGCCGCCACCAACCGGGTGCAGATCGCGATCCTCGTGCACGACGCCCAGCCGTGACCTGACCGCCGGCTGATCGAGCACGTCGCGAGCCGCGGACCACCGGCTCGCGATCGAGGGCGCGGCGGGCGCCCTCGATCGCGGTCGAGCCGAAGCGGTCCGGCGGCCGGGACCTACTGGTCGATCCACATCCCGATGAGGGAGTGGCCGTTGGCGAGGCCGGCGCTGGGCTGCTGGGCCGGGTCGTCCGTGGACTCCGGGCCGGGCTCGCTGGGATCGTCGCCGGGAAGCGGCGGGCCGAGGATGCCGTGCACGTCCTTGTCCTCGACCACGGCCCACGGCGTGTACCAGGCCCAGATGCTGTACACCTGCTCGGCGAAGACGCCGCTGATCTGCTGGTAGATCTCGGCCCGCTTCTCCGGGTCGGTCTCGCTGCGGCCCTCGTCGAGCAGGCGGTTGATGTCGGGGTCGTCGTAGCGGCTGAAGTTCACCGGGTTGCCAGCGCCGTACCACCAGACGTGGTTCGTGTCGGGGTCACCGCCGGGGAAGTTCCGGAAGAGCTGGGCCTGGAACTTGCCGCCGATGGCGTCGTCGATCACTGCGGCCTGGTCCCGCTTGACGAGCTCGACGTTGAGGCCGACCTTCTTGGCCCGCTGCTGGATGAGCTCGGCGAACCGGAGGGTCGCCGGGTCGACGCCGGTGGTGAGCGTGAAGCTGTCCTTGCCGCCGTCGGCCACGTACTCGGCGACGAGCTTCTTCGCCTCCTCCGGGTCGTACTTCGGGAAGCCGGGGTCCTCGACGTAGCCGATCGAGCCGGGGGCGAACGGCCCGTCGGCCACGGTGGGCAGCCCGTCGTTCTGGGTCTGGTTCAGCTCGTCGCGGTCCAAGCCGACCGCCAGGGCCTTGCGCATCCGGATGTCGTCGAACGGCGGCTCGGACACGTTGAGCTGGATGAACGTGATCTCGGCGGCGTCTTCGGAGACGAGCATGTTGACGTCGCCGGCCGCGCGGAGGTCGAGCAGCTCGTTGCC